>DASYMP010000334.1:0-4438 GCA_036009005.1 Thermoleophilaceae bacterium | reverse complement strand
CCTGGACCTGATCCAGGAGGGCACGCTCGGCCTGGTCCGCGCCGCGGAGAAGTTCGACTACCGCAAGGGCTTCAAGTTCTCGACCTACGCCACCTGGTGGATCCGCCAGGCGATCGCCCGCGCGCTCGCCGACAAGGCGCGCACGATCCGCATCCCGGTGCATGTCGTCGAGAAGCTCAACAAGATCGGCCGCGCCGAGCGCAAGCTCGTAACCGAGCTCGGCCGCGAGCCGACCCCGGAGGAGATCGCCGAGCACACCGGCATCGAGCCCGACGAGGTCGAGTCGATCAAGCGCTCCGCGCAGGCGCCCGTCTCGCTGGAGAAGCCGGTCGGCGACGAGGAGGAGTCCGAGTTCGGCCAGTTCATCGCCGACGAGCGGGCCGAGTCGCCCTACGAGCGCGCCGCCGAGATCCTCACCAAGGAGGCGCTCCGCGAGGCGCTCGAGAACCTCTCCTACCGCGAGCGCCGCGTGCTCGAGCTGCGCTACGGGCTGGGCGGCGAGCACCCGCGCACGCTCGACGAGGTGGGCCGCACGTTCAACGTCACACGCGAGCGGATCCGCCAGATCGAGAACCAGTCGCTCAAGAAGCTGCAGTCACTCGCGGAGGCGCAGAAGCTCCGCGACGTCGCCTAGCCGCGGCGTCCGCGCCCCAAAAGGGCCGAAAGGGTCGTCCAATCGGCCGTTCAGCCCTCAAGGCGAGGGCGGGAATGTCGATTCAAGTGACATGTTCGATGTCGACGCCGCCCTTATGACGGTGATCGAGAAGGAGGCCTCCGACCTCCATCTCAAGGTCCCGTCCCAGCCCATGGTCCGTCAGTACGGAAAGCTCGTTGCCGTCGAAGGCTCCGACGCGCTCCGTCCCGAGGACACCGAGGCCACCCTCTTCCACATGCTCACGGACGAGGCGAAGCTCGAAGCCTTCCGCACCGAGCGGGAGGTGGACTTCTCCTATTCCGTGCCGGGCGTGGCGCGCTTCCGCGTGAACGCCTTCGTGCAGCGCGGCTCCGTCTCGCTCGTCTGCCGCGCCATCCCGTTCGAGATCAAGACCGCGGCCGAGCTGATGCTCCCGCCGGTGATCGACGACATCGCGGACGAGGAGCGCGGGCTCATCCTGCTGACCGGCACCACCGGCTCGGGTAAGTCCACGACGCTGGCGGCGATGATCGACCACATCAACACGAACTACGCGAAGCACATCGTGACGATCGAGGACCCGGTCGAGTTCCTCCACCGCGACAAGACCTCGATCATCAACCAGCGCGAGGTCGGCGAGGACACCGCCTCGTTCGCACGCGCGCTACGGCGCGTGCTGCGTCAGGACCCGGACGTGATCCTGGTCGGCGAGATGCGCGACGAGGAGACGGTCCGCACGGCCCTGTCGGCCGCCGAGACCGGCCACCTCGTGCTCTCGACGATCCACACCGTGGACGCCGCGGAGTCCGTGAACCGCATCATCGACTTCTTCCCGCAGGCCGAGCAGCGCCAGGCGCGCGCGATGCTCGCGGGAACGCTCAAGGCCGTGATCTCCCAGCGGCTCGTGCCGACGCCGGACAAGAACGGCCGTGTCGCGACCTGCGAGATCCTGCGGATGACCGGCCGCGTGCGAGACATGATCCTCAATCCCGAGGAGACCGGAAAGCTCCCGGAGGTCATCTCCGAGGGCGCCTACTACGGGATGCAGACCTTCGACCAGGCGCTGCTCTACCACGTGCAGCAGGGGCGGGTCGACATGAAGGACGCTCTCAAGGCGGCCACCCACCCGCACGACTTCAAGCTGCTCGTGTCGTCCGACGGGCTGCGCAGCACATCGGTCGAGTCGGTCATCAACACGCCCGAGCCCGAGCCGGTTAGCGCAGTACCCGGGGCGTAACCCGGACGCCCAGCCGCACCCGACCCTCGTAGCTCACGCCGCGCGAGCGGCGCACGAGCCGCGCGGGCCGCTTGTCCCAGCGCGCGTAGATCCCCGGCACTCGGCGCAGCGCCCGGATGCGCGCGGCGAGCTGGCCGACGCTGCGCGGCTCGTTCGAGCCGCCGCCGTTCTGCTCGCCCTCGAGTAGCGCGATCAGCTCCTCGATCAGCTGCGCCTCCGAGCCGCCGCCCTCGCCGCCGCGCACGATCAGGCGGTGGCGCCGCCCCGGCTTGAGCGACAGCGGCACGCGCACCGGCACGGTGATCCTGTGGCGCGCGCCGCGACGGCGCTGCACCGTGAGGTGCACGCGGATCCGCGAGCCCTTGCGGGCGTGCCGCGGGGCGCGGGCGTGGAGCAGCACGTCCTGCTTCACGCCGTCCCTGGCATGCACGCTCACGCCGATGCGCTGCACGTGGAGCGGGGCGAAGTCGAAGAAGTCGACGAGGGAGCCGGCCTCGGACAGGTCGTTCACGGCGTCGTCGACCGAGAAGTAGAGGTTGCAGAACCCCATCGGCCGCCTCAGCTCGCGCACCCTGATGCTCGTGCACATGCGGAAGGTGACCGGCCCGAAGTCGCGCATCAGACGTCCCATCGCCTCCGTGAGGCCGAGCGGCGCGACGAACGAGATGCCGGCGCCGTAGCCCAGGTCGCGCTCGTCGGCCAGCAGCGAGTTGAGCGTCACGCGCTCGCCGGCGCGGTTGCGGGTGCTCACGCGAAGCGGAATCGAGTGCGGCCGTGGCCCGAGCTTCCCGGAGATCGTGTCCACCTGGTCGTTCGTCATGGCGCCGTGGACGTAGCCGTTGCTCGAGGCGAGCTTGTAGCTGATCGCGCCGAAGTCCTGGAGCCCGAGCGGGTTCTGGATCACGGTGTAGACGTAGGCGTCCTGGAGGAACAGCGACCGCCGTCCTAGCCCCTCGAACGGGTGGCCGAAGGCCCAGACGTCCTCGCCGTCGCGGTATGTGAGCGTGCCGATCGCGCCGAGGCCGAGGTCGCCGGTGGAGATCGTGGCCGCCACCGAGGCGCCGGGCTGGAGGTCGACGGGCGGGTAGCCCCCGACCGGCCCCGCGGGCGCCACGATCAGCGGCCGGTGGGCGCGCGTGGCCGCCTGCCTCACCACAGCGGCGGCGCGCCCGGACAGTCCGGAGACGGTGAGCGGGGTGCCGAGCGGGCGGGCGGCCCGCAGGAGCGTGGGATCGCGCCGGGCCGCGGCGGCCGGGGCCGGCGGGCGGTCGCGCAGCATCAGCTCGATCGGCGTGGCGAGCGCAACCTCGTTGCCGTACTCGCCGAGGCCCTCGGAGATCGCCCCGGCGTTGCGGCCGTCGCACATCACCGGCGAGCCCGAGAAGCCGGGTCCGATACCGGTCGAGTCGACCGCCGGGCCCGACACGCGGATCAGGATGCGCGGGCCGCTCATGCCCGGCTCGGCGCCGATGATGTCGAGGATCTCGACGTCGAACGACGAGATCGTCGTGCCCCTGATCACGGACAGCCCGGTGCAGTGCATCCCGGGCCGCAGCTCGGACAGCGGCATGATCGGATCGGCAGCGCGTGCCGCCGGGGCGGCCGCGAGCATGAAGAGAACGGGGACCAGTGACCGCCGGAGCAAGAGATTCCAGGGTACCTTCTCTTTTCCCAAACGGACGAACTTAGGAGATCCATTGCAGAGCACGCTCGGAGAGTTCCAGGAGACCAAGTCGGAGCAGCCCTTCGCGCTTCAGAACTCGAAGCTTCTGAAGGTCAGCCTCAATCAGGTGACGATCCAGGCGAAGGCCGGGTCGATGGTCGCCTACCAAGGCGAGGTGTCGTTCGAGCATGCCGGGACCGGCGGCCTCAGCCGCATGGTCAAGAAGGCCGTGTCGGGCGAGGGCACGACGCTGATGAAGATGTCCGGCAGCGGCGAGGTCTTCCTCGCGGACACGGCGCAGGACATCCACCTGATCTACCTCGAGAACGACGCGATCACGGTGAACGGGACGAACCTGCTGGCGTTCGACTCGGGCATCGACTGGGACATCAAGCGCGTCGAGGGCGTGTCCGGCCTCATGGGCGGCGGGCTCTTCAACACGGCCCTGACCGGCACCGGCTGGGTCGCGATCATCTCGGACGGCCCGCCCGTGCTGCTGAACACGGCCGACGCGCCCACGTTCGCGGACCCGCAGGCGGCGATCACCTGGGCGTCGAGCGTCCAGACCGGCATCAAGACCGACATCAAGCTGAAGAACCTGATCGGGCGCGGCTCGGGCGAGTCGATCCAGATGTCGTTCGAGGGGGCCGGCTGGGTACTCGTGCAGCCGAGCGAGGGCCGCGTTGAGAGCCCGCAGGGCGGCGGCTCGGGCGGGGGCGCGAGCGGCATCTTGAGCCAGCTCGGCGGCTGACTCTCCATAGCTTCACTTCGTGAAGCATTGCTAGACTCGGTTAGTGATGAGCGACTCAAGCTGCCCCGTCTGCGCTACTGCCGACATCATCTGCGGCAAGTGGACGATGCTCGTGATTCGCGACCTGGCTGAAGGCCGCGCCCGCTTCTGCGA
>DASYMP010000333.1:0-2577 GCA_036009005.1 Thermoleophilaceae bacterium | reverse complement strand
CGCGGGGCGGGCAGGTCGCCCTCCGCGTACGGCTCGGGGCGGCGCCCGTCGAAGACGTAGTTCGTGGACAGGTGCACGAGCTTCGCGCCGCGGCGGGCCAGCTCCATGACCGCGCGCACGTTCGTCTCCCAGGCGCTCTCCGGCTCGCGCTCGCACACGTCCACGTTGTGGAATGCCGCGCAGTTGAAGACCACATCCGGCCGGATCTCGTCGAACGCCCTGTCGAGCTGCTCGGCGTCGCGGATGTCGAGCTCGGCGTGGGAGCGGCTCACGGCCTCGTCGCCCAGGAGCGCCTGGAGATCGCTGGCGAGTTGCCCGCCCCCGCCGGTGATCAGGGCCCTCACACGACGGTCTGGAAGCGCTCGAAGCTCGGCTTCAGCTCGTTCATCAGCTCGAGCCAGCGGATGTTGTAGTGGCGCGGGTCGGTGAGCTTCGAGGAGTCCGCCTCGGCGAACCGCTCCACGAGGTCGGTGGCCGCGCCGAGCACGTTGTGGCGGGGGATGAACCCCAGCGTTGTCGAGAGCTTCGCGTTCGAGCACTCGTAGTCGCGCTTCAGCGCGGGCTCGGGCGCCTCGACCAGGTCGACATGGCGGCCGGCCAGGCGCACCGTGCCGGCCACGATCATCGCCAGCTCGCGGATCTGGTAGTTCGAGTGGACGACGTTGAAGATCTCCCCGCGCACCTGCTCCGCGGGCGCCTCGTAGGCCGCGATCAGGGCGTCGGAGGCGTCGCGCACGTCCACGAGCGGGCGCCACATCCAGCCGCCGCCGTGGAGCATCAGCCTGCCGTCGAGGAGCGCGTCCTTCACGAACGTGTTCACCACGAGGTCGAAGCGCATCCGCGGGCTCCAGCCGTAGACGGTGCCGTTTCGCATGATCACGGCCGTGAGCCCCTGGCCGGCGAGCCGCAGGAGCGCCTCCTCGCCGTAGCGCTTCGAGGTGGCGTACGCCGCGCGCGGCTCGACCGGCGCGGTCTCGTCGTGCATCCCGGGGGGCAGACCGTCGTAGAGCGCGCACGACGACGCGAACACGTAGCGCTCGATGCCGCGTTCGAGGCAGCGCTCGCCGAGCGCCTCGGTGGCCAGCGCGTTCATCTGCCAATTCGCCTCGGGGTCGTACTCCGCGGTGGGGTCGTTCGAGAGGCCGGAGAGGTTGATCACGCCGTCGATGCCGTCGAGCGCGTCGTCGGGAATGTCGCGCACGTCGGCCACGACGAGCTCGATCTCGTCGCGGAAGCCGGCCAGCGGCTCCTGGCCGAAGTACATCCGGTCGAGCACCCGCACGCGGTAGCCGCGCTCGAGCAGGCGGGGCACCAGCACGCAGCCGATGTATCCGGCTCCGCCGGCCACCAGGATCGTCTGGCCCTCGCGTTGCGCCATGCGCGCCAGGGTACCTCCGATGGTGTCGGCGCGCAGCCGTGTCCGGCCTATGCTCGGTCGCGGCATGCTCGCCCGTCCAGCGGTCCTCGTCGTCCTCGTCCTCCTCGCCCTGCCCGCCACGGCGTGGGGCGCGCCCGACCGCTTCGACACCGGCCTCCAGGACCCGCTCGACTTCAACCTCGCCGAGACCGACCCCGGCCCGGTGTTCGACGTGGCGCGCGACGCGGGCGCCACCGTGATCCGCGTTCCGGTGTCGTGGGCGAGCCTCGCGCCCACGGAGCCGGCGTCGCCGCGCGATCCGGACGATCCCGCCTACCGCTGGGGCCCGCTCGACGAGCGCGTCGCCGCGATCGACCGAAGCGGCCTCCAGGCGCTGCTCGTGCTCTACCTGCCGCCGGAGTGGGCGCGGATCACGGGCGGCGACGGCCGGCGGCTGCTCGCTCCGAGGGTCGGCGCGTTCTCGGACTTCGTCGCGGCGGCCGCCCGGCGCTACGACGGAACGGGCGGGCATCCGCGCGTGCGCCTCTGGCAGGTCTGGAACGAGCCCAATCTCGTCTTCTACCTGAGCCTCCGCAGGGGCGCGCAGCGCTACCGCGCGCTAGTGAACGCCGCCTACCGGGAGCTCCACAGCCCCGAGCGCGGGAACCTCGTCGTGGCCGGCGGGCAGGCCCCGCTCGGCGAGCCGCCGGGCCAGGGCATCCCGCCGCTCAGCTACATGCGGAGGATGCTCTGCATGGAGGGGCGCCGCAACCCGCGCCCCGGCTGCTCCGCGCACGCGTCCTTCGATGTCTGGTCGCACCACCCGTACACCTCCGGCGGGCCCACCCATTCGGCGCACAAGCCGGACGACGTCGCGCTCGGCGACCTGCCCGAGATGCGCCGGCTCCTGGTGGCGGCGGAGCACGCGGGCCACGTGACCGCCAAGCACCGCGTGCGCTTCTGGGTCACCGAGTTCTCGTGGGACACCAAGCCGCCGGATCCGTACGGCGTGCCGGTGCGCCGCCACGCTCGCTGGGTGGCCGAGGCGATGTACCGGATGTGGGCGAGCGGGGTGAGCCTGCTCGTCTGGTTCCAGCTGCGCGACATCCCGGCCGACGCGCCCTGGTCGCCGTTCGGCGAGGGCGGGCTCCTCTTCAGGACCCAGGACGCCTACGCGGGCGAGCGCGCCAAGCCGGTCGCGCGGGTGTTCCGCTTCCCGT
>DASYMP010000332.1:0-7141 GCA_036009005.1 Thermoleophilaceae bacterium | reverse complement strand
GTCCTGCACGTGCGGCTCGGAGGCGGCGTTGTGGATCACCGTCGAGCCAGGCGTGAGGGCCGCCGCCATCAGCGCGTTCTCGGTCGCCATGACCGAGGGCTCGTCCATGAAGAAGTCGCAGGCGTGCAGGCCGTCGGGTGCCGCCAGCCGGTACCAGCTGCGGTCCACGTTGACCTCCGCGCCGAGCGCGCGGAACGCGTCGAGGTGCGGGTCGAGCCTGCGGCGGCCGATCACGTCGCCGCCGGGCGGCGGCATGTCGGCGCGGCCGTGGCGCGCGAGCAGCGGCCCCGCCACCAGGAACGATGCGCGGATGCGCTCGGCCACGCCGCGGTCCACGTCCGAGTGGCTCAGCTCGTCGGCCTGTAGGGCGACCACGTTGTCGTCGCGCCACTCGACCTTGACGTCCAGCAGGCGGAGCAGGTCCAGCATCGCCTCCACGTCGCTGATGCGCGGGATGTTGCGAAGCACGACCTCCTCGCGCGTCAGGAGCGACGCGGCGAGCGCTGGCAGTGCTGCGTTCTTGTTGCCGGCGGGAGTGACAGTGCCCGCAAGGGGCGTCCCGCCTTGGATGATGAACTTCTCCATGTGCAGACCCGTTCGGGAATCGACGAGGATACCCTGCCACGCATGGCCCAGCCCACCCGTGAAGAAGCCTGGAATCTCGTCTGTGAGTGGACCGAGTCCGAATCGCTGCGCAAGCACATGCTGGGCGTGGAGGCGGCGATGCGGGCCTACGCGCGCCGCTTCGGCGAGGACGAGGAGCTCTGGGGCGCCACCGGGCTGCTCCACGACCTCGACTACGAGCGCTTCCCGGACCTCGGCACGGGCCACCCGCGCGAGGCGCTCAAGCTGTTCGAGGACAAGGGCTACCCCCAGGACCTGATCGACGCGGTGGCGGGCCACGCGACGTTCCTCGGCGTGCCGCGCGAGACGCGGATGGCGAAGGCGCTCTACGCGGTGGACGAGCTCTCCGGCTTCATCTCGGCCTGCTCCTACGTCCGCCCGGACGGTGTTCACGGCATGACGCCGAAGTCCGTCAAGAAGAAGCTGAAGCAGCCGAGCTTCGCCGCCGGCGTGAACCGCGACGAGGTGCGAGAGGGCGCCGAGGAGCTCGGCGTGGACTTCGACGAGCACGTGGCTTTCGTGATCGCCGCCATGGAGGAGCAGGCGGACGAGCTCGGGCTGGGGCCGCGCGAAGCGGCCTGACCGTTCCGTCCTCCCGTGGCACGAACATGTGTTCGTGTCCATCCTCCACGCCGACCTGGACTCGTTCTACGCGTCGGTGGAGCAGCGCGACGACCCGTCGCTGATCGGCCGCCCCGTGATCGTCGGGGGCGGCGTGGTGCTCGCCGCCAGCTATGAGGCGAAGGCGTGCGGGGTCGAGAGCGGCATGGGAGGCGGCCGCGCCCGGCGCCTGTGCCCCGACGCTGTGGTGGTCCCGTGCCGCTTCGAGGCCTATGTCGAGGCGAGCAAAGCGGTCTTCAGGGTCTTCCACGACACCGCGCCGGTCGTGGAGGCGCTCTCGATCGACGAGGCATTCCTCGACGTGCGCGGCATGGAGCACTTCGCCGGCACGCCGCGCGAGATCGCCGCGCGGCTGCGCGCGCGCGTGCGTGAGGAGGTCCGGCTGCCGATCACGGTCGGGGTGGCGCGCACGAAGTTCCTGGCGAAGGTGGCGAGCGCGGTGGCGAAGCCCGACGGGCTGCTCGTCGTGCCGCCGGGCGGCGAGCTCGAGTTCCTCCATCCGCTGCCGGTCGAGCGGCTCTGGGGAGTCGGGCCGGTCACCTCGGAGCGCCTGCGAGGCGCGGGGATCCAAACCGTCGGCCAGCTCGCGGAGCGCTCCGAGCGGGCGCTCGTCGGCCTGCTGGGCCGGGGCGCCGGTCGCCACCTCCACGCGCTCGCGCACTCGCGCGACCCGCGCCGGGTGGAGCGCCGCCGGCGCCGTCGCTCGATCGGCGCGCAGCACGCGCTCGGCCGGCGCTCGCGCTCCCCGGCCGCGGTGGACGCTGCGCTCGTCGCGCTCGTCGACCGCGCCTGCGGGCGCCTTCGCGGCGCCCAGCGCGTGTGCCGCACGGTGGTGCTGCGCCTCCGCTTCGACGACTTCAAGCGAGCCACGCGCTCGCACACGCTCCGCGAGCCGACCGACCGAACGGCCGTCGTGCTCGCGGCGGCGCGGACACTGCTCGATGCCGCGCGGCCGACCATCGAGCAGCGAGGGATAACGCTCGTGGGTGTGGCGCTGTCAGGGCTGGAGGACGCGGGCGGCGCCGCGGCCCAGCTGCGCCTGGACGACCGCGCCGCGGCCCTCGACTCGACCCTGGACGACCTCCGCGACCGCTTCGGCACCGGAGCCATCACCCGCGCCGTGCTGCTCGACCACGACGAGGGCCCCCGCCTCCCCACGCTCCCCGACTAACGCTGCATGACTTTCCCCCGCAATGCGGGGAAAAGGAAGACACCATCGCCGGGACCGGCCCCCGCCGAGGCACCCGGACGGACCGTGTCTGACTTAACCGCGCAATGCGCGGAAAAGGAAGACACCATCGCGAGGACCCGGCGCCCTTTAATGCCGTCGTTCGTCTTCACGCCCAGCGGCCGCCCGCCTTCGCCCAGTCGGACAGGTGATCCACCGAGCAGAAGCCGTCGGGGATGCGGTGCTCGCCGCGATGGCGGACGAGCAGCACGCGCACGTCGCCCAGCGGCTCGTCGCAGTGCGAGCAGGCCTCGACCGAGGCGGCGATGTCGCTCGGCTCCTCGATCTCGCCGGGCTCCCAGTGCGGTCCCTGGATCTTCCACGGGACGATGTGCTCGAGCCGGCAGAAGGCCGCGCGGCGGGCGCCCGGGATCTCCTCCGCGCGCCAGCCGTCCTCGCGCTCGATGGCGTTGCCGCACCACGTGCATGTCTCTGTAGATTCCGCAGCCATGTCCGAGCCCTTGCGAATTATCGTCCTCGAGGGCGACGAGACGGGTCAGGAGCTGCTGCAGCAGTCCCTGCGCGTGCTCGACCCGGACGTGCTGCAGGTGCCGGTCGAGCTAGAGCACTTCGACCTCTCGCTCGAAAATCGCCGCTCGACCGGCAACGACGTGGTCGCGCAGGCGGCCGCGGCCATGCGCGAGGCGCGCTTCGGGCTCAAGGCGGCCACGATCACGCCCGAGGGCAAGGACGACGTGGGCAGCCCGAACCGGCTGCTTCGCGAGGCGATCGACGGCAAGGTGATCATCCGGACGGGGCGTCGGATCCCCGGTGTGACCCCGGTGGCGGGCGTGCACTACCCGATCGCGGTCGTTCGCATGGCGGTGGGCGACGCCTACGGGGCCGAGGAGCGGCGCGAGGAGCAGGACGGCGACGAGATCGCCTTCCGCGTGGAGCGGATCTCCCGCAGCGTGTGCCGCGCGGTCGCCGAGTACAGCTTCCGCACCGCCGCGCGCATCCACGGCCGCGTGTACGGCGGGCCGAAGTGGACGGTGAGCCCGGTCTACGAGGGCATGCTGAAGGAGGAGCTCGACGCGGCCGCCGAGCGCCACGCGGAGGTGCCCTACAGCCCCGTGCTGATCGACGCCACCTACGCCGGCCTGATCAGCGGCGCGGCGGACACGCCGCTCGTGATCCCGGCGCTCAACCGCGACGGCGACTGCCTGTCCGACCTCGTGATGCCGATGTTCGGCTCGATCGCGGGCGCGGAGTCCGTGCTGCTCGCGTTCGACGAGAGCTACGACGCCAAGGCGGTCATGGCCGAGGCGCCGCACGGCACGGCGCCCGCGCTGCTCGGCAAGGACATCGCGAACCCGATGGCGATGATCCTCGCCACGGCGGCGGTGCTCCACTACGCGGGCGAGCTCGGGCACGAGGGCTGCGACACGGCGTCGCGCGCCGTCTACGAGTCGGTGCTCGAGGCGGTGGCCACGGGCGTGCGGACGCCCGACCTCGGCGGACACGCCTCCACGACCGAGTTCACCGACGAGGTGATCTCGCGCGTGCGCACGAAGATCGATATCTGGGCCTCGCTCTAGCGGCGTCGGCGCGGCCGCATGCTGTGTCCGACGGGCAGGCCGGCCGCGGCGCGTGAGGGGTCGCTCAGATGGCGCCGCCGGCGGGTCACGTAGTAGCGCCGCTGGATGAACAGCGTGAGCAATCCGGCCAGCACGATCGAGCTCAGGTTGATCGCGAGCTGGGCGGCCGCGCCCGCGGCGTCGCCCCAGTCGCCATAGGCCGCCGCGACGCCGATGTTCGACGCCGCCGGGATCGTCGTCACCGAGATGAGCACGCCGATCAGCGCGCCTGACTTCGCGTTCGTCAGCGAGAGGATGCCGGCCGTGCCGGCGACGAACGCCACGAAGAACGAGAAGAAGTCCGGCTTGGAGATGAAGCCGGTCAGGTCGTGCTCGGAGGGCACGAAGTTGTCGGGGCTCGCGCCGATCCACTCGAAGACCAGCGTCGCGAGACAGGCGAGGACGATTCCCGCCGGGAAGCCCACGCCGAGCGCCGTGAGCGAGCGGCGCGCGAGGGCGCCCCGGCGCTGCACCAGGGCCACCGAGAGGCCGGCGAGCGGTCCGAACTCGGGCCCCACGACCATCGCGCCGACGATCAGGATCGGCTGGTCGAGCAGGATGCCCACCGCGCCGATCTGCATGGCGAGCACCATGAACGCCACGAAGCTGATCGACAGCTCCGTGTTCTCGCTGGTGCGCTGCTCGACCTCCTCCCAGACGACGGCGTCCGACGGCAGCCCGGGCGCCGCCCTCTCCGCGGCCTCGGCCGCCTCCGAGAGCGCCGTCTCGATGTGCTCGACCGCGATCGAGCCGACGCGCGGGATATCGAGCTCCTTGAGGTCGCCGATGATGACGCTGGCCTCCTCGCGTGCGACGTCGCACAGGATCAGGTCGCCGTCGGGCTTCTGCGCCGCGCCGTGGAGATGCACGACGTTGAGCACGGCCGGCGAGCCCTTCAGGACCTCGAGAGCCCTGTGCGCGACCTCCTCCGGCGCCACGATCCGCAGGTGGATCACGCCGCGTAGCGCTCCAGGCCGGCCCGCACCTCGGCCGGAATCTCGGTCTTCTCGAGCGTCTTCACGTCGATGTAGACGTGCCGGAGCTCCCCCTCCGCGAGCACCGCGCCGTCCGCGACGCGCACCGCGCTGATCAGCGTCACGGTCGACGTGGTGCCGATGCGCGTGACCGTGGCGACGAGGTCCAGCTCGTCGTCGAAGCGCGCCGACGCGCGGTAGCGGATGTTCGCCTCGGCGACCATCATGTCGGTCCCGCTCTCGATCATCCCCGCGTAGCCGTCCCCGAACGCCTCGCGCGAGAGCTCCGTGATCGCGACGTCGAAGTACACGAGATAGTTCGCATAGAAGACCACGCCCTGCCCGTCGCACTCGTTGAAGCGGACGCGGATCCGGTGCCTGAACTCGCTCACGGACGCGCATGCAAGCAAAGTTGCAGCAAATCGCGCTTTCCATCCGAGCCCCGGCGTACCTTCCCGAACGCATGTTCCCCCGGCTCAGAGAGCAGATCGGCACGGCGCTCGACCTCTTCGTCGAGTTCTCGACGCTTGGCGAGTACCGCCTGGACGTCGACGGAATCGGCGCCTCGAGTGCCCCCGCCGAGGCTCCTGGCCAGGCACCGCAGCTGGGAGGCGTAGGCGCGGGAGCGCCGCGCGCTGCGGTACGCCGCACCACCGCGGGTGGGGCGACCGGCACGGTGCCGGTCGCGACCCCCGCGGCGCGGCGCTCGCTGGCCGCCGGCGAGGGCCCGGCGCTGCGGCAGCCCGCCGGCGGCTCCGGCCCGGGAGCGTGCGGCACGCGCCGCCACGCGAGCGAAGCGGCCGGCCATGCGCCGGCGCGGAGCCGTGCGCGGAAGGGCGCGCCGAAGGCGCCCGAGCAGCTCTGCCTGGCGGTCTAGCCGCCGCCGGTCGACGGCAGCTCGCGCTGTGCCAGCTCGGATTTGAGCCAGCGAATCGGTTCGTGGTTCTTGCCCTCGGTTGAGCCGTCGAGCTCCACGAAGCGCAGGAACAGGTCGAGGTCGGGGATCTGCCCGAGCATCTCGTCGAACGCGTGCTCGTCGAGCCGGCCGCGGCGGCGCATCTTGCGCCATAGGTTGTAGGGCCGGTCGTGATGCTCGATCGTGGCGAGCAGCCGCTCGTCGTCCGTGTAGCCCTCGGCGAAGCGGCGCGCCCGGGTGGCGTGGTGGTTCTCGCCGCTGCGCGGGCGCCAGTTCTGGACGCGGTACTTCAGCGAGTCGTGCACGAGCGCTAGGAAGCGGAGCTCCTCGCGGCGCCTGCCGGTCTCGCCCCAGCGCTCGATCGTCTCCAGCAGGTCGGCCACGTGGGCCCCCACCTCGCCCTCGGGATGGCCGCGGCGCGGCTCGCCCCACTCGAGGCCCTTCCGCAGCTTCGGATCCGCGCTCACGGCGCGCTCGAGCTCAGTCTCTGGTGTGAAGCCCGGGACGGCCAGGCTCACGCAGACGGCCACTCCACCGGCTCGGCCATCCAGCGCTCGCCCTGCCGCGTGAGCAGCACACGTGCCTCGTCGCCGCCGTCGCCCACGGCCACGAAGTGGGCGCGGTCCTCGTCGGTGCCCGGCCTGTCCTCGACCAGCACGAGATGGAGCTGCCCGTACGGCCAGTCCGGGCGCGACTCCGCGAGCGCGCCGCGGGCGATCACCACCATCGCCTCACGGTCCCAGCCGCGGTCGGACGCCCGGGCCTGCTCGAGCGCGGCGTCGGCCTCGGCCACGTTCAGCCGCCAGGTGCCGGCCTGCCGGCGGTCACGCGCACGGGCCCCGAGGAGTCCGAGGAGAAGCGCGATCAGCACCACCACGCCGAGTGCGACCAGGATGATTGCGAGTGTTGACATCGGCTTGGAGTCTATGAGGCCAGAACGGGAAAGACCGCCCGCTGGGGCGGCCTTTCGCTGAAGGAAAAAACGGCGGCGACCTACTCTCCCAGGGCCGCGAGGCCCAAGTACCATCGGCGCTGAGGGGCTTAACTGCTCTGTTCGGAATGGGAAGAGGTGTGGCCCCCTCGCTATCACCACCGAAAATAGCGAGACCAAGGCCCTCTCGGACCTTGAAAACTGCATTGCATGGCCCGGAAAGATCACAAAATATCCGTCAAGCCCTCGAACCATTAGTACCGGTCTGCT
>DASYMP010000331.1:0-35181 GCA_036009005.1 Thermoleophilaceae bacterium | reverse complement strand
AGCCACTTCCGTTGACACATGACCTCCCGCTCGCGGATACTTGATCCATTCTACATGAACCAGCTCTAGCCCTTGTGACCGGTGCGGGACGCGGCCTCGGCGCCGAGGTCGCGCGGCAGCTCGCGGCCGAGGGTTGCCAGGTGGTCGCAGGGGTGCGCGACGTCGAGGCCGGGGAGGCGGTGCACGCGAGCACCGCCGGTGTGGCGGTTCGGAAGCTGGACGTGACCGATCCTCACAGCGTCGGGGCCCTGCGCGCAGAGCTCGGCCGCCTCGACATCCTCGTGAACAACGCGGGCGTCCATTACGACCTCGGCCAGAGCCTGCTGTCGGCGGATCTCTCGGTCGCGTCCGCGGCGTTCGAGACGAATGCGCTCGGTCCGTGGCGGATCTCCATGGCGTTCGCGGACCTGCTCAAGCAGTCCGCGCGCGGCCGGATCGTCAACGTGTCGGCCGGCGCGGGCACGCTCGAGCGCCTCACGGGCGCCGCGCCAGGCGTGCGCCCGCGCGAGACGCCCGCATACAGCGTGTCGAAGGCCGCGCTGAACGCGCTCACGCTGATGCTCGCCGAGGAGCTCCGGGACGACGGGGTGCTCGTGAACGCCGTGAACCCCGGCTGGCGCGCAACCGGCATAGGCGGACCGGCCGGCGGCCCCGTCGAGGAGGGCGCGCGCTGGATCGTCTGGGCGGCATTGCTTCCCGACGACGGGCCCACGGGCCGGATGCTCAGCGACTTCAGGGAGGTCGCGTGGTGAGCCGCGGGGCGTGACTCGTCTGGCATAGTCGCCGCCGTGTTCGACCACGTGACGATCCGCGTGTCCGACCGGGGCGCCTCCGAGCGCTTCTACACGACCGTGCTCGCGGTGATCGGAATCGACGAGAGCTACTCGGACGACCACTTCACGGAGTGGAGCGACTTCTCGCTCACGGAGGCCACCGCGTGGAACCCGGTCACGCGCGGGCTGCACATCGGCTTCGGGGCGCCCTCACGCGAGCGCGTGGACGAGTTCTGGCAGGCCGGCATCGACGCGGGCTACGCGAGCGACGGCGAGCCGGGGCCGCGCACGCAGTACGGCGGCGACTACTACGGCGGCTTCCTGCTCGACCCGGACGGCAACAGCGCCGAGGCCGTCCACTTCGAGGACGTACGTCCCGGCGTCGACCACCTCTGGGTCCGGGTCACCGACGTCCAGGCCTCGAAGCGCTTCTACGAGACGATCGGGCCGCACGCGCGGCTCGGCAAGCAAACGGAGACCGAAGAGCGCGTCCAGTTCGCCGGGAGCGAGACCGGCTCGTTCTCCGTGCTCTCAGGCGACCAGGTGACCGAGCACCTGCACATGGCCTTCGCGGCGACCGACGACCAGGCCGTGGACGACTTCCACCAGGCCGCGATCGAGGCCGGCTACCGCGACAACGGCGCCCCGGGCGAGCGCCCCTACCACCGCGGCTACTACAGCGCCTACGTGCTCGACCCGGACGGCCACAACGTCGAGCTCGTGAACCACAACCGCTAGAGCGGCGCTCAGGCGGCGACGGGGGTGGCCGCGCGGCGCGCGGCGCGTGGCCGCGGGCCCGCCAGCGCGAACTCGGGCGGGGCTATCTCGAGGTAGTGGCGGAAGCTCCAGTCCACGAAGCGCTTCGCCTGCATCGCGCCGATCGAGTGGTGCAGCAGGCGCGGCGGCACGCGCGGGACTACCCTCTGGGCGGCCAGCATCGCCTCGAACTTCCAGCGGTGGGAGTCGGAGAAGTCGCCGTAGGTCGCGAGGGCGGAGGCGATCGACTGCCGGCCCTCCACGACGGCGCGCAGCTCGCGCCCGCAGGCGATCCCGAAGTAGAGCGCGGTGCGGATGCCCTCGGCGGTGAGCGGGAGGCAGTGCCCGGCGGAGTCGCCGACGAAGAAGACGCCGTCGTCGGTGGCGGCGCGCAGGCGATGCGGGATCCAGTTGCCCTGGTAGCGCTCGGGCTCGCGCGAGAGGTCCTCGGCCAGCATCACGGTCGTGTCCTTCACGTGGAAGCGCGGGTCGAAGGAGCCCACGCCGATCCGCGTCTCCTCGCCGGCCGGGAAGCTCCAGCCGTAGCCGGCCGGCACGTACTTGCGGTCGATCCAGAGCTCCATCTCCTCGGCGGCGCCCCAGGGATGAACCTCGAGCCCGCGCGAGAGCGGCGCGTCGGGCGGCTGATAGCCGCTGCCGAGCACGCGACGCCAGCCGAGCGCGTCCACGACGACGGCCGCCGTGAGGTCGCCGCGGTCCGTGTGGACCACGTTGCCGCTGCGCCCGTGCACCTTGGCCGTCTCGAACGAGGCGTCGCACTGCTCCCAGAGCAGCTCACAGAGCGCCGGATAGTCGAACGTGGAGAAGGTCCAGGGCAGCTCGAGCACCGAGGTCCCGAAGGGCGTGTGGACCACGAGCCGCCCGAAGGTCTGCCGGTGCGATCCCATCAGGCCCATCGCCCGCAGCCACTCCGTCGGGATGCCGCAGGCCGAGGTCTGGCGCTCGCCGATCTCGTAGCGGTCGATCACGAGAACCCGCGCGCCGCTGCCGGTCAGCTCCCGGGCCACCGATAGTCCAGCGAAGCTGGCTCCGCAGATCAGGACGTCAAATGCGCCGCCCAGCGGCGTGCGTTCCGCGCCACGCGTGGTGCGACGTGTCGGCATGCGGGCAGACTAGCTAGGCTAGTTCGCTCAGTGCCGGATACAGAGACCGTTACACCACCTCGAACCGTCGAGGGCTCGGGCGGATTCCTGCTCGAGATCGACGGGCAGATCGTTCCCAACTACGACGCGACCCTCGTCCTCTTCGAGGAGGGCGACGTCGTTTCGGGCAAGGTCGTCCGAATCGACCAGGACGAGGTCCTGGTCGACATCGGCTACAAGAGCGAGGGCGTCATTCCGATGAATGAGCTCTCGATCCGCAAGTCGGTGGATCCGCACGACGAGGTGGAGCTGGGCGAGGAGGTCGACGCCCTCGTCCTCACCAAGGAGGATCAGGACGGCCGGCTCGTCCTCTCCAAGAAGCGCGCCCGCTTCGAGAAGGCCTGGCGCAAGATCGAGGCCGCCGCCGAGTCCGGCGAGCCCGTCGAGGGCACCGTGATCGAGGTCGTCAAGGGCGGCCTCATCATCGACCTCGGCGTGCGCGGCTTCCTGCCCGCCTCGCTGGTCGACATCCGCCGCGTCCAGAACCTGGACGAGTTCCTCGGCACGAAGATCGAGTGCAAGGTCATCGAGCTGAACCGCTCGCGCAACAACGTCGTGCTGAGCCGCCGCGCGGTCCTCGAGGAGGAGCGCAAGGAGGTTCGCCAGCAGATCCTCGACCGCCTCCAGCCGGGGATGGTCGTGGAGGGCGCGATCTCGAACATCGTCGACTTCGGCGCGTTCGTGGACCTGGACGGCATCGACGGCCTCATCCACATCTCCGAGCTGTCCTGGAGCCACGTGAACCACCCGAGCGAGATCCTCTCGATCGGCGACGTGGTCCCGGTGAAGGTGCTCGACATCGACCGCGACCGCCAGCGCATCTCACTGGGCCTCAAGCAGACCCAGGAGGACCCCTGGCAGCGGGTGATCGACACCTACCGGATCGGCGACGAGCTCGAGGGCAAGGTCACCAAGGTCGTCACCTTCGGCGCGTTCGTGGAGATCATGGACGGGGTCGAGGGCCTCGTGCACATCTCCGAGCTCGCCCACCATCACGTGGAGAACCCGCGCGAGATCGTCGAGCCGGGCCAGGACGTGCGCGTGAAGATCCTCGAGATCGACTCCGAGCGCCGCCGCCTGTCGCTGTCCGTCAAGCGCGTCGAGGAGCAGCTCGAGCACATCAGGACGGCCACCGAGGCCGGCGCCGCGGCGGCCGCCGCGGCCGGAGACGGCGAGGAGCTCGGCGACGTGCCGGACCTCGGCCTCTCCGAGGATGTCTTCGCCGGCCCGTCGATCAGCGGCGTCGACGCGCTGCGCGCGGCACTGCCGATGGAGCCGCCGCCGGAGGAGGAGCAGCCCGCGAGCGCCGACGAGGCGCCCGCCGACGAGGCCGCTCCCGCCGACGAGGCGCCCGCCGACGAGGCCGCGCCCGCCGACGACGCAGCGCCCGCGGACGAGCCCGCGCCCGCGGACGACGCAGCGCCCGCGGACGAGCCCGAGGCCGCCGCGGCTGACGCCGAGGTTCCCGAGGCGGAGCCCGCCCCGGACGCCGTCGACGCCGAGCCCGCACCGGACGCGCAGGACGAGGCCGAGCCGGCCTCGCCCGACCAGGACGCAGAGCAGCCCCCGGAGGAGTAGCTGGCCGGGGTCCCCTTCGTGGGGCTCACCGGCGGCCTGGGGGCCGGGAAGTCTGCGGCGCTGCATGCGCTCGAGGAGCTTGGCGCGGCCACGCTCTCGACCGACGCCGTGGTACATGACCTGCTCGCCACCGACGAGCTGCGCGACATCGTCGTGGCGCGGCTGGGCGAAGGGGTCGTACGCGACGGGCGGCTCGACCGCTCCCTGATCGCCGAGCGCGTCTTCGGCGACGAGGAGGCCCGCGGCTGGCTCGAGGGCGAGCTCTGGCCGCGGGTGGGCCAGGCGGTGATCGACTGGAGGCGCGAGGCCGAGGCGCTCGACCCGCCGCCGCCCGCCGCCGTCGTGGAGGTGCCGCTCCTGTTCGAGTCGGGTATGGAGCCCGCCTTCGACGCGACGATCGCCGTGGTGGCCGACGAGGAGCTGCGCGCCGAGCGCGCCGGCGCACGCGGCCACGCCGCCGTGTCCGAGCGCACGGGGCGCCAGCTCTCCCAGGAGGAAAAGGCGCAACGAGCGGACTACCGCGTCCGCAACGACGGCACCCTCGAAGAGTTGAGGGAGACGCTGTCCCGCCTACTTGCGACACTCGAAGCACAGCCACCATGAGCTCTCAGGCCGCCAGCCGCAGAATCGCCCGACGCCGCCCGCCCCAAGCCAGGGTGCGGCGCAGGCGGCTGGCGCTCGTGGTCGTGGCGGTCCTCGTGGGCGGACTGTGCGCCGCGGTGATCTCGGGGCTCGGGAGCGAGGTGGCGCGCGAGATCACGCTCCCGCTGAAGCACGAGGACATCATCCGCCAGCAGGCGCACGACAAGGACCTCGACCCCGCGCTGATCGCGGCCGTGATCTACGAGGAGTCGCGCTTCCGCGACCAGACCTCGCACGCCGGCGCGCGCGGGCTGATGCAGATCACCCCGCAGACCGCCGATGCGATCGCGAAGCACTCCGGCGGCGTCCGCTTCAGGCAGTCCGACCTCGCCGAGCCGCAGATCAACATCTCCTACGGCGCGTACTACCTCCGCCTCCTGATCGACCACTACGGCGGCAACGAGACGCTCGCGGTCGCGGCCTACAACGCCGGCATCGGCAACGTCGACAGATGGGTGGGGAACGCGGGGGGCGCCGACCAGTTCAGGTCAGCAGAGCACATCCCCTTCCCGGAGACGCGCGCATACGTGGACAACGTGATGGAGCGCCGCGCCGACTACCGCGCGAACTACTCGAAGGAGCTCGGGCTCTAGTCAGGCCGAGGCGTTCTCCCAGCGCGCGTACGCCTCCTCGACGGCCTTCTTCGCCGCCTCGTGACGCCTCGTCGCGCGCTCGCTGCTCGTGGGGCTCGCCCAGGCACTCGGATCACCCAGCTCGTCCTCGATCGAGCGCAGCTTCGCCTCGGCCTTCTCGACCTCGCGCTCGAGGTCGGCGGCCCGCTTGATCGCGTTCTTCGACGGGCCCGCCGCGCGGGCGCCGCCGTTCGTTTTCGGCTTCGGCTTCGCCTGCTTGCCCGAGCGGCCGTTTGCGCGCGCGCCGGCCCGCTTCGCGGTGGCGGCCGCCTCGCGCCGCTCCTCGCGCACGCGCGAGTACTCGGCCCAGCCGCCCTGATAGCTGCGCAGCCCGCCCTCCTCGATCGCGAACGTGCGCGTGCCCACCGCGTCGAGCAGCGCGCGGTCGTGCGACACGAGCAGCAGCGCGCCGTCGAACGCGCTCAGAGCGTCCTCGAGCGCCTCGCGCGCGTCGATGTCGAGGTGGTTCGTGGGCTCGTCGAGGATCAACACGTTCGCGCCGGACGCCACCAGGATCGCCAGCGACAGCCTTCGCCGCTCGCCACCCGACAGTCCGTCGAGCGGCTTCTCCGCCTCGGCTCCGCTGAACAGGAAGCTCCCGAGCAGCGCACGCGCCTTGTTCGGCGTCAAGCCGGTTGCGCGCTGGGCGGCCTCCAGCACGGTGCCGGTGCTGCCGAGCTCCTCGGCGTGCTGGGAGAGGTAGCCGAGCTGCACGTTGTGGCCGGTGCGGAGCTTGCCGCCGTCGAGCTCGCGGCGGCCCGCGATGGCCTCGATGAGCGTGGTCTTGCCCGCGCCGTTCGGTCCCACGAGCGACGCGTGCTCGCCCCGTTCGAGCCAGAGATCGCCGTCCTCCAGCAGGGTCCGGCCGGGCACCTCGAGCCGCGCGCCCGCGAGGTCGATCACGACGCGGCCGGTGCGCTCCGTGCCGCCGAACTTGAAGCCGAGCGTCCGGTTGTCGGCGGGGTCGCGGCTCACCCGCTCCATCTTGTCCAGCTTCTTCACGCGCGACTGGGCCTGGCGCGCCTTCGTGGCCTTGTAGCGGAAGCGCTCGATGAAGCGCTCCATCCGCTCGATCTCGGCCTGCTGCTTCTCGATCTGCTTGCCGAGCTGCAGCTCGCGTGCGGCCGCCTCGCGCCGCCACGCGTGCCAGGTGCCGGGGAAGAAGCGGGCGCGGCCCGCCTCGAGCTCGAGCACCGAGGTGCCGACGGCCTCGAGGAACCAGCGGTCGTGCGCCACGAGGATCACCGCGGCGTCGAGCCCGGTGAGGTACTCCTCGAGCCATTCGAGCGACGCGATGTCGAGGTGGTTCGTGGGCTCGTCGAGCAGCAGCAGGTCGGGGTCGCCGGCGAGCGCCCGGGCGAGCGACGCGCGCGTGAGCTCGCCACCCGAGAACGTGGACAGCTTCCGGTCGAGCTGCTCGTCGGAGAAGCCGAGCCCGTGCAGCGGGCCGAGCGCGCGGTTGCGCCAGTCCCAGCCGCCGGCGTGCTCGAGCCGGCCCTGCGCGCGTGAGTAACGGTCGAGCAGCGCGAGGTCGTCGGGGCGCTCGGCCATCTGGCCCTCGAGCCGGCGCAGGTCGTCCTCGAGCGAGACCAGGAAGCGGCAGCCCGACAGCACGTAGTCGCGCAGCGTCAGATCGCGCTCGCGCGGAGGGCGCTGGTCGTGAAGCGCCACGCGCGTGCCCTTCTCGAAGGCCAGCTCGCCGCCGTCGATGCCGGTCTCACCGGCGACCATGCGCAGCAGCGTCGTCTTGCCGGCACCGTTGCGTCCCGCGAGCGTCATCCGATCACCGCGCTCGAGCTTGAAGGAGACAGCACGAAACAGCGGGGAACCCGCCATGTCCTTGTCGAGAGAGCTTGCGATCAGCACGGCCATAAGCCCGTCCTAGGCTAGAGCCGCCCCCCTTGTCTCGCCGGGAGCCCGGTGAGAGCATTGCTTCATGCCCGTCGCCCAATCACGGGTCTTCATCGCGCACTCGCCTCCGGAGCGCGAGCTCGCGCAGCGGCTCGCCAAGGCGATCGGCGACGAGCTCGGGTACGGCGTGATCGCCTCGACCTGGACGTCCGCGGACGGCGACGAGATGCAGCAGGCCGATGTGGTCGTGGTGCTCGGGGGCCCGTCAATGCTGGAGCACGAGTTCATGAGCGCGTATCGCCACGCCCTCGAGGCCCAGATCGGGCGCGCCCGGATTGTCACCGTACGGGTCGGCCCCGTGCTGATCGAACTCCCGTTGGACCCGGACGCCCCGCGTTCGTTCCGCCTCGTGGACGCGAACGCCGACCTCGGCGGGGTGGTCGCGCGGATCCGCGGCCTGGTGGAGGGGGAGGAGCCGCCTGAGGAGCCGCCCCCGGAGCCGCTCAGGCTCTCGCGGTCCGTCGAGAGCGCCACCGGCGAGATGGCGGACCGGCCGGTCGCGACCGCCGACATCGTCGAGGCGATCCTGAAGCTTCACGGCGAGTACGGGGACGGGCTCGGGCGCCTGATGAGCATCACGGAGCCGCCCCGGGCCGAGCGGCGCCCGGCGGTGGAGTGGCTCGCGACCGTGCGAGCGCTCTTCCGCGAGGAGGCCGTCGAGACGCTGCACGGGCGGACCGTCATCCGCGGGCTCGGCCTCCTCGATCCCGAGCTCACCAAGCAGCTCCTGGCGCACGGCTTCCTCTCCGAGCTCGAGGGCGAGCTCGATCCCCCGCTGCTCGACAGCCTCACGCCGGAGGGCTACCGGCTCTGGGAGCCCGGCGACGTGCCAACGCTCGGCGACAGGCCCGCTCGCGTCGACCGCCTTCACCGGCGCCAGTTCGCGGGCGAGCTTGCCGAGATGGTCGACGACGAGCGCAGGCGCTCGACCGCCGAGAGCGGAGGCGCCGAGACGTTCCTCGTTCACCTCCACGGCCCGTGGGGGTCGGGCAAGACCTCGCTGCTCGGCTTCCTCGGGGAGGCGCTCGAGAAGGCCCCCACGCCCTGGGTCGTGGTGTCCTTCAACGCCTGGCAGCAGGAGCGGCTCGGGGCTCCGTGGTGGAGCCTCATGACGGCGGTGCAGCGCGCCGGGAAGCGGATGCCGTTCCACGACGGCCTAGCGTGGAAGCTGCCGTGGGACAGGCAGCGCCTGCGCGACCTCGACCGCTCGCTCGGCCTGCTCTGGTGGGAGCTCGTCTGGCGCATCAAGCTCGGCTGGATGGCCTACCTGCTGCTGCCGGTCGTGGTCGTGGCGCTCTGGTACGGGTGGAAGAACGGCTTCTTCGACGCGGCCACGAACGACGACGGCTGGCTGACGCAGGCGGGCGACATCGCGAAGCCGGTGGCGGCCGTCGTGGGCCTCGGGGCCGCGCTGCTGGGCGCGGCGCGCGGGCTCAGCAGGTCGCTGTCTGTGGGCTCCGCTCGCGGCGCCGACACCTTCCTGAAGAGCAGCAAGGACCCGATGCGCACGCTCCGCAAGCGCTTCGAGCGGGTGGTTGGCACGATCGGACGCCCGATCGTGGTCTTCGTGGACGACCTGGACCGCTGCCAGTCGCGCTACGTCGTGGAGGTGCTCCAGGGAATCCAGACCCTGCTGATCGACGCACCGGTCACCTACGTCGTGGCGGCTGACAGGCGCTGGCTCTACGACAGCTACGCGAAGGTCTACAGGGACTTCGGGAGCGTGGCGCGCGAGCCGGGCAGGCCGCTCGGCCACCTGTTCCTCGAGAAGACATTCCAGCTGTCGGCCTCTCTGCCGCAGCTCGACCCCGCCACGCGGGCCTCCTACTGGCGCGGGCTGATCGTGCCCGGGGAGCGCGAGCCCGAAGACGATCCGGCGCTGCTCCAGAAGGCCGCGAAGCGAATCGCCTCGGCCGGCCTCTCGCAGGCGCTGCGCGAGGTGGACGCGAGCGCCGCGCGTCCCGAACCGGAGGCGCGCGCGCTTCGGCAGGCGGTCGCGAGCCGGCTCCGGGATGCGGACGTGGAGGAGGAGATCAGGTATCGGCTCGTGCCGTTCGCGGCCCTGCTCGAATCGAATCCGCGTGCGATGAAGCGCCTCATCAACGCCTACCGCATCGAGCTCCGCCGGATGCTGGCCGAGGGCCGCCAGGTGGGCAGCTCGGCCGTAACGCCGGAGCAGCTCGCGCTGTGGACGATCCTGTCGATGCGCTGGCCGATCCTCGCCGACTGGCTCGCCGCGCACCCGGGCGTGCTCGAGAGCGAGCGCGATGACCCCGCGATGGGCGACCTGCGCGATCTCTGGGTCTCCGATCCGGTGCGAGCCGTGGTCACCGGCGAGGGCGTGCCGGCGGCGCTCACCGAGTCCGCCGTGCGCGCGGTGGTCGGCCTGGAGCGCAAGCGGCGCTCGCCCGCCGCCCCCATGGCTCCCGGGAACGGGCAGGGCGCGGTCGCCTGAGGTGAGGGGGTCCCTCGGGGGTCCTCGGTGAAGTTCAGGGGTGGATTTAGGGGCCGACCCCGATGTATTTGCATGCGCAACGACGGATGCTGCGCGGCATGAACAAGCTCAGCACACTCCTCGTCGCCATCGCCGCCGTGTGTCTGCTCGTGCTCCCCGCGGTCGCATCCGCCGCGAAGCCGGTCAGGTATCTCGGAAAGACGAGCGGCGGCCACAAGGTCACCTTCGAGCTGATCCGCGGCAAGAAGGTCGACGACTTCGAGACCGGCATCCCGGTCCAGTGCCTCCCGATCCAGGGCGGCGGAAACCCGATGTCGGGGGTCGACGTGTGGCCGAACAGCTACTTCCCGCTGAACCGCACGGTGAAGTTCCAGGCGATGCTGACGCCCGCCTTCTACTGGAACGATGTGACCAACAACTTCGAGGTCACGACGAAGAAGCTCAGGACCGGGGCGATCAGGGGTCACCTCCGCAAGCAGTACGAGTTCCTCGTACCGAAGTACACGCCGGGCACCTTCACGATCTACAGCTGCCTGGGCGAGGCCACCTTCAAGGCCAAGCCCGTCCGATAGGCGGACGACGAAAGCGGCCGCCCCGGTCACCCCGGGGCGGCCGCTTCGCTCGCGGCTAGGCCGCGGCGGCGGGGGTGACCGCCTCGGTGCGCGAGCGGCGCACGACCAGGACGAACAGCCCGATCGCCATGATCAGCGCGAAGGAGCCGCTGCCGATCGCGCTCCAGCCGAGCTCGTCGAGGAACGGCACCTTGGCGCCGGCGCTGACGTCGGCGTCCACGCCGAGCGAGCCGTCGGCGTTCATGACGACGACGGACCAGTCGCCGTCCTCGATCGTCCAGTCGATCCTCTGCTGTCCGTTGCCGTGGCTCGACGCCGCCCAGATGCCGGCGTGCTCCGGCGAGCTGGGGTGACGCTGACCGAGGTGACGCGTGTAGTCGGCGTCGAACGGCGAGACGTCGACGTCGTTCACGGTCGTGTACGGCACGCCCCCGAGGTAGTCCTCGACGTCACTCGTCCGGGCGATGCCCACGAACAGCGGCTTGCCGTCGGCCGGCGTCGCGCTGATCCTCACGTCGCCGAGGTCGTCCGTCTGGGCGATCCAGTCGGCGTCGCCGAGGTTCATGTCGAGGTTCTCCGTCGCCAGTGCACGCGAGCCCGCCTCGAAGCGGTGCGTGCCGGTGCTGAGATACCCCTCCGAGTCCTTCTGCGCGTCGCCCCATAGAGCAAGCGCGCCGAGCGCCACGAGTCCCGCGGCCACGAGCGTGGCGAGGCCGCCGGTGACGACGAGTGCGATGCGGGTTCCGTTCTTCATCTCGATCCTCCGATTCCGTTGATTTGCGATGGGTGAACGGTCTCAGGGGAGCGCCCGGGGTTCGCTGGGGCCAGCATGCGTCCGGGGGTGCGGTTATCCCTCCTGCGAGTGGCGGCCTTCGTCTATCTCCTGCGCTGCGCCGACGGCACGCTCTACTGCGGCTGGTCGACCGACCCGGAGCGGCGCCTGCGCCAGCACCAGGCCGGCACCGCCAGCCGCTACACGCGCCGGCGGCTGCCGGTCGAGCTCGTCTACACGCGCGAGTTCGCCACGCGCTCCGAGGCGATGCGCGAGGAGATACGCATCAAGCGCCTCCCGGTGGCCCATAAGCGGCGCCTATTGACCTGAGGCGACCGGTCTTGGACGCGCGGCCGAGCGCACGGTTAGCTCCGTCCATGACCACCACCACACAGATCGCGGCGCCGGAGCCCTTCTACGTGATGCAGGACCTCGTGCGCCTCCATGCCCGCTACGAGCAGACAGGCGGCGGCTTCTTCGCCATGGAGGTCGAGGTGGCGCCGGGCGGCGGCCCTCCGCCGCTCCACACCCATCCGGCCCATGAGTTCTTCTGGACGCTGAGCGGCCGGCTGACCTACTTCCGCGACGATGGCGACGACGGTCTCACCGAGATCAGCGGCGGACCCGGTACCAGCGCGTTCATCCCGGGCGGCGTGGCGCACACCTACCGGAACTTCTCGGGCGAGCCGGCGAGCTACCTGGGCGTCCTCAGCCCGCCCGAGGACATGCAGGACTTCCTGATCGAGGCCGGCATCGCGCCGGGCGAGGACTTCCGCAGCCCCGAGGAGGTCCTGGCGATAGGCGCGCGCTTCAAGCTCGTCACGCTCGACATCGTCCCCGAGCCACGCGGTTAGAGTCGTCCCATGGCGATCGAGCTTCGCCTCCTGCGGTACTTCACCGCTGTCGCGGAGGAGGGGCACGTGGGACACGCGGCGGCCCGCCTTTTCATCAGCCAGCCGGCTCTCAGCCAGCAGATCCGGGGGCTCGAGGAGCAGGTGGGCGTGCCGCTGTTCACGCGTCACGCGCGCGGCGTGACGCTCACCGAGGCGGGCGAGCTGCTGCTCGCGGAGTCGCGCGACGTGCTCGCGAGCGCGGACCGGCTCGACGAGGCCGTCGAGGAGCTGGCGAGGGGAGACGCGGTGGGGCTGCGGATCGGGGTGCCGCCCGGCGCGCCGCCCGAGCTCCTGCCGCAGCTGCTCGCGTCCCTGCGCGCGGAGCACCCCGACGCGCCGGTCGAGGTGAGGGAGCTGACCACGCCCGAGCAGCTCGAGGCGCTCGCCGCGGGCAGGCTCGATCTCGGCCTCGTGCGAGAGCCGGTCGAGGACACGCGCCTCTCCCGGCGCACGCTGCTCGTGGAGCCGCTCGGCGCCAGCCTGCCCGCCACGCACCCGCTGGCCGGCCGCGAGACGCTCACGCTGCGCGAGCTGGCCGGCGACCTGTTCGTCTGCTTCCCCCGGCCGTGGGCGCCCGCGCTCCACGACGTGCTCGTCAAGGCGCTGCACGACCAGGGCATCGAGGCTCGCTTCCAGGATTCCGAGCAGCTCGGCACGACCGTGAGCAAGGTCGCCGCGGGCGAGGGGATCACGCTGTCGCCTCCCGCATGGCTCGAGGGGGTGCCGGGCATCGTGTGGCGCCCGCTCACCGACGTGCAGATCGAGATCCGCACCGCGGCCGCGTGGCGCGCCGGGAACCGCTCGCCGCTCCTGCGCGCGCTGGTGGACCTGCTCCCGGCCGCCGAGCCGGAAGTCGTCGCCCGTCCGCACCGCTAACGTCTATAGGTCGTGCCGAAGTTCGAGCTCAATTCCGCCTACAAGCCGGTTGCCGACCAGCCGACCGCGGTCGCGGGGCTGTCGCGCGGCATCGACGAGGGGGACCGCTTCCAGACGCTCCTGGGCGTGACCGGCTCGGGCAAGACGGCCACGATGGCGTTCACGATCGAGCAGGTTCAGCGGCCGACGCTCGTGATCGCGCACAACAAGACGCTCGCGGCCCAGCTCTGCAACGAGTTCCGGGAGTTCTTCCCGAAGAACTCGGTCGAGTACTTCGTCTCGTACTACGACTACTACCAGCCCGAGGCGTACGTCCCGGCCCAGGACCTGTACATCGAGAAGGACTCGTCGATCAACGAGGAGATCGACCGGCTTCGGCATTCCGCCACGAGCGCGCTGTTCGCCCGCCGCGACGTGATCGTCGTGGCGTCCGTGTCGTGCATCTACGGCCTCGGCTCGCCCCAGAAGTACAACGCCCAGATCACCATGCTGAAGAAGGGCGAGATGGCGGATCGCGACGAGCTCCTCCGCAAGCTCGTGGACAACCAGTACACGCGCAACGACCAGGCGCTCGGCCGCGGCACGTTCCGCGTCCGCGGCGAGACGCTGGAGGTGTTCCCGGCCTACGCGGAGACCGCCTACCGCGCGGTCTTCTTCGGCGACGAGATCGAGGCGATCCAGCACTTCGACCCGCTCACCGGCGAGGTGTTCGCGGAGCTCGAGCACGCCGGCATCTGGCCGGCCACCCACTACGCCACCGACCGTCCGACCATCGAGCGCGCGGTGGTCGAGATCCGCGACGAGATGGAGGCCCGCACCGCGGAGCTCGAGCAGCAGGGCAAGCTGCTCGAGTCGCATCGCCTGCGCCAGCGCACCCAGTTCGACATGGAGATGATGCGCGAGCTCGGCTTCTGCAACGGCATCGAGAACTACTCGCGCATCCTGGACGGGCGTGCCCCCGGCGAGCGCCCCTTCTGCCTGCTCGACTTCTTCCCGGACGACTTCGTCTGCTTCATCGACGAGTCGCACCAGACGGTGCCCCAGATCGGCGGCATGTTCGAGGGCGACCGCTCGCGCAAGAACACGCTCGTGGACTTCGGCTTCCGCCTCCCGAGCGCGCTCGACAACCGCCCGCAGACCTTCGACGAGTTCCTCGAGCACACGCCGCAGATCGTCTTCGTCTCGGCCACCCCAAGCGACTTCGAGAAGAACCACTCGTCGCGGATCGTGGAGCAGATCGTGCGCCCGACGGGCGTCATCGACCCCGAGGTCGACGTGCGCGAGACGAAGAACCAGATCGACGACCTGATGGAGGAGATCCGCCAGCGCGTCGAGGTCGAGGAGCGCACGCTCGTCACCACGCTCACGAAGAAGATGTCCGAGGACCTGACCGACTACCTGCTCGAGTACGGCTTCAAGGTGCGCTACCTGCACTCGGAGATCGACACGCTCGAGCGCATCCAGATCATCCGCGAGCTGCGGCTCGGCGAGTACGACGTGCTCGTGGGGGTGAACCTCCTGCGCGAGGGCCTCGACCTCCCGGAGGTGTCGCTCGTGGCGATCCTCGACGCCGACAAGGAGGGCTTCCTCCGCGGCGAGACCTCCCTGATCCAGACGATCGGGCGCGCGGCCCGGAACATCCGCGGCAAGGTGATCATGTACGCGGACAAGGAGACGACCGCGATGCGCACGGCGATCAGCGAGACGGACCGCCGCCGCGCGATCCAGGTGGCCTACAACGAGGAGCACGGCATCACGCCGGCCACGATCCAGAAGGGCATCTCCGACATCAGCGACTTCCTGATGTCCGAGTCGAAGGTGCCCGCCGGCCGCGGGCGCCGGCGGCGCGACACCGAGGGGATGACGGCGGAGGACCTCCGGCGCACGATCGTCGAGCTGGAGGAGGAGATGCTCGCCGCCGCCGACGACCTTCGCTTCGAGTACGCCGCGAAGCTGCGCGACGAGATCAAGTCGCTTCGGCACGAGCTGAACGAGGCCGAAGCAAATCTGCAGAACGAGCGCAAATAGATACAGTGACCCGTGTGGAGCTCGTGATCAGGCGCGCCGGATGCGCGCTCATCCTGGTGGCGGCGATGCTCGCGACGGCTTCGCCGGCGTCGGCGGCGAACGGCGTCCAGCACCTGAAGTACCGCGTCGGCCCGGTCGATATCACGCCCGGCCAGAACCGGATCGACTACAAGGTCCTTGACCAGAAGCCGCAGGTCGACGGCTACATCACCGGGATCAAGGCGAACCTGGTGCGCGCCGACGGAAGCGTGCCGCCGTCGAGCGAGATCATGTTCCACCACGGGGTCTGGCTGAACCGCTCGGCACAGGATTCGGTCAGCCCCGGCCTGCCCGAGCGCTTCTTCGCGATCGGGGAGGAGAAGACCACCCTGAAGCTCCCGAGGGGCTTCGGCTATCGCTACCGGGCGAGCGACCAGTGGCTCCTGAACCACATGATCCACAACCTGACGCCGCAGCGCACGCAGCTGTACTTCACCTACCAGCTGGACTTCATACCGGCGGGCACCAAGGCCGCGCGGCGGACCCGGCCCGTGCGACCGGTGTGGATGGATGTGCAGAACGGCAGCCTCTATCCGGTCTTCGACGTGCACAAGGGCAGCGGGCGCCACGGCAGCCTCACCTACCCGACCCAGGCCCGCGCTCCGTACGGATCGGGCCCGCCGCTGAACGAGTGGGAAGCCGACCGCGGCGGCGTCCTCGTGGCCACCGCCGGACACCTGCACTCCGGGGGCCTTCGGAACGACCTGTACGTCCGGCGCGGCGGGCGGCGCGCACATCTGTTCCGCTCGAGCGCCAAATACTGGGAGCCGGCCGGTCCGGTGTCGTGGGATGTGTCGATGACGGCCACCCGCCGGGACTGGCGCGTCCGGATCAACAAGGGCGACGTGCTCAGCACGACCGTGACCTACGAGACGCGACGTGCCTCGTGGCCCGAGTCGATGGGGATCATGGTCGCCTGGATGGCCGACGGCGGCCGGGGGCCGAACCCGTTCCGCAAGCGCGTGGACCGGCCTGGCAAGGTCACCCACGGACATCTGCGTGAGAACAACACGCATGGCGGAGGCCCCACCGCTTTGCCCGACGCCCGGACGTTGCCCGGCAGCGCTTTCAGCGGCTCGCTCGTCGACGTCACGAACTTCCGCTACACGACCGGCGACCTCGCACTGCCCGGCGACGCCGGGCGCCCGCCCGTGATCGGTCCCGGCCAGGCGCTCACGTTCCGCAACAACGACGACGGTGATGAGATCTACCACTCGATCACCTCGTGCAAGGCCCCGTGTAACCGCTCCACCGGGATCGCCTATCCGATCGCGAACGGCCCGGTCCAGTTCGAGTCCGGACAGCTCGGGACTCGGCTGCCTGGGGTGGGGACGGTGGAGTGGACGACGCCGACGGGCATCAAGCCCGGCACGTACACGTACTTCTGCCGCATCCATCCGTTCATGCGCGGCGCCTTCCGGGTCAAGCAGTAGCTCGCCGCTACGCTCCCGGGGGTGGCGAAGCAGAAGCAGCCCGCAGGTAGTGCGGCGGCCGCCGCGGACAGCGTCCGCGCGATCCTCGAGGCGGCCGAGCAGAGCGCCGCTGCCCTGCGAGCCGAGGCGGCCGAGGAGATCGAGGCGCAGCTCGCCCGCGCCCGCGCCGTGGCCGAGCGGCTATCGGCCCGCGCCGACCAGGTCGAGCGCTCCCTGGAGGGCCTCGCCGCAAGCGTGCGCGACGAGCTCTCGGCCCTGGCGGCCGACCTCGAAGAGCTCCGCGCGGTGAGCGAGGGCGTGGGGGAGACACGCACCCACGCCGAGCCCGCGCCCGAGCCGGTCGCAGCCGCGGAGCCGGTCGCGGTCGCGGAGCCGGAGCCGGAGCCGGCGGCGGAGCCCGAGCCCGAGCCGGTCGCCGCGGAGCCCGAGCCGGTCGCGCCCGCGCCGGCTCTCGCCGAGGCGCCCGCACCCGCCGCGGCTTCCTCGGCCGGCGACGGGCATGAGGGCGCGCGGGTCATCGCGCTCAACATGGCCCTGAACGGCTCCTCGCGCGAGGAGACCGCGCGCTACCTCTCCGAGAACTTCGACCTGAACGAGCCGGAGGCGCTGCTCGACGAGGTCTACGCGCGCGTCTCGGGCTGAGCGCCGGCCGGCGACGCCAGCTCCACGAGGTTGCCGTCGGGGTCCCGCACGTAGGCCACGTCCTGGCCCCAGGGCTTCGTCTGCGGTGGCGAGACCGACTCCGCGCCCTCGCTGATCGCCCGGTCGAACGCGCCCTGGACGTCGCGGGTCACGAAGCAGACCTCGAAGGAGGGTCGCTGGTCACCCGGCTCCTCCGGCCGGTACACGCCCGGCAGGTTCGACGCCGCGAGCTCGTGTGCCGCGAAGGCCAGCGCCGTCTCGCCCGTCTCGAGCTCGGCGTACTGCTCGCTGTCATGCACGAAGCGGCGGCGCTGCCCGAGCGCACGCTCGTAGAATTCGACGCTGGACGGCACGTCCGCGACGTACAGGATCGTGTAGCCGAAGCGCATCTCTCGCCACCCTAGAGCGGAAGCTCGCTATCTGCGGGAAACGAACGTAGGTTCGATCCGCATTCGGCTCTACACTCGTTATCCGAGTGAATCCGAGTGGTGAGATAGTCGTATCCGGCGCTCGCGAGCACAACCTCAAGGATCTCCATCTGAGGCTGCCGCGGAATGCGCTGATCGTGATCACGGGCCTGTCCGGCTCGGGTAAGTCGAGCCTTGCCTTCGACACGATCTACGCCGAGGGCCAGCGCCGCTACGTCGAGTCGCTGTCGGCCTACGCGCGCCAGTTCCTCGGCCAGATGGACAAGCCGGACGTCGACTCGATCGAGGGCCTATCGCCGGCGATCTCGATCGACCAGAAGACCACCTCGCGCAACCCGCGCTCGACGGTGGGAACCGTCACCGAGATCTACGACTACCTGCGCCTCCTGTGGGCTCGCGTGGGGCATCCGCACTGTTACAACTGCGGCCGGCCGATAGCCGCGCAGTCCGCCGAGCAGATCATCGACCAGGTGATGATGCTGCCGGAGGGCGCCAAGTTCATGGTGCTGGCCCCGGTCGTGCGCGGCCGCAAGGGCGAGTACGGCAAGCTCTTCGACGAGCTGCGCGCCGACGGCTTCACGCGCGTCAAGGTCGACGGCGAGCTGCGCCGGCTCGAGGAGGAGATCGTCCTCGACAAGAAGTTCAAGCACGACATCTCCGTCGTGATCGACCGGCTCGTGATGCGCTCGGACCTCCGCAAGCGGCTGGCGGACTCGATCGAGACCGCCGTGGCCCGCGCCGAGGGGATCGTCGACATCGAGAACATCGAGACCGACGAGGTCACCACCTACTCGGAGCGCTTCATGTGCCTCCACTGCGGCACCTCGATGCCCGAGCTCGAGCCGCGGATGTTCTCGTTCAACTCCCCGCACGGGGCCTGCCCGCGCTGCACCGGGCTCGGCTCGCAGATGGAGATCGACCCCGAGCTGATCGTGCCCGACCCGTCGCTGTCCCTGAACGACGGCGCGATCCTGCCCTGGTCCACGAGCGCCTCGAACTACTACGAGCAGATGACGCAGGCCATAGCCGACCGCTGGGAGGTCGACATGGACCGCCCCTGGGAGGACCTCGACGACGAGGTGCGCAACTGCTTCCTGTACGGCACGAACGGCGACCGCATCTACATCTCGTACCGCAACCGCTACGGGCGCCGCCGCTCCTACACGACGACCTTCGAGGGCATCGTGCCGAACCTTGAGCGCCGCTACCGCGAGACGGACTCGGACTGGTCGCGCGAGAAGATCGAGGAGTACATGACACTCCGGCCCTGCCCGGAGTGCAAGGGCGCGCGGCTGCGCCCCGAGTCGCTGGCCGTGCGCGTCGGCGGGCTCGGGATCGACAAGTTCACGAAGATGTCGGCGCGGCGCGCGATCGAGTGGCTCGAGCAGCTCGAGCTGTCCGACACCGAGCGCCAGATCGCTCGGCTGATCCTGCGTGAGATCGACGAGCGGCTGCGCTTCCTCGACAACGTGGGAGTGGGCTACCTGTCGCTCGAACGTGCCGCGGCGACGCTGTCCGGTGGCGAGGCTCAGCGGATAAGGCTGGCCACGCAGATCGGCTCGTCGCTCGTGGGCGTGCTCTACATCCTCGACGAGCCCTCGATCGGGCTGCATCAGCGCGACAACGAGCGCCTGATCGCGACGCTCGAGCGGCTGCGCGACCTCGGCAACACCGTGATCGTCGTCGAGCACGACGAGGGGACGATGCGCGCGGCGGACCACCTGGTGGACCTCGGCCCGGGCGCGGGCGAGCACGGCGGCAAGCTGGTGGCACAGGGCACCCCGGCCGACGTGATGCGCGTCGAGGACTCGGCCACCGGCCAGTTCCTGTCGGGCGAGCGCGAGATCCCGCTGCCGAAGAAGCGGAGGCGCCCGGCCGGCTACATCGAGGTCGAGGGCGCTGCCCAGCACAACCTCAAGAACATCAACGTGAAGGTCCCGCTGGGCGTGTTCTGCTCGGTGACCGGGGTGTCCGGCTCGGGCAAGTCCACGCTCGTGAACGAGGTGCTCTTCAAGGCGGTCGCCAATCGCCTGCACCGCGCGAAGCAGCGCCCGGGTGCGCACCGCCGCATCAGCGGGCTCGACCAGGTCGACAAGATCATCAACATCGACCAGTCGCCGATCGGGCGCACGCCACGCTCGAACCCGGCCACCTACATCGGGCTGTTCGATCACATCCGCGAGCTCTACTCACGCACGCAGGAGGCGCGGGCGCGCGGGTACAAGCCGGGTCGCTTCTCGTTCAACGTGAAGGGCGGGCGCTGCGAGGTCTGCCGCGGCGACGGCCAGATCAAGATCGAGATGCACTTCCTGCCGGACGTGTACGTGCCGTGCGAGCAGTGCCACGGCAAGCGCTACAACCGCGAGACGCTCGAGGTGCGCTTCAAGAGCAAGACGATCGCCGACGTGCTCGACATGACGGTCGAGGAGGCCCTCGGCTTCTTCGCCCACATCCCCAAGATCAAGCGGCGCCTCCAGGCGCTGCACGACGTGGGGCTCGACTACATCCGGCTCGGCCAGCCGGCCACGACTCTGTCGGGGGGCGAGGCGCAGCGCGTGAAGCTCGCGAGCGAGCTGTCGAAGATCGCCACGGGGAAGACGCTCTACATCCTGGACGAGCCCACGACCGGCCTGCACTTCGCCGATGTCCAGACGCTGCTCGAGATGCTCAACCGGCTCGTGGACCAGGGGAACACCGTCGTCGTGATCGAGCACAACCTCGACGTGATCAAGACCTCCGACCGCATCATCGACCTCGGTCCCGAGGGCGGCGAGGAGGGCGGCAAGCTGGTCGCCCAGGGCACGCCTGAGCAGGTGGCCGCCACGAAGGGCTCCCACACCGGCCGCTTTCTCGAGGGCATCGTGAAGCCGCCGCCGACCCGCGCGAAGCGCACGGGCGGCGGCCGCAACCGAAAGGTCGCAGCCGCCGCTTAGCGTGTGCTCGCCGGCTAGGAGGCCGGCGTCGCGGTGACGACGCCCTGCGCCCAGCAGGTGTCGGTCGTGCCGCCCAGGTTCTGCCCAAGGGCATAGCTGTGGACGATCACGCCGCTGCCGTCGCTCGCGACGGCGTTGGCCGTAGCCGTGTTGCCCTCAGCCTCGAGGTCCGAGCCGCTGCCGTTTTCCGAGGTCAGTACGGCCTCGGTGCCGGGCGACCACGGGTCGTACTCCGGCCCGTTGTTGTCGTCGAACGCGGAGTTCGGGTCCGTGGTCGTCATGACGAGCTCCGTGAGCTCCTCCGTGCCGCCATTGTTCGCGGTGCAGCGGACGAAGACCCGGAACGGGCCGACGGTCGCGATCGTCTTCTCGCCGCTTCCGGCAACCCGGACGGAGAACGGAACCGTGTCGTTCCCGGTCTCGTACGCCGAGGCGGGCTTGCCGCCGAGCGTGTCGGCGTCGCCGGCGCTCGGGACCTTGTCGAGGGTGCCCTCGCTGATCTCGTCGCCGGTGAGCGAGTTGTCCTTGATGTCGCGCCCGGTGATTCCCCGGACGTCCTTGCCGTTGAGCGAGTTGTTCTTCACCTTCGCTCCGGTCACGGCGCTCTTGCGGATGTCGACGGTCTTGACAGCACCGTCCTTCAGGTCGCCGCTGTCGACGGTGCCGGTGCCCGGCAGCGCCACCGCGGTGCCTGACAGGGCCGCGAGCAGGGCGACGAATGCAACTGCCATCGACGGCGTGGGCCGCCGCTTGATCATGCGATACATCGAGTTTCTGGCCTTCCTTGTTGGGTTCTCGTCCAGGGAGTTACGCCGTCCGGTATCCCCAATCACCCTTCCCTGGACGTAGAGTCGATCGGGGGCGTGTTTCGAGAGGACGGAGCGGGACAGAGAGACTACCCGGCGCCGCGGTCGGAGCCGCTGGGCGCTAGCCGGGGTCGGGCCGGTCGGCGCCGCGGCGCTTCAGCTTGCGCATCGTCTGGATGACCTCCATGCGGCGATGCGCCTTCGCGGCGGCCTCGATCAACGTGGCGCTGGCGGTGTCCGCGATCCCGACCGCGCAGGTGATCGGCCCGGCCTCGAGCTCGAAGGAGCCCGCGGCGAGCTCGTCCTGGAAGCGGTCGGCCCAGACCGCGGCGCTGCGGGACTCCGTGCCGTGCAGCAACACCGCGAACTCGTCCGGGCCGGTGCGCGCGATCTCGTCGACGGCGCGCAGCGTCGCCCGCAGTGTGGTCACGCACATCCTGAGCACCTCGGTCCCGGCGGTGGCGCCGAGCTCGCGGTTCACCGAGCGCAGCTCGTCCACGTCGATCATCGCCACGGCGAGCAGCTCGCCGGTGCGGCCGCGGCGCAGCTCCTCGCGCGCGAGCAGCGCCTCGAAGTCGTCGGCGCCAGGCAGTTCGGCAAGCGGATCCATCGTCATAGTCATCGGCCGGGGGCCGCAGATTCTGAGATAACGCGATCGGCCCACCGCTTCGCTGCCGCGGGAAGCGGCCTGCCGAAGCCCGTGCGGCGGTCGGCCACGAAGCGGTAACCCCGCTTCGCGGCCTCCGGAAACCTGTCGGCCAGCCGCGCCAGCGGCGCGCCGCCCGGCAGGAGCCGGAACAGCGGTGAGAACGCCGCCCCGCCGGAGGAAACCTCCAGCTGGATGACGTTCGTTGCGGATTCCGCAACGTTTGTCATCCAGCTCGGGTCGACGAGGTGCCACGAGGCCATTCGCTCGTCCTCGGACATGGCGGCGAGGAGGCGGTCGGCCTCGGGGTCCGTGAGTGCCACGGGCCGCAGCTTCCGCTCGCGGTCCCAGCTGAGGACGAGCGCCATGCAGACGCGGCAGAAGCCGCAGTCGGGGTCGTAGAGAAGGGGATACGGGCTCATCTCTGGAAAGCTGCCTCGATGGAGAACGCCAGACTGTGGTGGCAGAAGTGGCGCTGGTACGAGCGCAACTCGCTTCCGTGGAACCGGGTGGCCATCCACCGGCAACTTGCCCGGCGCCGGGCGTTCGCACGCTGGCCGCTCCACGGAAACGTGCTCGAGTCGTTCCGCGACGGCCGCCTCGAGATCGGCGCGGGCACGCTGCTCGAGCCGGACGTCTGGCTCACCACCGGCGACGCCGGGCGGATCCGCATCGGCGAGGGCACGTTCCTGAACATCGCGGTCATGGTCGCCGCCGCCGAGCTCGTCGAGATCGGCGACCACTGCATGTTCGCGAACGGCTGCTTCGTGACCGACGCGAACCACCGCTTCGACGACCCGGACCGGCCGATCACCTGGCAGGGCTTCACGAGCAAGGGCCCCACGCGAGTCGGCGACAACGTCTGGTGCGGCGCGAACGTGGTGGTCACGAGCGGCGTGACGATCGGGGAGCGCTGCGTGATCGGAGCCAACAGCGTGGTGACCGAGGACATCCCGGCGTTCTCGATCGCGGCGGGAGCACCCGCGAAGGTGCTCCGCCGCGTCGAGTATCCCCAGGCTCCCGCTAAGGAATCAGCAGAGGACGAGTAGGTGGAACGGCTTGTTGGCGTCGTTCCCGCCCGCTCCGGTCGTGCGAATGGCCACTCCGTTGACGCTCGAGCCGAGTGAGCTGACGGTGATCTGGCCGTTGTCCGGTGGGCCGGCGGCGCTCGGATCGCCGATCGTCGCGTAGTAGCCGCAGGCACGCACGTCCTGGTTGAAGATCACCTGGTAGCGCCCGGGAGCGGTCCGCGCCGACGACGTCGTGCCGCGCTGTCGAACGCGCTGGCCGCCGCCGTTCACCACGGCGTAGTGGGCGCTTCCCGACGTGATGAACGCGCCGGGCACGGTGTCGAGCGTCGACTCCTTGATGGCGCCGGCGCCGACTCCATTCGCGCGGAAGTCCTTGCCGAGCAGGGCTCCGTTGTGCACGTCGACGCTGCGGATGGTGTTGTCCTTGATGCTCCCGCTGGTCACGACGAAGGCATAGGCCGAGCCGCCCATGGCCATGAACAGCGCGACGAGGGCAACCGCCATCGCGGGGGACGGGATGAAACGACGAAATCGGGTCATGGCCCCCCAACCCCCGGGGCCCGCCCGGGTTGCGCTAGAGCGAGAAACCGCCCGTGAACGGCTCGCCCGTGTGCTCCCGAAGCAGGTCGTCGAGCCGGGCGATCTCGTCCGGCGCCATCGTGTACCCGTGCTGCTCCTCGGGGTACTTGCGTGCCCGCACCTCGTCGGCGAAGGCGCTCACGCCCCTGATCATCTCGTCGCGCACGTTGGCGTAGCGCTTCACGAAGCGGGCGGCGTGGCCGTCGTAGATGCCGAGCAGGTCGTGGAAGACGAGCACCTGCCCGTCGGCGGCCGGCCCGGCGCCGATGCCGATCACCGGGATCTCCATGCGCGGCATGATCGCCTCGGTGAGCGGACTCGGGATCGCCTCGAAGACGATCGCGAAGCAGCCCGCCTCCTGCAGCGCCATCGCGTCGTGGAGCACCTGGAGGGCGCGCTCGGCGGTGCGGCCCTGCGAGCGGTAGCCACCAAGCGCCGTGGCCGTCTGGGGCGTGAGGCCCACGTGGCCCATCACCGGGATGCCCGCGCCCACGAGCGCCCGCGCGCGCTCGACCGAGGTGCCGCCGCGCTCGATCTTGACCGCGTCGCAGCCGGCCTCCTTGATGAAGCGCTGGGCGCTGCGGATCGCCTCCTCGTTCGACGCCTCGTAGGAGCCGAACGGCATGTCGCCGACCAGGAGCGGTGTGCTGAGGCCGCGCCTCACCGCCTTGGCGAGCATCAGGAGCTCGTCGGTCGTCACGGGCACCGTCGAGGGGTGCCCGAGCACCGTCATCGCGCCGGAGTCGCCGACCAGCACCACGTCCACGCCGGCCTCCTCGGCCACCTGGGCCGAGGGGAAGTCGTAGGCCGTGACCATCACGATCGGCTCGCCGAGCGCCTTCTTCTCCCCGAGCGTGGTCAGGCTGACGGTGGGGCGCTGGGTGGGACGGTGGCTCATTTCTCGCCTCCGAGAATCGCGTTGTCGATCAGTCGGGCACGCCCTACGCGGGCGGCCACGGCCAGGAGTGTCGAGCCGTTCACGCGCTCGACGGGGGCCAGGTTCGTCGCGGAGCGGAGCTGGAGGTAGTCCGGCTCCACGCCCGCACGGTCCAGTTCGTCGCGCGCCGCGGCCACCACGGCCTCGGCGTCGCGGGTCCCGCTCGCCACGGCCGCCTCGGCGGCGCGCAGCGCGCGGTTCAGGGCGAGCGCGCGCTCGCGCTCCTCGCTCGTCAGGTAGGCGTTCCGCGAGCTGAGCGCGAGCCCGTCGGCGTCGCGGACCGTCGGGCAGACCTCGATCCGGACCGGGATGTCGAGGTCGCGCACGAGCTTGCGGATCACAAGCGCCTGCTGGGCGTCCTTCTGGCCGAAGTAGGCCACGTCCGGCGCCGCCATGTTGAGGAGCTTGGTCACGACGGTGGTGACGCCCTGGAAGTGCTCGGGGCCGCGCTGGGCCTCGTCGCCCTCGAGCGTCTCGGTCAGGTCGGTGACCGCCACCGTGGTGGCGAAGCCGTCGGGGTAGACCTCCTCGACCGGCGGGGCGAACAGCACATCCACGCCCTCGCCCTCGGCCAGCGCGGCGTCGCGCGCCTCGTCGCGCGGGTAGGCGTCGAGGTCCTCGCCGGGGGCGAACTGGGCGGGGTTCACGAACAGCGAGACGACAACCAGATCCGTGTCGGCGCGCGCGCGGCGCATCAGCGACAGGTGCCCGTCGTGGAAGTAGCCCATCGTGGGAACGAGCCCGATCGTGCGCCCGGCCCGGCGTTCGGGCGCGAGCATGGAGCGCAGCTCGGCGACTGTCCGCACCGTCCTCATGCGGGCAACCTCTGCCCGGCCAGGGCGCGCGTGAGCCGCACCAGCTCGTCGAACAGGTCGACAAGCTCGGGCGCGGACTCCTCGACCGCGGCGCGCTGCACGGCCACGGTGGCTTCGTCACCGCGGGCGACCGGGCCGGTGAGCGCCGCCTCCGGGCCGAGCTCGGCCACGTTCTCGACGGTCTGGCGCACGAGCGGCATGAGGAGAGCGCGTGCGTCGTCGCGCGAGAGGCCGGCGCCGCCCGCGAGCCTCTCAGCGGCGGCCTCGAGCGTCACCAGGAAGTTGGACGCCATCGAGGCGGCCGCGTGGTAGGCGGCGCGGCCCTCGTCGTCGATCTCGAACGGCCGCATGCCGAGCCGCTCGGCGAGGTCGGTGGCGAACGCGAGCGCCTCGGGGGTGGAGCCGGCCACCGCCGCGCCGGCGCCCTCGAAGCTCACGCCCGGATGCGCGAAGGACTGGAGCGGGTGGAGACCGAAGCCGGCGACCCCCGAGTGCGCGAGCGCGGACAGCGGCGTGGCTCCGCTCGTGTGCCCCACGAACGGCGCCGCGGCGGTCACCGTCTCGGCCGCTGCGGCGATCTCGGCGTCGGGCACGCACAGAACGATGGCGTCGCAGCGCGCGGGCCGCTCGCCGCGGCCCACCGGGCCGTCCACGTCCACGGAGGCGTCCCGAAGGGCGCGCGCGAGCGCGGTGCCGACGCGGCCTGGGCCGACGATGCCCACCCGCAGCGGGACCTGAGAGCTGGTCTGGTCTAGGTTCATTGCCGCGTCGGTCCACTCCGCCATCGGTAGCGGCCGACTCACTGAGGATACCCATCGCGGCCTCCGTCAACCCCAGCACCTAGGCTTCGATCCCATGCAGCCACGCAGCGCAGAGGAGCGCCGCGCGGAGCTCGTGGAGCTCTACCGCGAGGCGGCCGTCTGCGCCCGCTGCCCGCTCTCGAAGACGCGCACGAAGATCGTGTTCGGGGCCGGCAACGCGGACGCCGACCTCATGTTCGTGGGCGAGGCGCCCGGCATGCACGAGGACCAGCAGGGCCTGCCGTTCGTGGGGCGGGCGGGGCAGCTGCTCAACAAGCTCCTGGAGGAGATCGGCCTCTCCCGCGACGACGTCTTCATCGCCAACGTCCTCCAGTCGCGTCCGCCCGACAATCGCGACCCCCAGCCCGACGAGATCGACGCCTGCAAGCCCTTCCTCCACCGGAAGATCGAGCTGATCGAGCCGAGCGTCGTGTGCACGCTCGGGAACTTCTCCACGAAGTTGCTCACGCGGTCGCAGCGCGGGATCACGAGCGTGCACGGCAGACCGCAGGTGCACGAGCTGGGCGGTCGCCTGCTGCGCGTTTACCCGCTCTTCCACCCGGCCGCGGCGCTGCGGAGCACGAGGACGCTCGAGGATCTGCGCGCGGACATCGCCCGGCTGCCTGCACTGCTCGAGGAGCCGCCGCCCGTGCCGATCGGCGCCGTGGCGCCCATGGCCGCGGCGATCTCCGCGGAGCCGGCCGAGCCGGTGCCGCCGACGCTGTTCGACTAGCGGAAGGGGGGGTGGGGCGCCGGCCGAACGGGGGAAGGCCGGCCGACGCCCCGGGGGAAAGCTCGCAGGGGCGTGCGCGGTTCAACCCCCCTGCCAAGGTTCATAGGGTCTTCTAGAGGCGTACCGGATGTCCCACGAGGTCAAACACACGAATGGTCCGGGCGAGACCGAGGCGCTCGGAGCCGAGCTTGCGAGCCGGCTCTCGCCGGGTGACGTCGTGCTCGTGAGCGGCGAGCTCGGTTCCGGGAAGACGACGTTCGTGCGCGGAGCGTGCCGGGCGCTCGGTGTGCAGGGGCCCGTGACGAGCCCAACGTTCACGATCGGCCAGGTGCTGGGCGAGGCGCCGGAGATCGCGCATCTCGACCTGTACCGGCTCGGTTCGCTCGCGGGCGAGGACCCCGCGCTGCTCGACGACTACCTGACGCCCGAGCGGGTCGGGTTCGTGGAGTGGCCGGCCGTGGCGGAGCCCGCGCTCGAACGCGTGGTCGCCCGCGTCCTGCTCGAGCACGCCGGCGGCGACCGGCGCAGGGTCACGCTGGCGTGACGCTGCTCGGGCTGGACACCTCGACGTCCTCGACGAGCGCCTGCGTGCTGCGGGCGGACGGCGAGTCGTTCGAGCTGGCGCCGCCGGCCGAGCGTCTCGGCCACCCGCCGGCGCACGCCGCCGAGCTGATGCCCGCGATCGCGGATGTGATGGAACGCGCCGGGGTCTCCTACGCCGACCTCGACGCGATCGCGGTCGGGGTCGGGCCCGGCACGTTCACCGGTCTGCGCATCGGGATCGCCACGGCGCGCGCGCTCGCGACGGCAGCGGAGCTTCCGCTGCGGCGGGTGTCGTCGCTCGCCGCCCTGGCCGCCGGCATCGACGCCCCGCTCGTGCTCCCGCTGATCGACGCTCGCCGCGGTGAGCTGTTCGCGGCGCTCTGGGAGGGCGACCGGGAGCTCTGGCCGCCGTTCGCGGCCGCTCCGGAGGCGCTCGTCGCGCGGCTCGGGGACGCCGCGGCCACTCCGTTGGCGGCGGGGGACGGGTCGATACGATTTCGGGGGACGCTCGAGGGGGCCGGCATCCCGGTGGCAGCCGACGACTCCGACGCTCACGTGGTGCGTGCTCTGCACGTCTGCCGCCTGGCCGCCGGAGCGGCGGACGAGGCACCGGAGGCGGTTCTCCCCGACTACCTGAGAGAACCGGACGCAAAGCCGCAACAGTGAACGCCGACCTCGAGATCCGCCAGCTGGCCTACGCCGACCTGCCGCACGTGATCGCGATCGAGCGGCGCGCCTTCCCGACGCCGTGGTCGCTTGCGATGTTCGTGCTCGAGCTGTCGAAGGCGTCGGGGATCTGCCTGGCGGCGATCGACCAGGGCGTGATGGTCGGGTATCTGGTCTGCTCGCGCTACGACACGGTCTGGCACGTCATGAATGTCGCCGTGGACCCGCACCGCCAGCGGCAGGGCATCGCGAGCGCGCTGCTCGAGCGCCTCTTCGAGCAGGCCGACAAGCCGCGCGAGCAGTACACGCTCGAGGTGCGCACCTCGAACGACGCCGCCATTCGCCTGTACGAGCGCTTCGGCTTCCGCGCCGCGGGCCGCCGGCGCGCCTACTACCACGACAACCGCGAGGACGCTCTGATCATGTGGCGCAAGGTGGAGGAACGCACCACCGCGTGATCCTCGCCCTCGAGACGAGCTGCGACGACACCTGCGCGGCCGTCGTGACCGACGACGGGCGGGTGGCGTCGAACGTGATCGCCTCCCAGGGCCTCCTGCACGCGCGCTACGGCGGCGTGGTCCCGGAGATCGCTTCGCGCCACCACCTCGAGCTGATCGACGCCGTCACGGCCGACGCGCTCGAGCGGGCCGGCGCGCGGCTCGACGACATCGACACCGTCGCCGTCACGCGCGGGCCGGGGCTGATCGGCGCGCTGCTCGTGGGGCTCTCGTCCGCGAAGGCGCTCGCCGCCACGCGGCGGCTGCCGCTCGTGCCCGTGGACCACCTGCACGGCCATGTCGTGGCGAGCACGCTCGGTCCGGATCCGGTCGAGCCGCCCTACCTGTGCCTGGTCGCGAGCGGCGGGCACACCTTCGTCGCGCGCGTGGAGGATCCCGCCCGCTACGAGATCCTCGGCCAGACGCTCGACGACGCCGCGGGGGAGGCCTTCGACAAGGGCGCGCGCCTGCTCGGCCTCGGCTACCCCGGCGGCCCGGCGCTCGACCGGCTGGCCCGCGAGGGGAACCCCGAGGCATTCGACTTCCCGCGCAGCGCGCCCGGCGAGCTCGACTTCAGCTTCAGCGGGCTGAAGACGGCGCTCCTCTACGCGATTCGCGACCTGGACGCCGGACCGGCGCCACCCTCCGGTCAGCTCGCCGCCGACCTCGCGGCGTCCTACCAGCGCGCGATCGTCGACGCGCTCGTCGGCCGGACGCGCGCCGCGCTCGAGCGCGAGGGCGTCGAGCGGCTCGCGATCGGCGGTGGGGTGGCCGCGAACTCGGAGCTGCGCGAGGCGGTCACCGGGATCGGCGTGCCGGTCTGGGTGCCGCCCGTCGAGCTGTGCACCGACAACGCGGCGATGATCGCGGGCGCCGCGCGCTTCCTCGAGCCGCTGCCGTACCCCGAGTACCTCGCTCTCGACGCCGCCGCGCGCCTGTAGGAGGTCCTCCTAGCTCTCGAGGCGGGATTCCTCGAGGTCGAGGTCGCGCTCGATCTTGCGGCGCACCTCGTCGCTGATCTCGCCGCGGTTGCGCATGCCGACGAGCGCGTCGCGCTGCGCGTCGAAGAGGTCGTACATCAACCGCCGCCACGCGTCCGTGCGCTCCTCGAAGCCATCGTGGTCGCCGTCCACGAGCGCCTCGAAGCGCCGCCTCCGGTAGTCGAGCTGGTTGCGCGCGCGGCCCACGCTCTCGGGGCTGATCCAGTCCGGCTCGCCGAGCTCGTCGATCCGGCCGAGGCCCGCCTCCGCGAGCCGCCGGCGCGCGATGCGCTCCTCGCGCTCCTCGAGGCCGTCCTCCACGAGCCGCAGGCGCGTGATCAGCGGCGCGAGCGTGAGCCCCTGGCCCACCAGCGTCACCAGGATCACCGCGAACGTCAGGAAGATGATCAGCTCACGCGCGGGAAACCCGGCGCCCGCGTCGGTCTCCAGCGGAATGGCGAGCGCAGCCGCGAGCGAGACGGACCCGCGCATGCCCGCCCAGCCGACCGCGAGCCGCTCGCCGGGTGGCGCTCGTCGCGGAGCCGTCTCGTTCGTGTTCCTGTGGGCCATCCGCACCGCGTACGGCACGAGGAACATCCACAGGAGGCGCACGGCCATCACGACACCGCTCACGAGCGCCCCCCACAGGACGAGCTTGCCGGCGCTCGTCCCGGACAGCGCGTCGAGCACGCCGGGAAGCTGAAGCCCCACGAGCAGGAACAGCACCGCGTTCAGGAGGAACGTGAGGATCTCCCAGATCGCCACGCCCTGGAGCCGCATCACGGGCGTCGTGAGCTGCGGCGTGTGCCAGCCCATGTAGAGCCCGGTGGTCACGGCCGCGACGACACCGGACAGCCCGAGCTCCTCGGCGGGGAGGTAGCCCACGTAGCCGGACAGGAGCGAGATCGTGATCTCGGTGGGCGGGTCGTCGAGCCGCGAGCGCACCGCTCGGATCACGTATCCGGCCGCGAGCCCCACGACCACGCCGCCCACGCCGGTGGCCACGAACTCGGGGATGGCCGTCCAGATCGAGAACGAGCCGCTCACCACGGCCGCGATCGCGAAGCGGTAGAGCACGAGCGCGGTCCAGTCGTTCGTGAGGTTCTCGCCCTCCACGATTGTGATCAGCCGCCGCGGGGCGCCGATGCGGCGCATGATCTCGGCGGGCGCGACGGCGTCGGTCGGCGAGACGATCGCGCCGAGCACGAAGGCCGGGCCCCAGTCGAGCCCGACCACGTGGTGCGCCACGAGCGCGACGGCGCCCATCGTCACGAGTACGAGCGGGATCGATAAGAGCGCGATCGGTCTCGCGTTGCGGCGCAGGTCGCGCACGGAAGTGAAGAACGCGGCGCCGTAGAGGAGCGGCGGAAGGAAGATCAGCAGCACGACGTCCGGGTTGAGCTCCACGTCCGGCACGCCCGGAAGGAAGCCGATCACCGCGCCGCCCACGACAAGCGTCACCGGGTAGGGCACGCCGACCAGCCCGGCGAGCACGGCCAGCCCCGCGGTCGCCAGGAGGAGCCCGAAGATGACCAGCTCGATGTGCTCCACAGGAAAAGATTGGCAGCATCCCTCGCGTGCCTCTAGTGACGCTGTACGGAAAGCCGGGCTGCCACCTCTGCGACGACGCTCGCGCGGTCGTCGCACGCGTGCGTGCCGAGCATCCGTTCGACCTGCGCGAGGTCGACGTGACGCTCGACCCGGCGCTGCATTCCGCTTACGGCGAGCGCATCCCGGTACTGGAGCTGGATGGCGAGGAGCTGTTCGAGTTCCACGTCGAGGAGGCGGTGCTCGTGGCGCGGCTAGATAGAGTGGACGGTTCGTGAGGTACGACGACGCATCAGCGGGCGGCGTCGGGCTTCAACCGGTCCGGCCGGAAGCCGAGCCGGGCGCCTCTGAGCGACTGTCGCTCGGCGTCGCCGCCCGACTGTCGCGATATCTGCAGGTCCTGACCCAGGCGAAGAAGATGGGACGCGAGACGATCTCGTCCCAGGAGCTGGCGGACTACACACATGTGAACTCCACGCAGATCCGCCGCGACCTGTCCGGCTTCGGCAAGTTCGGCAAGCGCGGGGTGGGCTACAACGTCGACTCGCTGGTGTCGCAGATCCGCAAGATCCTGCGCACGACCGGGAAGCACAACATCGTCCTGTTCGGGGCGGGCAACCTCGGCCAGGCGATCGCCGGCTCGGACATCTTCGCCGACCACGGCTTCCGCGTGGTGGCGCTGTTCGACAAGGATCCCGGCAAGGTCGGCAGCAAGGTGAACGAGACGCTCACCGTGCGGTCCTACGACGAGCTCGAGCGCGTGGTGCGCGAGGAGGACGTGGTCGTGGGCGTGCTGGCCGTGCCGACCGAGGCGGCGCAGAGCGTGGCGGACGATCTCGTGAGCGCCGGCGTGAAGATCATCTTCAACTACTCCGAGGCACTGCTGCAGGTGCCGCCCGAGGTGACCGTGCATACCTCGAGCCCGGCCGTCGACCTGCTGTACGCGCTCTACTTCTACCTCACCTGAGGTCCGCTTTCGTGCTCGAGATGCCGCGAGTCAGAGAGGTCTTCGAGGCCTCCACAGACTTCACGGTCGGGATAGAGGAGGAGTTCGCGATCCTCGATCCGGGCACGCTCTCGCTCGACCACCGCTTCGAGGAGCTGCGGCTGCTCGCGCAGGACGACCCGGTGCTGGCCGAGGCCGTGGCCGGCGAGCTGATCCGCTCGGAGATCGAGATCCGCTCCGGGCGCGGCGACAACTTTGCCGACGCCGTGGCGAAGCAGCGCGAGGCGCGCTCGCGGCTGTTCGCGCTGGCGGCCCAGAACCGCGCGCTGCTCGGCGCCACCGGCACGCATCCGTGGAGCCCGTGGCAGGAGCAGCAGATCATCGACACGGAGCACTACCGCCAGGTGCAGGACCTGCTCCAGTACGTGGCCTGGCGGAACAACACGTTCAGCGTGCACGTGCACGTCGGAGTGCGGGGCGCCGACCGTGCGGTGAGGGTGTGCGACCGGCTCCGCCCGGTGATGCCGGAGCTGCTCGCGATCTCGGCGAACTCCCCGTTCCTCGACGGGCACCACTCGGGCCTCCACTCGGCGCGCACGCAGATCTTCACGAAGAGCTTCCCCCGCTGCGGGATACCCGACGCGTTCGGCCGCTGGCAGGCGTACGCCGACTACATCGAGTTCCTCGTGCGCACCAACTCGATCCGTGAGTTCACGCAGGTCTGGTGGAGCGTCCGGCCGCACCACTCCTACGGCACGATCGAGATGCGCATCTGCGACGCGCAGACGAGCGCGCACGATTCCACGACGCTGGCCGCGCTGATCACGTCTTGCATCGCCCAGGCGGCGCTCGACGAGGACGAGGGCGTGCCGTTCGAGGACCCGCCGGCGCGGCTGATCGAGGAGAACCTGTGGCGGGCGATCCGTTACGGGCTCGACGGCAAGCTGATCGACCTCGAGCGCGCGGAGGAGTACCCGGCCGCCGCGGCGCGCGACCGCCTGCTCGCGTGGACGACGCCCGCGCGGATGGCGCTCGGCATCGACATCGCGCTGCCCGAGGAGAACGGCGCGCAGCGCCAGAAGCGCAAGCTCGCCGAAGGGGCCACTATGGAGGACATCTACGGCGCCGAGGTGGCGCTCACCCAGAGCACGTATACGGCTGAGGAGGTCGCGAGGTGAACGAGCCGACTGAACAGCAGCTGCTCGAGGCGTTGCAGCAGATCAAGACGGAGGACGTCGTCGTCCAGACCGTGGCCACGCTCGTGAACCTGGCGGGCCAGAAGCTCACGGTCGAGGGCGCGAAGGACGCGGCGGAGGCGCAGAAGGCGATCGACGCCGCTCGTCACATGCTCCCGCTCGTCCCCGAGGAGGCGCAGGCGCCGATCCAGAACGCGCTCGATCAGGTGCAGATGCTCTACGTGCGCGAGTCGAGCCCGAAGGAGGACGAGCCGCCGCCACCGTCCAAGATCTGGACCCCCGGCTCGTGATAGGCGTCTTCGGCGGCTCCGGGTTCTACAGGTTCCTGGACGACGTGACCGAGGTACCGGTGGCCACGCCCTACGGCCCGCCGTCGGCGCCGGTGCGCGTGGGGAGCATCGAGGGCACGGAGCTCGCCTTCATGCCGCGCCACGGCGACGAGCACACGCTGCCGCCGCACCGCATCAACTACCGCGCGAACGTCTGGGCCATGAAGGAGGTGGGGGTGCGACGGCTGATCGGGCCGTCCGCCTGCGGCTCGCTGAAGCGCGAGCTCGCGCCCGGGACGTTCGTGCTCTGCGACCAGTTCGTGGACCGCACCTCGGGACGCGAGGACACTTTCTACGACGGTCCGCAGACCACGCACGTCTCGGCCGCGGACCCGTACTGCGCCGACCTTCGCGCCACGCTCGCGGCCTCGGCCGCCGAGGAGGAGATCCCGGTCGTGGAGGGCGGCACGGTCGTCGTCGTGCAGGGCCCACGCTTCTCGACGCGCGCCGAGTCGCGCTGGTACGCAGAGGGCGGATTCGACGTCGTGAACATGACCCAGTACCCCGAGGCGTGGCTGGCCCGCGAGCTCGGGATCTGTTACGCGAACATCTCGCTCGTCACCGACTACGACGTGGGTCTCGAGGGCATGCCGGACCTGCCGCCCGTGTCGGCGGACACGGCGTTCCGCGTGTTCGCCGAGAACCTCGATAGACTGCGCGCCCTCTTGTTCCGGGCGGTGCCAAAGATCGGGCCGCAACCGGACGACATCTGCGCATCGGCGCTGGACAACGCGATTGTTCACCGCTAGCGGAAAGCGCCGCGCGCTGACTCTTCTGAAGAATCAAGACGGAGGACAAACCCCTTGGAATTCCTGACTGACTGGGGCGTGGTAATCGCGCTCGTGTGTGCGGGCTGTGCCCTGATCTACGGTGTGCTCACCTCGCGCTGGCTGCTCGCGCTGTCGCCCGGCAACCAGGAGATGCAGGACATCTCCATGGCCGTGCAGGAGGGCGCGCAGGCGTACCTGCGGCGCCAGTACACGATCATTGCCGGCGTCGCGGTGGTGCTCGCGATCGTCCTGGCGGTTGGGCTCGAGGCCCAGGACGCCAACGGCATCCTCGTGGCGATCGGCTTCCTGATCGGCGGCACCTTCTCGGGCGCGGCCGGCTTCATCGGCATGAACGTCTCCGTGCGGGCAAACGCGCGGGTGGCGGAGTCGGCACGCTCAGGCGTGTCCAAGGCGCTCGAGGTGGCCTTCAAGGGCGGTGCGATCACGGGCATGCTCGTCGCGGGCCTCGCGCTGCTCGGCGTGGCCGGCTACTACGGCGTCCTGATCCTCGCCGGCACCGGGGAGCGCGACGCGATCGACGCCCTCATCGGACTGGGCTTCGGCGGCTCGCTGATCTCCGTCTTCGCCCGTCTGGGCGGCGGCATCTTCACCAAGGCCGCCGACGTGGGCGCGGACCTCGTCGGCAAGATCGAGGCTGGAATCCCCGAGGATGACCCGCGCAACCCGGCGGTGATCGCCGACAACGTGGGCGACAACGTCGGCGACTGCGCCGGCATGGCGGCCGACCTGTTCGAGACCTACGCGGTCACCGCGGTCGCCGTGATGCTCCTCGGCGTCCTGACCTTCCAGGAGCTCGGGACCGTCGCGACCTA
>DASYMP010000330.1:0-5601 GCA_036009005.1 Thermoleophilaceae bacterium | reverse complement strand
CGCCGAGATCGTGGGCCACGAGCGGCGCGGCGTTCGGGGTGAGCTCGTCGGCGGCCAGCGTGGCGACGAGAACCAGGTCCACGTCCGTCGCCGCTACGCCGGCGTCGTCGAGCGCCTGGCGCCCGGCGGCCGTAGCCAGGTCCTGAAGCCGCTCGCCCTCGCTCACGTGGCGGCGCTCGTGCACGCCCGTGCGGTGGACGATCCACTGCTCGGTCACGCCCGTGCCCTCGGCGACCGTCGCGTTCGTCACGACCCGGTCCGGGACCGCCATGGCGACGGAGGCGAGGGCGGCCGTACGCAGTTGGCGTTCCCACGGCATGGGGGGCGCCGTTGCCGCCGCTGCGGGGTCGGAGGCGGCGGCTTCGCGCACGGCCGCCCTCGCGTCCGGCCATACGAGCTCGGAGCTACGCACCCGCGGCCTCCATCACAAGGGACTTCTTCACGAGGTTCGTGAGCACGCGGCCGGGGCCGGTCTCGACGAAGTCGGTCACGCCGCGCTCCTCGAGGGCGCGCACCACACCGAGCCAGCGAACTGGCTCGGTGATCGCGCGGACCAGTTCACGGGGGATGTCGTCGAAGGGCTGCGCCGTCACGCACGACATGACCGGCACGCGCGGCTCGGCGAACTCGACGCTCTCGACGATGGCTGTGAACGGCTCGACGGCCGGCCTCATCAGCGGAGAGTGGAACGCGCCCGCCACCGGCAGCCGCTTGCCGCGAATGCCGCGCTCCTGCAGCTCCGCCTCGGCCCGGTCGAGGGCGTCGAGCGCGCCGGACAGGACGAGCTGGTCGGGAGCGTTGTCGTTGGCGATCGCGACGCCGGCGTTCGCGGCCACCTCGGCGATCGTCTCGCGGTTGCCCTCACGCGCGCGGACCGCCGTCATGCCGCCGTCGCCCGTCTCCTCGGCGGCCTCCTGCATGAGCCTGCCGCGAGCCGCGACGAGCCTCAGGCCGTCCTCGGCCCCGAGCGAGCCGGCCGCCACGAGCGCCGTGATCTCGCCGAGCGAATGCCCGGCCATCGCGTCGGCCCGCACGTCCAGCTCCGCGTGGCCCGCGAGCGCGGCGCAGTAGATGGCGGGCTGGGCCCAGCGGGTGCCGTCGGCGGCGCGCTCGAACAGGTCGTCGCCGACCTCCGCGAGCGCGAGCTCGAGCAGGTCCGGCCTGCTGCGCTCCACGTTTTCGCGCATGTCGGACGTCTGGCTGCCCTGCCCCGGAAAGAGCAGCGCAGTCTGTTGGTCGCGAGCCATTACAGAACCCTTTCTCTGTCGGCGGCCATCCGTTAGCCGGGCGGACCACAGTACCCCCCGGTCGGGGGGGTACGTTCACCCGATGCTCCGGGCTCTACGGAGCGCCGTTTTTCCACGAATATGGAACGAGTCTCGCCGCCCAGCCATAGACTGCCTTCGCTGAGCGCTCACGGAACACCAGGTCATAGCCGAGCGCTCAAGCGCTACGTGCGTGTGCGTTCCGAGAAGACCGCCGCGGGACGGCGCACGTACGTCTCGATCGACCACCTGATTCCGCCGGACGCGAATGTCGCGGGCGGCTGGCGCGTCACCACGAAGCCATGCGAGCTGCCGAAGGAGCGCTTCGGCCCGGACATGCGCAAGATCATCAAGTCAGCGTCATCGGAGCGCGGACGCGCGCTCTACTGCATCGATCGCGAGTGGGGCCAGGAGGTCGCCGCGCTGTCCTACCACCTCCACGACAACCGGAGCTTTCCGGTGCTGATCACCGCGATCGCCATGCGGATCGACGCCGGTGGCACGCCCGAGCTGTTCGACCAGTCGCGCGCGGCGGCCGCGCTGCTCAAGCAGTATGTGCACGAGATCGCGCACCAGACCGGCCGCGGCGGTCACGTGGACGTCGACGCGAGCCCGGTCGGCGTGGCGGATCTGACGCTGCTCGGCTTCCGGCCGGCCCCCAAGGTAAAGGGGTTGCGCATCTCCGGGGTGCACCTCCGGCAACCAGCGCCCAAGCGCCTCTAGTCCGGTACGGAGCCGCGAACCGAGCGAGGCCGCCTGCCGCCGCCGGCCTTGAGTGTGCTCGCGACCTCCGTGAAAAGCTCGCGCGGCAGGTACTCCTCAGCCATGGCGAGAAACGCCTCGTTGTCTCGGTGAGGCGGCGAACCGAGTTCGGCGACGAACGTATCGACCTCCTCCTCGACCCGCGCGGACTCCTCCGGCGCTCGCTCGCGCGCGTAGGTGATCAGCTCGGTCGCGACCTCGTTGAGCGACCGCTTCCGATAGCGCACGGCGAGCGTCATCACCGTGGTCGGCGACAGGACCTTCTCGCGCTCGCCCCGTTCCTCGATCGACAGGTCGTTGCGGCGCGAGATGGTGGACGGCGACACGCCGATTATGCGCGCCGCAGTCTTGATGTTGGGGTGTGCCCTGAGGGACTTCGTCCGCTCGAGGCGCGGCAAACCCATCGGCCTTTCCTTTCATTCGAGGCGACTGCGAGCCTAGTACCGGATCGCAACGTACGCAAACTACGCAACCTGTGCAACACACGCACGCTACGCAAACAGTATCGGCCGCGCGCCGGACGGGTTGAGGTTCCGGCGGACTTGTCTAGTACGCCAGCTCGTCCGCGAGCCGGCGCGAGGTCTGGAGCAGCCCATAGGCGGCCCGGAGCTCGGCCAGCTCCTCCGCAGACGTGGCAGGCTCGTGCGCGGCGATGCGGTCGACCGCGAGCATCACCCGGTGGTAGGCGTGCCCTGAGAGCGCGAAGACCAGGGAGAGCTCGTCCTCGTCCCACCCGTAGCGGCGGGTCACGAGCCCGGGGCGCAGATCCCTCATCGTGATCGGCTCGTCTTGCTGGAGGCGCAGTTCCAGATCAGCCCACAGCTCGGCGAGGGCACGCTCACGTTCGGCGCCACCGCATCTCAGGTACGTCGACACGCTCGGATCTTTCTAGCGCGCGCGACGGACGCTCCCATGTCAGCGGACGGATGGATTGAAGCGCTCAAGGTGCCGTCGTCCGGCTCGCGAGTGGCGCGTGAGACCGAGGCGCTCCGCGTCGCGCACCGTCGCCGCCAGGAGCTCGTCGCCGCGCTCGTCCTCTCTGTTGCTGTAGGCGATGTCGGCCAGAAGGAAGCCCTTGGTCACATCGCGCCGCACAGTGCGATCCCGAAGCGGGAAGGACTCTTCGAAGGTCTTCTCGGCTCGGTCGGGCTGGTAGCGCCGGCTCTCGGCAATCCCGCGCCATTGGAGGTAGGAGGCGACCTGGTCCGGGTCGGACACGCGCGAGCGCACGGCGGCGCCGCGGGTGATGCCGAGTTCCTGCAACGGCCGGTTGCAGACATGCACGCCCACGCTGATGAGGTGATTCGAGCACCACATCCTGATATCGGGCCACTCCTCGGGAAGGCTCTGCTCCAGGTCCACGAAGCCCTCCGCCGCGAACGAGTAGCGTCCGAGCAGCTCGAGGGTCTCGCACAGTCTGAGCTGCGCGAGCGCCTGCATTCGCCCCCCGGCACAGTGAACCGCCGCGTGCGCGACGGCTGCGACGGCGCGACCGTGCGCTGCCTCCAGCCGGTCGGCAAGCTCGAGCGCGTCGATCTCGGCCAGAATCGCTCGAACACCGATCTCGGCCTCTCCGCGGGAGAGCCCGTCCGGAGCCAGCATCGCTGCTGCCCGCGCCTCGCGCCGCGCCTCGCGCGCCTTTGCCGCCCGCAGGAACTCCTCCGCCGTCTCGCAGTGGTGGACCATCCGGCCCACGTGGTCGCTCCGCTCGGGCTTGCCGAGGGGCATCAGAGCGCCGCTGCCGTCGCGCATTCGAGCACTAATCGATGGTAGTCGCGCAGGTCAGGGATGTCCCGCCGGCAATCCCTCCGCACGCAGCTCGCGCGCCGCGTGCAGGTAGTCGGCCGGGAAGCCCACGATCGCGCGCGGCGGCTGCGGGGTGGCGAGCTCGCGCGAGGCCGCCGAGCGGCGCTCGGCGCGGCCGTGGCGCCAGTCGCCGAGCCGCTCGTTTACGCCGCTGTAGTCCGGCACCGAGAAGTCGCCGCGCGGGTCGCGCGTGAGCAGCCGGCCCAGGTTCTCCGCGTGCGCGACGCGCGGGCCGGTGGCGGCCATGTCCCTGAGGGCGTCACGCCTGCCGAAGCGCTCGAGGATGGTGCGGATGATCGAGGTGTGGTCGAAGTGCGTGTGCGAGACGGTGCACGGCTCGACGAATGGCGACACCACGAAGGCGGGGACGCGCACGCCGTAGCGGTCGAACTGGCGCTTCGACTCGGGCTCCGGAGGCGGGGGCGGCTCCACGTGGTCGTAGAAGCCGCCGTGCTCGTCGTAGGTCACGATCAGCATCGTGTCCTTCCAGCACGGGCTCTCGGCGAGCGCGCGGAAGACCATCATCACGAGCTCCTGACCGGCACGTACGTCGGAGGGCGGGTGATCGTCGTTCGAGTTCGAGTCGAGGATGCTGAGGTCCACGAAGTTGGGGTCGATCCATGCGACCGACGGAAGGTCGCCGTTCGCGGCGTCCTGGAGAAAGCCGCTGCCGAGCTCGATGACCTCCGCCGTCGGCTCGCCGTCTTCGGGGGGCGGCTCGATGGAGTGCTGGGCCACGCGCCGGAAGTGGTCGTGGTGGAACGCCTTGCGGGGATCGCGGAAGCGCCCGTCGACCATCCGCAGCGTTCCCGGGTCCCATGAGTACCAGCGCCAGGTGGCCGGGTCGTCGCTGTTCTCGAGCAGCGGCACGAACGACGCGAGGTTGAACGGACGGCCCTTCACGAACAGCTTCTCGCGCTTCTTCTCGCAGGTCGCCGCGAGCGAGTAGAGCCGGTTCTGCCAGGTGGAGGACGGCACCGAGCTGAACCAGCGGTCGCAGATGGCGAAGCTGTGCGCGAGGTAGTCGTAGACGGGCAGCTCGAGATGCGTGTAGTAGCCCATCACGAGCCACGGGTTGAGCGCGTCGTTGCGCGTGGCGAAGGACTCGATGAACCCGTCCATCGCGCCGCCGTTGATCTGCTCCGCGATCGCGTCCCTGCCATGTGGCGGGTCGAGATCCTTCGGCAGCGCGGTCTCCTCGAGGTAGCCGGGGCGGCGCGGGACGCCGCCGTACATGATCGGCGCGGCCTTGCTCGGGCCGTCCACGTGCTCCTGCTCGTCGAGCAGATCGAGGTAGCCGAGCATGTGGTCGAAGGAGCGGTTCTCCATCATGAGCACGACGATGTGCTTGACCTGCTCCATGTTCTTGCGGGCCTGCCCGGGCGTCATCGAGTCGTGATCGCCCGGACTCACCGTGATCCGCGGGCCCTTAAGACGCCCGGGAGGCGGCTCGCCGATCCGCACCCGCGCCCGCCGCTCGACGCGGTCGACCGCGCCAGCCCACACGCTCGGGGCGCGCACGACGAAGGCGAGCACGCCGCCGAGCCGCGCGAGCACGCCGCGCAGGCGCTTGCGCCGGGCGCGCCCGGGCGCGGTGAGCGTCCAGCGGAGGCGCCCGCCGTCGCCTGCCGGCTCCGGCGCGACGAAGCGGCGGTCATGCTCCACGTCCTCGAGCCACAGCACGAGGTACTCCATCTGCAGCTCGGGGCCTCTGCCGCGCGGCCCCATGCGGAGGCGCTCCGAGGAGCGGAGCTCCTCACGCGTGCTC
>DASYMP010000329.1:0-5330 GCA_036009005.1 Thermoleophilaceae bacterium | reverse complement strand
GCGACGTTCGTGGGGCACTCGCTCGGCGGCGGTGTCGTGATGCAGCTCGCCTACCAGTTCCCCGAGCGCTGCGAGCGCCTCGTGCTCGTGGACAGCGGCGGGCTGGGCCGCGAGGTGAACCTGCTGCTGCGCGCCGCCACGCTGCCGCTGTCAGAGGTGGTGCTGCCGCTGCTCGCGAGCGCCCGCCTGCTCGGCGCGGGCCGCTCGATCGGGCGCCTCTTCGGGCGGCTCGGCATCCACGCCGGCACGGACGTGGCCGAGCTCGCCCGCGGGCATGCCTCGCTCGGGGATCCCGGGGCGCGCGCCGCCTTCGTGCACACGCTGCGCACGATCGTCGACCCGACCGGGCAGCGCGTGAGCGCGACCGACCGCCTCTATCTAGCGGAGAACATCCCGTTCCTGCTCGTGTGGGGCCGGCGCGACCCGATCATCCCGGTGGCGCACGGCCTGGCCACGCACGAGCTGGTGCCGTCGAGCCGCCTGGAGCTGTTTGAGGACTCCGGCCACTTCCCCCACCTCGACGACCCGCAGCGCTTCCTCGACGTGCTGCTCGACTTCATCGAGTCGACCGAGCCGGCCGACGTGGACCCGGAGCAGTGGCGCGGGATGCTGAACAGCGGGCGGCGCGCCTAGGCGGTGCGCTCGGCGCCTGCTGCCGGGTTGTTGCGCGCCCAGGTCGCGATCTTGTCGCTGCCCGGGATCACCTCTTCCTCGTCCGTCACGAGCACGGGCACCATGTTCTGCCCGCTCACGCGGCGCACCTCGCGGCGGGTCGGGTTCAGTGCGTTGCCCAGGATCCTCAGGCCGTAGACCTTCTCGACGTCGGGTTTCCAGCCGGCCTCGGTCAGCGCGTCATGGGCGTTGCGGCACGGATGCCCGCCCGGGCGCGGCGAGCGGAACAGTCCCCAGCACACGTAGAGCTTCATGCGCGGACCATACTGCCGGGGAGTGCACCGCAAGCTCGCCGGCGTCGATGGCCTCTACCCGGGCGTCCCGTACGCCTATGCCGCGGTCGCTCCGTCCGGAGCGACCGTGTTCACGGCGGGTGCCTGCCCGCTCGACGCCGACGGGAACGTCGTGGCGCCGGGAGACGTCGCGGGGCAGGCGCGGCAGGCGCTCGCCAACCTGCTGTCGGTGCTGGAAGCGGCCGGGTGTCAGGCCGGCGACGTGCTGAAGACCACCGTCTTCGTCGCGTCGAGCGACAAAGACGACCTCGTAACAGCCTGGGGCGAGGTCGAACGGGTCTTCGGAGCTGACGGCCCGCCCAGCACCCTGCTCGGCGTCAGCGCGCTCGGCTGGCCGGGACAGCTGTTCGAGATCGAGGCGGTGGCCACCGCTCCAGACCGATCTGGCTAGTCGACGACGGCGCAGGTGCGGCCCGTGGCGGCGGGCCTCACGAAGACCTGGGCGCCCACCTCGTGCAGCTCGAGCGAGGGCAGCTGCACCAGCAGCGTCTTGCCGCCCTCGTGGCGGAGCCGGTAGAGCACGTCGTGGCCGCGGAACTCGCGGGCGATCACCTCGGCGTTGCCGGCGTCGCGCGCGCTCAGTTCGAGCTGCTCCGGGCGGATCGCCACGTGCACCGACCCGGTGGCGGGCTCGCGCAGGTCGAAGACTCCGAGCTCGGTCTCGACGCCGCTGCCGCGCGCCACGCCCGAGAGCACGTTCACGTCGCCCACGAACTGGGCCGCCCAGCGAGTGGCCGGGGACCCGTAGACCTCGACGGGCGGGCCCACCTGCACGATTCGGCCCTCGCGCATCACCGCGAGCCGGTCGGCCAGCGACAGCGCCTCCTCCTGGTCGTGCGTGACGATCAGCGCCGTGGCCTCGGCGTCGCGCAGGATCAGCTCGACCTCGCGGCGCAGGCCGGCGCGCAGGGTCGCGTCAAGGTTCGAGAAGGGCTCGTCGAGCAGGACCAGCTCCGGCTCGGGCGCGAGCGCGCGCGCCAGCGCGACACGCTGGCGCTCGCCGCCGGAGAGCTCGTACACCGGGCAGCTCGACTTGTGCTGGAGCGCGACGAGCTCGAGCGTGCGCTGCGTGAGCGCGTCCCGCTCCTCGCGAGGGCGCGTGGACAGGCCGAACGCCACGTTGCCCGTCACCGTGAGATGCGGGAAGAGGGCGTAGTCCTGGAAGACCATCCCGACGCGGCGCTTCTCCGGCGGCACCATCCGGCCGGGCCCTGCCACCACCTCGTCCGACACCACGACGCAGCCCGCGTCCGGGCGCTCGAAGCCGGCGACCATCCGCAGCAGCGTGGTCTTGCCGCACCCGGATGGCCCGAGCACCGCGAGCAGCTCACCGCGCTCGATGTCGAGGTTCAGCTCGCTCACCGCGTCAAGCGACCCGAACGACTTCGACAGCCCGCGCAGCCTGACGTGGCTCATGCCGCCCCGCCCACCAGCTCGGCGTCGTCCACCCACGCCGCCGCGGCCGGCGAGGCCTCGACCTCGCTCGTGCCGACCCGTCCCGACAGCCGGATCATGAGCGCCACCGGCAACAGGCCCACCAGGACGATCATCAGCGCGGGGAGCGCGGCGGTGCGGAACAGCGACTCCGTGGTGGCCTCCCAGACGGCGATCGCGAGCGTGTCCCCGCCGAGCGGGCGCAGGAGCTGCGTGGCCGGCAGCTCCTTCATCACCTCGACGAACACGAGCAGCGCGGCGGTGGCGAGCCCCGCCCGCACCAGCGGCACGTGCACGCGCGCGAGCACGTCGAGGCGGTCGGCGCCGAGGCCGCGGGCGGCCTCGTCGAGCTGGCGCGGAACGCGCAGCAGGCTCGACTCGATGGCCCCCCACGCGAGCGCGAGGAAGCGAACGAGGTAGGCGTAGAAGAGTCCGATCACCGTGCCCGTTAGGAGTAGTCCTGTGCCGAAGGCCCCGTCCATGCGCCGATCGAGCCAGCCGAGCGGGACGATCACCGCGACGGCGACGACCGAGCCCGGCAGCCCGTAACCGATCGTAGCGGTGCGCGCCGCCCCGGACGCGAGCTTGGATCCGCTCGCGCGCGCGCCGTAGGCGAGCAGGATCGCCACCACGGGCACGAGCACCGCGCTCATGCCCGCGAGCAGCAGGCTGTTGCGGGTCGCCGCGCCGAACTCCGGCGGCAGCAGGCCGTTCTGGATCGAGTCGACCGACCATGCCGCCAGCTGCGCGAGCGGCGCGAGCACGACGACACCGACGAGCGCGAGCGGCAGCAGCGCGGCGGCCACCGCGGCCGCGCCGCGCAGGCGCAGCGGCGCGACGAGGTCACCGCGTGCCGCGAGCTGGGCATGCCGCGCGCGCCCGCGCGCCAGCCGCTCGAGCACGAGCAGCGTGAGCGTCACGGACACGAGCAGCGTGGCGAGCTGCATCGCGGCGTCGCGGTCGAAGGCGTTGAACCAGACGCGGTAGATCGCGTCCGTGAAGGTGCGCACCCCGAGCAGGTTCACCGTGCCGAAGTCGGCGAGCGCCTCCATCAGCGCGAGCGCCACGCCGCCGAGAATCGCCGGTCGTGCGAGCGGCAGGGCCACGCGCAGGATCGCGCGCCCACGCGAGAGACCGAGGCCGCGCGCCGCCTCGATCAGCGCGCGCGACTGGCTCAGGAAGGCGGCCCGGGTCAGCAGGTACACGTACGGGTAGAGCACGAGCGTGAAGACGCAGACCGCGCCGAGCGTCGAGCGGATGCCGGGCACGTCGAGGCCGAGCGCGAACAGGGTGAAGACGTAGCTCGGCATCGCAAGCGGTAGCACCAGCACCCACTCGATCCAGCGCCGCCCCGGGAACTCGAAGAAGGAGACGAGCGCGGCCAGGCCCGTGCCGAGCAGGAGCGTGCCGACGCCCACGCCGAGCAGCAGCCAGACGGTGGCCTGTACCGCCTCGGGAAGGAAGCCGGAGAACTCGTTCAGCCCTCCGGGCGCGAGCGCGAACGACAGCGGGAGGCCGACCAGCGGGCCGGCCACCAGCACGGCGCACAGCAGGGTCGTCCTCAGTCCCACCCGACCTGGTCCATCAGCCTGAGGGCCTCGTCGAGGTGCGCCCCGGCGCCCTTCACGTCGATCGGGTCGCGCTTGAACGTGCCGAACCGAGCGATCTCCTTGGATGGCTTCGCGCCCGGAACGACCGGGAACTCGTGGTTGTTCTGCGCGAACACCTCCTGCTGGCGCGGCTCGAGCAGGTACTCGACCAGCCTGCGCGCGGCCTCGGCGTGGTCCGAGCCCTTCACCACCCCGAGCCCGGACAGGTTCACGTGCGTGCCGCGGCCCTGCTGGTCGGCCCAGACGGGGGCGACGGGGAAGCCGGGGTCGTCGGCCAGCTCACGGCCCAGGTAGTACGAGTTCGTGAGACCCACGTCGCAGTCGCCGTCGGCGATCGCGTCGAGCACGTCGGTGTCCGAGCCGAGAATCGTCGGATCGTTCGCCATCCAGCGCTTCAGCATGCGCTCGGTCGCGGCCCGTCCGTCCTTCGCGATCCGGTCGGCGATGAACGACACGTTGTACTCGCTCGTGCCGGAGCGCAGGCAGAGCCTGCCCTTCCAGCGCGGGTCGCCGAGGCCCTCGTAGGTCGTCACGTCGGTCGGCTCGGTGCGCTCGGTGGAGCGCATGATCGTGCGCGCCCGCAGCGTGAGCCCGTACCACTCGCCGTCCGGGTCCTGAAGCGAGGCCGGCAGCTTGCTGCGGATCTTCACCGGCTCGAGCAGACCGGCCTCCTTGGCGCGCCAGAGGTTCGCGGCGTCGACCGTGATCAGCACGTCGGCCGGCGTGTTCGAGCCCTCGGAGCGAAGCCGCTCGTAGAGCTCCGACGCCGAGCCGCCGCGCAGCGTGAGGTCGGTGCTCGTCCTCTTCGCGAAGCGCTCGAAGGGCGCCTCCTCCCCGTAGTGGGAGCGCGCCGAGTAGAGCACGAGGGCGTCGGACGACGAACCGGAGGTGGCCACCACCACGCCGACGAGCGCGGCGACGAGGACGACGGCGCCTCCGATGACGACCGCGAGGAGAGAGCGCCGCGACATCTAGTACGAGGGGTTCGTCTCGGTGCGGCTTGTCTCGGTGCCGGTGGTCCCGGTGCCGGTGGTGCCGGTGCCCGTGTCGGTGCCGGCGTCGCCCTCGAACTTGACTTCGCCGCCGCGGTCCTCACCGCAGGCGGCCACGCCGATCGAGGCGCCTCCACCGAGCGCCGCCACCACCAGAAGGGTCCCTGTCCTCTTGAGCATCTGCATTAGGGTAGCCTAACTCCTAGCTCTGGGGTCTGATAAGCGGCCGGAGCCGCTATCTTTGGTGGTGATGGCAGCCACTGACAAGACCCGCATCCAGAAGCCCAGCCCGATCCAGGAGGACGAGCAGGGACAACTCGTCGCCAAGA
>DASYMP010000328.1:0-3812 GCA_036009005.1 Thermoleophilaceae bacterium | reverse complement strand
CACGCGCGCATCGCCATTCGGGCCGGCGATGACCTCGAAGGGGACGATCTTCTCCTCCTCCTTGACCTCGGCCTCCTTGCGGCCCATGAAGCGCTTGATCGAGAAGACAGTGTTCTCGGGGTTCGTGACCGCCTGCCGCTTGGCAGGTGCGCCCACGAGACGTTCCCCACCCTCCGTGAACGCGACCACCGAGGGGGTCGTGCGAGCGCCCTCGGCGTTCTCGATCACGGTGGGCTCGCCGCCCTCGAGGACGGCCATGCACGAGTTGGTCGTGCCGAGATCGATGCCGATCGTCTTGCCCATCCGTTACTTCTCCTTATTCGAGTCGAAAGAAATCTAAGCGAGAGTATGGCAGATTTGCGGAAGCTCGTCTCGGTCTGACAAACGGCGGCATCAAGGGGTTCGGGCTCGATCGTGTCTGACTTAACCCCGCAATGCGGGGAAAAGGAAGACACCGTCCCCACTAGGATCCCGCGGCCGATGGATTCGCTGCCGCGCCGTGTGCTGACCCTCATTGCTGTCGTTGCCGTCGTGACCGGCGCGAGCGCCTGCGGCGGCGATGACGAGGCGGCGAGCGGCGGGTCGGATACGGCCACGAAGGGCGAGGCCACCACGGCCGAGTCGCCCTCCCCGGCTGCGCAGGAGCAGGCGCTCGAGGACACGAGCGTCAGGCCCGTCATCCCCAAGCCGACCGGTGCGCCTCCGCGCAGGCTCGTCAAGGAGGACATCGTCAAGGGCAAGGGCCGCGCGGCGAAGCGGGGTGACACGGTGGTCCTGAACTACGTGGCCATGAACTTCTCGAACGGCAAGGAGTTCGACGCGTCGTGGGATCGCGGTCAGCCAATCCCCGTTCAGCTCGGCGTGGCGCCGGTGATCGAGGGCTGGCAGAAGGGTCTCGTCGGCATCCGCAAGGGCGGGCGCAGGAAGCTCACCGTCCCGCCCGAGCTCGGCTACGGGGCGCAGGGCTATCCGCCGGACATCCCGCCGAACGAGACGCTGATCTACGTCATTGACGCTGTTTCCGTGAACTGAGCGCCGCGAGGCGCCTGCGCCCCTCAGGGCACATCCTCTTCAGCGGGCACGCGGGACAGTCCGGGTTGCGCGCCGTGCAGGTGCGGCGGCCGTGGCGGATCAGCAGCACGTGGATCTCGTACGCGTCGTCCGGATCGACCAGCCGGAGCATCTCGTCGTGCGCCTGCTCGAGGCTCGTGCGCTCCGGCCACAGCCCGAGCCTCGTGCCGACGCGGTACACGTGCGTGTCGACCGGGATGTCCGGCCGCCCGTAGGAGAAGAGCAGCACGCAGGCCGCAGTCTTGCGGCCCACGCCGGGCAGCTCGCAGAGGTAGTCGCGCGCCTCGGCGAGCGGGGCGTCCTCCATCCAGCTCAGATCGTCGTCGCCGAGCGCGCCGAGGATCTGCTTGATGCGCACGGCCTTGGTCGGCGCGAGGCCGCCGGGCCGGATCGCGTCCTCGACCTCCTCCACGCCGGCGTCGCGCACCTCGGCCCATGACGAGAAGCGCTCGCGGAGCCGTGCGTAGGCCACGTCGCGGTTGCGGTCGTTCGTGTTCTGCGAGAGGACGGTCAGGACCAGCTCGTCCACGGGCGCGCGGTGCGGGCGCAGCACCGGCCGCCCGTACTCCCTGCGGAGGCGGTCGCGGATGGCGAGCAGCTTTCGACGGTCTGCCATGACAGCCGGATGGTATGAACCGCGGCCGTGGAGATTGCCCAGCACACGATCGAGGTGGCCGGCCTGCCGGTGCACTACCGCCAGGCCGGCGACGCCCCGGTCGTGTATCTGCACGGTGTGCCGACCCAGTCCTCGGACTGGAACCCGTTCCTCGAGCGCATCGGCGGGACCGCCCCCGACCTGCCCGGATTCGGCCGCTCCGCGAAGCCCGGCGACTTCGACTACTCGATCGCCGGCTACGACCGTTTCCTCGAGCAGTTCCTCGACGAGCTCGGCCTCGAGCGCGTGTCGCTCGTGATGCACGACTGGGGCGCCGTCGGGCTCGCGCTGGCTCAGCGGCTCCCGGAGCGGATCGAGCGACTCGTGCTGTTTCCGGTCGTGCCGTTCGTGCCCGGCTACCGCTGGCATCGGGTCGCGCGCGGCTGGCGCACGCCGCTGCTCGGCGAGCTGTTGATGGGCTTCACGCGGCGCTGGAGCCTGCGGCGGGAGCTGCCGCGCGAGCTGGCGGACGAGGCGTGGGAGGCGTTCGACCACGGCACCCAGCGGGCGATCCTGAGGCTGTACCGCTCCTCGCCGCCCGACGTGCTTGCCCGGGCGGGCGAGCGGCTCGGCGACGTGCGAGCGCCGGCGCTGATCCTGTGGACGACGGACGATCCGTACATCCCCGCGAAGTTCGGCGAGCTGCACGGCGACGCGCTCGGCGGAGAGGTGACGCTCGAGCTCGTGGACGGCGGTCACTGGCCCTGGTTCGGTCGCCCCGAGCTCGTCGAGCGGGCGGCCGAGTTCCTCCGCGCATAAAGACTTCCTGAGGGCCCTCAAGGCCTGGGGATAGTTGTCGAGTCAAAGAGGTATGAGGGAATTGCTCTCAAAGTCGATCGCGGGAGGCCTCTCGGCCGGCGTCGTGCTGGTCTGGTGGCCGGTGCTCTTCGAGCACGGCGACACGGTCACCTCGTGGTTCATCCGCGGCGTGGCGTGGACGGTCTGCTTCGAGTTGCTGATGTTCGCCCTCGTGCCCGTCGAGCGGGCGCTCTGGGAGACGCGGGGGGGTGAGCGCATCGTCGGACGCGTGGGAGCCGCGGGCTCGCGCCTCCATGCCGGGTCGCCCCGCCGCAAGCTCGGCCGCCTGAGCGCGCTTGCCACCGTCGCGCTCGTCGTGCCGGCCGCGCTGCTCGTCATGGGGCTCCAGGAGGAGCTTCCCGCCAAGGCGGAGGCGGCCACGGTCCGGCCGGTGAAGGTGGTGCACGTGACTAGGGTCGTGAAGGTGCGGAGGGTCGTGCAGGGCGCACCCGTGACCCGCCAGCCGACCCCGGTGAGCACGCAGCCGCAGGTGGCCACGCCGGCCCCGGCGCAGGGCAGCGCCCCCTCCCAGGAGGGCCGGGTCGTGGTGGGGGACGCCGCCCCCGTGCAACGCCAGACGGAGGCGCCCGCCGAGTCGGTCGCGACCGGCGGATCGGGCGACGCGTCGAGCGGGGACACGTCGGGCAGCGGAACCGCTCCCACGGCGCCCTAGTCCTTCTAAGCTGTTCCTTCGTGCTGCGCGACGTGCCGCCCGCCGTCACCGCGCCGCCCTCCTCTCCATCAGCACCGCCCGAGGATGGGGCGTCGCCATCGCCACGGATCGACCGAGGGCCGCCCGGCGCTGCCCGCTGGTACCGGCGCATCGACCCATGGCACGCGGCGCCGATCGCGATCGCGCTGCTGTTCGCCGTCGCGTACCTGATCTGGCAGCCGCGCACGGTCGACCTCGCCGCCCACACCTTCCGCGCCGACCTGTTCGGCAAGGAGGGCTTCACGATCTGGAACGGGCAGTGGTACGGCGGCCATCACACGCCGGCGTACAGCGTCCTGTCGCCGCCACTGGCGTGGCTCCTGCGGCCGCCCTTCGCGCTCGCGTTGTCGGCGCTCGCGTCGGCCGCGCTGTTCCCGCCGCTCGCGCGCGGCTGGTTCGGCGAGGAGCGCGCCCGCTGGGGCTCGATCTGGTTCGGGGCGGCCACCGCCACGCTCCTGTTCACGAGCCGCCTGCCGTTCGCCATCGGCGTGGCCTTCGGCCTCGCGGCGCTGCTGGCACTCCAGCGCCGCCGCTACTGGCTCGCGATCCTGCTCGCGGTGCTGTGTCCGCTCGGCA
>DASYMP010000327.1:0-2643 GCA_036009005.1 Thermoleophilaceae bacterium | reverse complement strand
GGTGAGCGGGTCGACCACGAGGGACGCTTCTTCCGGACGAAGGCCGCCTATCTCCACACGCGCGGGGAGCGCAGGCCGCCGGTGTACGTCTCGGCGTTTGGGCCGAAGGCCGCGGGCGTGGCGGGCCGGCTCGCCGACGGCGTCTGGACGATGGGTGATCCGGAGATGGCTCCTCCGGTGATCGAGGCGTACAGGTCGGCGTGCGACGACGCCGGCAGGGAGCCCGGGGAGATCATCCTGCAGGCCGGGTTCTCCTGGGCGGAGGACGACGACGCCGCGCTCGAGGGAGCGCGGGTCTGGAAGTCGACCCAGATACCCGACTACTTCACCGACGACTGGCACGACCCCGTCGCGATGTATGAGCGCGGCGAGGCGGAGGTCTCGGACGACGAGTTCAGGCAGTCGTACATCGTGAGCTCGGACTCCGCGCAGCATGTCGAGCGCATCCGCGAGGTCGAGGAGCTCGGCGCGACGGTCGTCTGCCTTCAGAACGGATCGGGCTCCGCGCCCGAGCGCGCCCTCGAGGTCTACGGAGAGGGTGTCCTACCCGCCCTTCGGGGGTAAGCGGCTGCCGTGGAAACGATCCGGACCCGAATCCCCGCCCGCATGGACCGGCTCCCCTGGAGCTCGTGGCACTGGCTGGTGGTGCTAGGGCTGGGCACGGTCTGGATCCTCGACGGACTCGAGGTCACGATCGTCGGCGCGATCGGTGCGCGCCTCACCGAGAAGGACGCACTCGGCATCAGCACCAGCCAGCTCGGGCTCGCGGGAACCATCTACGTTCTCGGCGCGGCGGCCGGTGCGCTCTTCTGGGGCTACCTCACCGACCGCTTCGGGCGCAAGAAGCTGTTCCTGATCACGCTCGGCGTCTACCTGCTCGCCACGGTGGCCACGGCGTTCGCGAGCAGCTTCGCGTTCTTCGCGATCTGCCGTTTCTTCACAGGCTTCGGTATCGGCGGCGAATACGCCGCGATCAACTCCGCGATCGACGAGCTGATCCCGGCACGCGTGCGCGGCTGGGTGGACCTGACGATCAACGGCAGCTACTGGCTCGGCGCGGCGTTCGGCGCGGCGGTCACGCCGATCCTGCTCAACCCGGACCTGGTCGACGCGAACCTCGGATGGCGGCTCACGTTCGGCATGGGCGCGGTGCTGGCGTTCGCGATCCTGCTGGTGCGGCGAAACGTGCCCGAGAGCCCGCGCTGGCTCGCGATGCACGGCCGCAACGAGGAGGCCGAACGCATCGTCGCGGAGATCGAGGAGCACGTGAGGGACTCGACGGACCGCAACGAGCTCCCGGAGGCCACGGACGAGATCGAGCTCCAGCCACGCAAGAGCACCGGCTTCGGCGAGATCGCGCGGACGATGTTCGGCCGCTACCCGCGCCGCTCGATCCTCGGCTTCACGCTCATGTCGACGCAGGCCTTCATCTACAACGCCACGGTCTTCACGTTCACGGCCGGGCTGGCCACCTTCTACAAGGTGTCCTCGCAGACCGCCCCGCTCTACCTCGTGCCGTTCGCGATCGCGAACTTCCTGGGCGCGCTCCTGCTGGGCCGCTTCTTCGACACGATCGGGCGGCGGGCGATGATCTCCGCCACCTACTTCATCTCCGCGCTCGGGCTCGTGGCCGCCGGCGTCCTGTTCAAGAACGACACCGTCTCGGTCGGCCTGTTCGTGGCGATCCTGTGCGCCACCTTCTTCTTCGCCTCAGCCGCCGCCTCGGCCGGCTACCTGACGATCAGCGAGACGTTCCCGATCGAGATCCGCGCGATGGCGATCGCGTTCTTCTTCGCGATCTCCACCGGGATCGGCGGCGCGGTCGGCCCAGGCGTGTTCGGCAAGATGATCGAGTCAGGTGATCGCGACCAGCTCTTCATCGGCTACCTGATCGCAGCCGGGCTGATGGCGATCGCGGCGATCGTCGAGGTCTGGCTCGGCGTTGACGCGGAACAGGAAACGCTCGAGAAGGTGGCCGAACCGCTCTCAGCACAGGAGGCAGCCCGTGCCTAACCGCCGCCGCGCAGTCTGGGCTCCGTCGATGGTGTCGTCGAGCCCACGCGAGGACACCGACCTCGAGCGCGAGATCGACGCCATCGTGAAGCTGCTGAAGGACAAGGGCCCACTCCCCTCCCCCGAGATCCGGCGCGAGCTCGAGACCCGCTTCTGGGGCCCCGGCCGCCTCCGCCAAGCCCTGGTCGAGGCCCGCCGCCGCGGCCTGGTGCGCCGCAGCGGCCGCCGCAGCTTCGAAGCCGCCGACTGATTTCCCCGAACCGTCCTGGATTACCCCCCGGTACGGGGTGCTAGGCAGGACGCGTCGAGCGAATTCAGGTGTCGGATTCGGGCTGCGGGTTGCGCTCCGGGGGCGGCTCGCTCGTGCTCGTGCTGCCGGTGGGCGGGTGGTCCTCGCCGCGCGGGTCCGGGCGCTGCTCGTAGGGGTCCGGAAACTCCGTCGGATCCGGCTCACCCACCGGGTTGTTCAGAGCGTGATGGGGCTCCGGATCGCGCGAGCGATCACCGACATCGGCCCCGGGCGGCTCAGGGAAACCCGACTCGGCGGGCTCGCCCTCAGGGCGCTCGCCACGCTCGCTCACTGGTCCGGCGAGGCGGCCGAGATGTCGGCGAGGATCGACGCGGGCTCGC
>DASYMP010000326.1:0-2870 GCA_036009005.1 Thermoleophilaceae bacterium | reverse complement strand
GCTCACGGCGAGCGCCCGCGGCGCCGGTGGAAGGCCCAGCTCTAGCAGCGGCTGCTCGTACGCGGGCTGCTGCTCGAGCTCGACAGGGCGGACGCTGCACGAGCGCTGGAGCGCCGGGGTGTCCGGAATCGAGGACGGCTTCGGTCGCGCGAGCGAGTTCGAGCCCAAGGAGCACCTCTCCGTGAAGGAGGTGCGCCGCTCGGACCGCTACACGCAGCTCGCGCTGGCGGCTGCCCAGGAGGCGCTCGAGGACGCGGGCTGGGACGAGAGCCCGCCGTACGACCCGGACCGCGCCGCCTGCGTGATCGGCACCGGCATCGGCGGCATCGGCACGCTCGAGAACCAGCACATCATCCTGCGCGACGAGGGCGCCGACCGCATCTCGCCACTCTCGATCCCGCTGCTGATGGCGAACGCCGCATCCGGCGTGATCGCGATGAAGCACGACCTGCGCGGGCAGTCCTTCGGCACCGTGTCAGCCTGCGCGGCCGGCGCGCACGCGATCGGCATGGCGGAGCGGCTGATCCGCCACGGCGACGCCGACGCGGCCGTGACGGGCGGCAGCGAGGCGGCCATCACGCCGCTCGCCACCGCGGCGTTCGGCCGCATGGACGCGCTTTCGGAGAGCGGCATCTCGCGCCCGTTCGACCGTCGCCGCGACGGGTTCGTGATGGGCGAGGGCGCCGGGATCATCGTGCTCGAGGAGGAGGAGGCGGCGAGGGAGCGCGGCGCGCGCATCCTCGGCTACCTGCGCGGCTACGCGTCCACCTCCGACGCACACCACCTGACGGCTCCCGAGCCGAGCGGCCGCGGCGCGTCGCGCGCGATGGAGCTCGCCATGGAGGACGCCGGCATCGAGCCGAAGGACGTGCTCTACGTGAACGCCCACGGCACCTCGACGCCGCTGAACGACCGCGCCGAGACGAACGCCATCAAGGCCGCGTTCGGCGAGGAGCTGGCCGGGAAGATCCCCGTGAGCTCGACCAAGTCCGCTGTCGGTCACCTGCTCGGCGCCGCAGGCGCCGTCGAGGCGATCGCGACGCTACTGGCGCTGCGCGACCGGATCGCGCCGCCCACCCTGAATTACGGCGAGCCCGAGGAAGGGCTCGACCTTGACTACGTTCCCAACGAGGCACGGCCGCTTCAGAACGGCGACGCCCGCGCGATCGGACTCTCGAACGCGTTCGGCTTCGGCGGTCACAACGCGGTCCTCTGCCTGGAGGCCTCATGAGCGCACTTGCAGACAGGATGCCTGCCGAGCGCATCTCGCCACTTCTCAAGGAGCCGCGCGAGGTCACCGCGCGCGACCGCCTAGAGCTGCTCTGCGACCCCGGGTCGCTCCACGTGATCCGTTCGACGGTCCTGCCGCGGCGCGAGTCGGCGCGGATGCAGGACGGCGACGGCGTCGTGGGCGCGGCCGGCACGATCTCCGGCCGGCCGGTCTACTGCTACGCGCAGGACCAGTCGTTCGCCGGCGGCTCGCTCGGCGAGGCGCACGCGGAGACGATCGTGCGCGTGATGCAGATGGCCGGACGGGCCGGCGCACCCGTGATCGGGTTCGTGGCCTCGGGTGGCGCCCGCATGGGCGACGGCATCGCGGCGCTGGCCGGCTACGGCCGCATCTTCCGCGAGAGCGTGAAGCTCTCCGGACGCGTGCCGCAGATCTCCGTGATCACGGGCGTGTCCGCGGGTGGCGGCGCCTACTCGCCCGCGCTCACCGACTTCGTCGTCATGACCGAGGGCTCGGCGATGTTCCTGACCGGCCCGGGCGTCGTGCGCGAGGTGACCGGCGAGGACGTGACCACCGATGAGCTCGGCGGCCCGAAGGTGCACGCGAAGAACGGCGTATGCCAGTTCGTCGCGGCGAACGACCACCAGGCCGTGGGCCTCGTGAGGGAGCTGCTCGCGCACCTGCCCCAGCACGCGGGCGAGCGCCCGCCGCACGGCCTACCGGCCACGGTGCCCGGCACCGACCCATCCGCCCTCGTGCCGTCCTCGCCGCGCAAGGTCTACGACGTGCGTGACGTGATCCGGGCACTCGTCGACCGCGCCGAGCTGCTCGAGGTCTCCGAGCGCTGGGCGCGCAACATGGTCACCGCGTTCTGCCGCATCGACGGCCGCGCGGTCGGCGTGATCGCGAACCAGCCCTGGTATCTCGGCGGCGTGATCGACGGCGAGGCCGCGCAGAAGGCCGCGAAGTTCGTGCGCACCTGCAACTCCTACGGGGTGCCGCTCGTCGTGCTCGTGGACACGCCCGGCTTCCTCCCCGGCACGAAGCAGGAGCAGCTGGGCGTGATCCGTCACGGCGCGAAGCTCCTGCACGCGTTCGCGGAGGCCGTGGTGCCGAAGGTCACGGTCGTGCTCCGCAAGGCCTACGGCGGCGGCTTCATCACGATGAACTCGAAGGACCTCGGCGCCGACCTCGCGCTCGCCTGGCCGGACGCGCAGATCGGGATCATGGGCGCGAAGCAGGCGGTCGGGATCACCCACAGGCGCGAGATCGCCGCTGCCGAGGACCCCGAGGCCGAGCACGAGCGCATCGCCGCCGACTACGCGGCCGGGCACGTGTCCGCGGCGGTCGCGGCGCGCGAGGGCTTCGTGGACGAGCTCGTCACGCCGGGCGAGACGCGCCGCCGCCTCTCGGGCGCGCTGGCCGCCCTGTCCGGCGCGGGTGAGTACGGCAACGGCCCGGGGAACATCCCGCTGTGATGTACGTCGCGCTCGGGGACAGCTTCACGGCTGGCCACGAGCCGGGACAGCCGCGCTGGGCCGACGAGCTGGCGCGCGAGCTCGGCGGCGACTACGCGAACCTCGCGGAGGTGGGCGCCACGAGCGAGCACGTGGAGCTCGAGCAGCTGGGGCGCGCGCTC
>DASYMP010000325.1:0-9317 GCA_036009005.1 Thermoleophilaceae bacterium | reverse complement strand
CTGGGTGCGCGACCGCATGCTCGCCGATGGCAACATCGCGCCGCACGACCTCGAGCTCCTCACACTCACCGACGATCCGGCCGAGGTGCGTGACGTGCTGATGGCGGCCGCCCACCGTCAGGCGCGGGCATAGGCGTCGATCAGCGCGCCGAGATGCTCAGGTGCGCGGACTCGAGCAGTGGCGAGATCCGCTCGCCGAAGCGTGCGAGCGCGTCCACCTGCTCGCCGGTGAGGTCCGGCCGAGGTCCGTTCGACAGGCCGCAGAGCGTTCCGTAGAGCGTCCCGTCCGGCCGGTTGATCGGGACACCGATGTATGCGCCGATGCCGCGTAGCTCGGTCACGGGCAGGTCGCGAGTGAGCGGGTCGTGCTGCGCATCCGCGATGAGGTTCGGGAAGACGCCGGATACGACCCGGCCGCAGTAGCTCTCACAGAGTTCCTGGTTCGCACCCTCGTAGAGGGCGAACCTGTCGCGGTCGCCGCTCGTCCAGCGGAACACCTCGTCGTCGCCGACGAACTCCGCGACGAACGCAGCGTCGAGCGAGAGCGCGACCCTGACCTCGTCGAGCAGCCCACGCACGGAGTCCGCTTTTTTTGCGAGGTCCGGAATCCTCGCGAAGACCTCCGGCAGCTCGTCCGCCGGGCTCGGGCGCCCCACGAAGAATCCCTGGACGACGTCACAGCCGAGCCCGCGAAGCGCGTTCAGCGTCGCCTCGTCCTCCACTCCCTCGGCGACGATGTCGAGCTGGAGCGTCTTCGCCAGACGGATGACGGTCGCGACGATTGGACGTTTTTGCGTGGTGAGCTCGGCGACGAACAGGCGGTCGATCTTGAGCTCGCTGAACGGGTAGCGCGTGACCCGCGCCAGCGAGGAGTAGCCCGTGCCGAAGTCGTCGACGGACAGTCGCACGCCCAGGGCCGCCAGGCCGTCGAGCGTCGCCCCCGCGCTGGCCTCGTCCTCGAGAACCGCCGTTTCGGTGACTTCGAGCGTCAGTAGGCCGGGCTCGACGTCCCACCTGCGGAGGCTCGCGTCCACCTCCGCGACGAGCCCCGGGTCGTCGAGGTTCACGGGCGCGAGGTTCACCGCCACTCCGATCCGGAGCCCCTCGTCCAGCCAGGCCCGGACCTGCGCCACGCCGGCATCGACCACGTGGGCGGTGAGCCTCTCGATCAGCGGGGACCGCTCGACGACCGGCAGGAAGTCCCCGGGCGCTACGAGATGGCCGTCGCGGCGCCATCGGACCAGCGCCTCCACGGAGTCCACCCTTCCGGACACGAGGTCGAGCTTCGGCTGGTAGTGCAGTTCGAGCTCCCCGTCCGCGAGCGCGCGCGCGAAGCGCCTGAGCAGGCGCCGGTCGCGCTGCGGCGTCCGCGTTTCCCTGAGGCGCCTCGACAGGCGCAGCATCAGCGGAAGCACGCCGACCCATAGGAGGAGCGCCGCACCCCCGTAGAGCAACGCGACCTGGCGGCGCTCGGCTCCCGCGGCAGCGTGGACCGGCTCGAGCGACTCGTCCAATTCGATGATGCGCTCGAGGCCATTGCGGCCCATCACCGGCATGTAGATGACGAGTCCGGCACGGCGGTCAGGCGCCGCATCACGCTCGATCCACCAGGGCTCACCCAGCCGGGCGCGATCGTGTGACGGGGCCGCTGGAATGCCGCGGCCAGCGCGTGAGCGATAGCGCAGCAGACCGTCGGCTCGCCAGACCCGCAGGACCTCGCCGTTCGCCTCCAGCCGCCGGAAGGCGTCATCGAGCTCGGGGAGTCCGAGCACCGACAGGACGGCGAGCTTGCTCTTCGCTTCATCCACGGCGTCCTCGTGGACGTTCCTGTCTCCGGCGTGCGCGAGCGCGAGGATCAGCACTCCCGCGACGAGCGAGTACAGGATCGTCGCGACCACCGCGATCGTCCTCGCGGATCGGTCGAATGGCGCTCTGGGGGCGGACAACTGCAGCGGGGCCACTTCTCTTTACCTCGGCCGTGCTGCGGAAAAGCTTGACCTGCTAGGACGGCACGGGCATAGGCTCGTAGCGCTCGCGAATCTCGTCGATGAAGGTGGCGAGCCGGTCGGCCAGCTCGGCATCGTGCACCTCCACCACGTTCTCCGCATTCTGCTCGCCCGAGCGGGACAGGTTGAACGAGCCGACGAACACCACGTCGTCCGCCACCGTGACCTTCGCGTGCATGAAGTCGTGGGGCGTCTCGGGCGCGTACTGGGTGGAGCGCTTCCCCTTGAAGTCGGCGCGCTCGAGCACGGACGCGAGGATCGGGATCTTCCAGGCTGAATGGCCGTTCGTGCGCCACTGGTGCACAACGCCGTCCATCTGGGTGCGGTCCACCACCCCGCGCAGATCCACGCGCCGCTCGGCGGCCACCTCGGCGAGCGTGCCGAGTACCGCGCCCGCCGTGATCACGGGCGAGGCGATCCGCACGCGCTCGCGCGCCTTCCCGATCGCCTGGCCGATGCGGTGCGAGAGCTCCTCGCCGTGGCCGGGCGTGAACCAGGCGCGCGTCTCCCGGCCGTCGAGCTCGAGCCGGCGCGGATCCTTCCGCCCGCTCGAGTCCACGTTGCGGGTGCTCCAGAGCTCCTCGAAGTTCTGCGCGTACTCGGCTGCCAGCTCGGGCGCCCCCTCCGCGACCACGACAACGTTCTCCTGAAGCCGCCACGAGTCCGTGGTCCAGTTCATCGAGCCGGTCCAGACCGACTCGACGTCACGCACCACGTACTTGTGGTGCATCAGATCCGGGATGCCCGGGATGCCGCAGGTGGGGAAGGGCATGGCGGCGAGCAGCTCCGGCTGGGTGCTCGGAGGCGGCGGGAAGAACAACCGCTCGGGATGATCGGCGTTGTAGGCGATCCTCACGCGCACACCGCGCTCGCTTGCCGAGCGCAGCGCGCCGGCCACGACGTCGCCCGGCTCGCCCGGCAGCCGCACGTCGTAGAGCGCGAGGTCGAGCGACTCGCGCGCCTCTCCCACGAACGCCGCGATCCGGCGCGCCATCTCGAGCGGGTCCCCACCCGGGTGGAGCGGGTAGGCCTCGATCACTGCTGCCAGCGAAAGCCCGTCGGCGCGATGCGCGGCTCGAGCGGGCTCGTGGGAAGCCCCTCGGGGAGCTGCGGCTCGTTGTAGCCGGACGGCGCCGTGTCGTTCGGGGTGTCGGGGTGGAAGAGCGATGCCAGGTACTGGATGTGACCGCGGCCCGGACCGAGCTCGGTCTGACCGCCTCCATACGCCCGTACCCCCTCGCGCTCACACCAGTCGTACATCTCGAACAGATTGCTGAGCGGCCCGAAGCGCGACGGCTTGATGTTCACCATGCGCGGCCTCCAGGGACGGTCGAGCACGTCCGCCACCGAATGGATGGGCGCGTCCCAGGTGATCCGGTCCGCCACCTCGTCGAGGATCGGGCGCGTGGCGTCGGTCACGTCCGGGTCCTCGATCCAGGCGTTCGGGAACGCCTCGATCACCATGCGGTAGAGCTCCGGGTCGGTCTCCACGTCCACCGGCGTGCCCTTGTACTGGCCCTTGAGGTCGACGGAGTCGACGGCGCCCGTCCCCACGAGCGTCTCCACGAGCTCGGGCGTCCAGTTGTTCGTGGGGTCGAGCTTCAGCTTCGTGCCGGGGTAGCGCTCGAGCAGACGCAGCGCCTTGTCGGCCGTCTCCGGCCCCTTCTGCTCCCAGCTGCCGAGCCGCATCGACACGACGAAGTTCAGCGGTCGCGGCTCGCGCTCCAGCACGTCCGCCAGCGAGCGGCCGGCCTGGGCGAGCGCCAGGTCGAGCGCCGCGGACTCGAACGCCCAGCGCCGGTACAGCTCGGACACCTCGCCGCGCACGGGCGGCGCGGGGAACAGCTGCGTCTCCTCGAGCTTCTTCGAGAACGAGTCGATCGTGTACGACCCGGCGAGCTCGATCGTCTTGGGGCCGTCGGCCTGGAGGTTCACATGGTCGATCTCGTCGTAGACGACGTCCTCGCCGACGCCCGTCTCGCCGCCGGGGCCGTGCAGCTGGACCAGCGTCGTGGCGCGCACGAGCTCCGGCGAGAAGGCCAGCTCGCGCCCCTCGAAGCCGAGCGACTCCAGCTCGAGCGGCAGCTCCGCGATGCGCTCGTAGGAGCTCAAGCCGCCAGCTCTCGCAGCGCCGCGCCGAACACGTCGGTGTGCAGGTCCACCTGCTGCTCCGTGGTGGCCGGACACATCAGGGCCATGTTGTGGAACGGGGTGATGAGCACTCCTCGGTTCATCAGGTAGAGGTGAAGGTACTCATCGAGCTGCGGGTCCCCGGCGGCCGCCGACTCGGCGCCCGTGCGCGGGGCGGCCGGCGAGTAGCGGTACTCGCAGCGAGCGCCGAGCGACACGTTCGTCCAGGGAAGCCCGTGCTCCGCTATCGCGGAGTCGGCGCCCTCGGCGAAGCGCTCGCGGAGCCCCACCATGCGCTCGAAGGCCTCGTCGGTGAGCACCTCGGCGAGCGTCGCGCGCGTGGCGGCGAGCGAGAGCGCGTTGCCCGCGAGCGTGCCGCCCACGCCGCCGGTGTCCTCGAGGTCCGCATCCTCCTGCTGCGCGATCCGCTCGGCGAGCTCGGCCGTGACGCCGTACGCGCCGATCGGCACGCCGCCTCCGATCGACTTGCCGAGCGTCACCGCGTCCGGCGCGAGACCCCAGGCGGCCGTGCACCCGCCGGGCCCGGCGCTGAGCGTGTGCGTCTCGTCGATGATCAGGATCGTCCCGTGGCTCGTGCAGAGCTCGCGCACGCCGTCCATGAAGCCCGGCTCCGGCAGCACGATCCCGATGTTGGTGAGCGCCGGCTCCATGAGCAGGCAGGCCACGTCGCCGTGGGCGAGCACCTCCTCCACCGAGTCGAGCTCGTTGAACTCGGCGACCCGCGTCGTCTCGGCCGGGTCGACCGCCGGACCGACGAGGCCGTCGCGCGCACGCGTGCCGCCGTCGGCCGTGCGGGTCACGAACGCCTCGTCCACCGACCCGTGGTAGCACCAGTTGAAGACCGCCACGCGCGGGCGGGCCGTCACGTGCCGGCACATGCGGAGCATCCAGCGATTCGCGTCCGTGGCCGTTAGCGAGAACTGCCAGTAGGGCACGCCGAAGCGGCGCGCGAGCTCCGTGCCGACCCACGCGGCGTCCTCGGTGGGGAGCATCGTCGTGATGCCCTCGATCGCGCCCAGCGCGCGCACCGTCGGCTCGGGCGAGTGGCCCGCCATGGCGCCCGTGTCACCGAGGCAGAAGTCCGCGTACTCGTTGCCGTCCACGTCGACGAGCGTCGAGCCGTGCGCGCGCTCCTGGTAGAGCGGATGGCCGCCCACCCACATGGCCATCCACGACATGGGCACGCCGGCGACGAGGCTCGAGCGCGCCTCCTCGTGCAACTCGCGCGAGCGGCGGTGAGTTGCGGCGAAGTGCTCGCGCTCGCGCGCGATCAGCTCGGCCAGGCTCACGCAGCGGCTCGCTGGGCGAACGCCGGCTCAGGAGGGCCGAGCGGCGGCTCGGCGTCGTCCGGCCGGACCGCCGCCATCTTCTCGGCGCGGCGCTGCTGCCACACGGTGAGGATCATCACCGCCACGGTGAACAGGAAGATCATCGTCGCGATGACGTAGATCTGCGGCGGGATCGCCACACGCGCGGCACCCCAGATGAACAGCGGGAACGTGATCGTCGAGCCGGAGTTGAAGTTCGTGATCACGAAGTCGTCGATCGACAGCGCGAACGCGAGCAGCGCGGCCGAGATCACGCCGGGCATGATCAGCGGCAACGTGACGAGCCGGAACGTCTCCCACGGCGTGGCCCCGAGGTCCTGCGCGGCCTCCTCCAGTGAACGGTCGAAGCCGATCAGCCGCGAGCGCACGGTGATCACCACGAACGACAGGTTGAACATGATGTGCGCGATCAGGATCGTCGCGAAGCCGAGCTGCGGCGTGCCCAGGTTGAGGAACTGCGAGAGCAGCGCCGCGCCGAGCACCACCTCCGGCGTGGCGAGCGGGATGAAGATGAAGAAGTTGACCGGCGCCCGGCCCTTGAACTCGTAGCGCACGAGGGCGAGCGCGGTGAGCGTGCCGAGGATCGTGGCGCCGACTGTCGACAGCGCCGCGATCTCGAGCGAGGTCTTCAGCGCGTCCCCCACGCCCTGCACGGCGAACGGGTGCTTCCAGGCGTCGAGGCTGAAGTCCTGCCAGATGAAGTTGAAGCGCCCGATCGGGTTGTTGAACGAGAAGACGACGATCACCGCGATCGGCACCAGCAGGTACACGAGCGCAAGCCCCGCGTAGGCGTTCAGCAGCCAGTCGATCCCTCTTCGCCTCAGCGTCATCGCCGCTCGCCCTCGGTGCCGAGAAGCGCCTCGGTGCCGGCGATCCGCGCCCAGATCACGACGAGCACGAGCATGAACGCCATCAGGAGGAAGGAGAGCGCGGCCGCCGTCGGGTAGTCGGCCACCTCGAGGTAGCGCGACTGGATGACGTTGCCGATCATGAACTGGCGCGGCGTGCCGAGCAGCTCCGCGTTGATGAAGTCGCCCGCCGCGGGGATGAACGTGAGGAGCACACCCGCCACGACGCCCGGCATCGACAGCGGCAGCGTCACGCGCAGGAACACGTCGCGGCGCCGGCCGTACAGGTCGTAGCCCGCCTCGAGCAGACGACCGTCGATCCGCTCGAGGCTCGCGTAGAGCGGCAGGATCATGAAGGGCAGGAAGTTGTAGGTGATGCCCGCCACGACGGAGACGGTGGTATCGAGCAGCCGGCCGTCGCCGGAGACGATCCCCACCGTCTGAAGCGTGTTCACGACGATCCCGGAGTCCGACAGGATCGTCTCCCAGGACAGCGTGCGGATCAGGTACGTGACGAAGAACGGCACGATCACGAGCAGCAGCAGGGCGTTTCGGTAGCGCCCGCCGCGGAACGCGATCACGTAGGCGAGCGGATACCCGATCAGCAGCGATATCGCGGTCGCGAGCCCGGCGTACTCGAACGAGCGGACGAACTGCTCGCTGTAGTCACTCAGCGCGTTCGTGTAGTTCGAGAACTCCCAGGTGAGCCGGAAGCCCGTGTCGATCGTGCCGGTCTTGAGCGACTCGACCGCCATGTACAGCAGCGGGATCGCAAAGAAGAGCAGGAGCCAGCCGAGCCCCGGGAGGAGCAGCAGGTACGGGAGAGCTGCCTTTCGGAGCCGGGCCGGCACGCAGGTCCTCGCCCGGGTCTAGGCGCCGATCACCTTCTGGAAGGCGTTGTCGAGCTGCTGCTCCTCGTCCGGCTTCAGGCCGCGGAAGATGAACGTGTCCTTGAGGAACGACTCGTCCGGGAAGATCAGCGGGTTGTTCGCGATCGCCGGGTCCTCTTTGGCGAGGACCTCCTTGACGCCGTTGACCGGGCAGATGTAGTTCACGTACGCCGCGATCACGGCCTGGACCTCGGGCTGGTAGACGAAGTCCATGTACTTCTCCGCGGTGAAGGCGTGTGGCGCGCCGACGGGAACCTGCATGTTGTCCGTCCACAGGTGTCCGCCGGTCTCGGGCAGCACGAACTGGATGTTCGGGTTGTCCGCCTGAAGCTGAACGGCGTCGCCCGACCACCCAATGATCGCCCACGAGTCGCCCTTCGTGATGTCCTTCGTGTACTCGTTCCCGGTGAAGCCGCGGATCTGGCCGGAATCGGACGCCTGTCCGATCTTGTCGATCGCCTTCATGAACTCGTCGACGCTCGCCTTCTCGGGGTCGGCGCCCATCGACGCCGCCACGACGCCCACGGTGTCGCGCATCTCGGTGAGCATCGTGACCTTGCCCTTGTAGGCCGGGTCGAAGAGATCGTCCACGGACTTCGGCTCGCGCTTCACCTTGTCCTTGCGGTAGATGATCCCCGTCAGGCCCGACTGCCACGGCACGGAGAAGTCGCGCTTCGGGTCGAACGGCGGTGACTTCAGCCGCTCGATCAGGTTCTGGTCGACGTTCGGCATCGCGGAGTGGTCGAGCTTCTGAACGAAGCCGAGCCGGATCATGCGCGCCGCCATCCAGTCCGTCACCACGTGGATGTCGCGACCGCCGGCCTCCCCCTGCGAGTACTGCTGGCGGACCTTGCCGAAGAACTCGGTGTTGTCGTTGACCTCTTCGACGTACTTGATCTTGGTGCCGTACTTCTTCTGGAAGTCCTGGAGCGACTGCCGCTTCTCGTCGATGTACAGCGGCCAGTTGGCGATGTACAGCGAGTCGGCGATCTTGCCCTTCGCGATCGGCTTCTGCTCGGAAGCCTTCTGGCCGCTGCCGGCCGGCTCGTCGGTGCCGCAAGCCGCGAGATAGGCGAGCGCCGAAGCGCTGAGCGCGCCTGCCGCTCCCCGCTGGAGGATGCGACGACGTGTGAGCGGGTCGCGCAGCAGCCGCTCGAAGTGGCGCTCGAACTCGTCATTCGATGGGGTCACTCGGCTTGTCCCTCCCTAACGATGTGGATGTTCTCGTCGGACCAGCTGAGCCGCGCGCTGTCACCGGCGGCGGGAAGGTCCCTCCGCGCCTCGGCGTCCGCGTTCGGCACCAGCACGGTCATGCGTGTGTCGTCACCCAGCCGCACCACCATCTGCGTCGCGGTGCCGAGGTAGAGCGAACTCTCCACCTGGCCCTCGACGCTCGGCCGTCCGGCGTCGCCGCCCTCGCCCACCGGCGACAGCACGAGCTTCTCGGGACGCACCACCGCGTGCGCGCGCTCGCCGGAGGTGGCCCCGCCCGACTGCGGGGTGCGCACGGTGGGCCCGGCGTCGAGGCGCAGCTGCGCGCCGTCGCCGTTGGCGGCGATGACCTCGCCGGGCATCAGGTTCGAGACGCCGATGAAGCCCGCGACGAAGGTGGTGGCGGGGCGCTCGTAGACCGTCTCGGGATCGGCCACCTGCTCGACGACGCCGCGGTTCATCACCGCGATCCTGTCGGACATGGTGAGCGCCTCCTCCTGGTCGTGCGTCACGTAGATGAACGTGATGCCCACGTCGCGCTGGATGCGCTTCAACTCCACCTGCAGCTGCTTGCGGAGCTTGAGGTCCAGGGCGCCGAGCGGCTCGTCGAGCAGCAGCACGGCGGGGCGGTTCACGAGCGCGCGCGCAAGCGCCACTCGCTGCTGCTGCCCACCGGAGAGCTGGGCGGGCTTGCGCTTGGCCTCCCCTGACAGCCCCACTCGCTCGAGCTCCTCCGCGACGCGCCGGCGTACCTCCGCCCGGTCGACCGTCTGGCGCTGAAGCCCGAAGGCCACGTTCTGCTCGACGCTCCGGTGCGGGAACAGCGCGTAGCTCTGGAAGACGGTGTTGGTGGGCCGCCGGAACGCCGGCAGGTCGGTCACG
>DASYMP010000324.1:0-6007 GCA_036009005.1 Thermoleophilaceae bacterium | reverse complement strand
CGGCCTTCGCGGCCGCGCCGGCGGCGCCGGTAGCGCGCGCGGCCTTCGCGGCCGGGCCGGCGGGGCCGGGCTTTGCGCGGGCGGCCCTCGCGGGCTTCGCGGCCGGGCCGGCGGGGCCGGGCTTTGCGCGGCGCGGTGGGCGGGCCGCCGCCGCTTGGGCCGGTTTGCGCTCGGCTGTCGCCGGGTCCGCCGTCACGGTGGTCCCGAAGCCGCCTATCGCTTCGCGCTCGCGCACGAGCCTGCCGGCGCGGAGCTGCTCAGCCGTCTCCTCGTCCAGAGCGGCGGCGTGGAGCGTCTCCGCGAGCTTCTCCTGGAGGCCGGGGCCCGGCCGCTCGCCGGCGTCGCGCGCCGCCGACATGGCCTCCGCGGCCAGCTTCGCCACGAGCTCCCGCTCCGTCGTCGCCGCGCGCTGGAACGCCGAGCGCTCGCCGCCGCCGATCAGCTCTCGCTGTGCCGCGCGCAGCTTCGCGCCGGCATCGAGCAGCCGCTCCAGATCCTTGCCATGCCCGCGGGCCAGCCGATTCAGCGCCCAGGCGGCTACGGTCGGCTTTCGGAGCGCCTTCACCGCGTCGGCCGCGTCGCGCTCGCCCTCCTTGCGGAGCTCCTTCGCACGCGCGTCGCGTGCACGCGTGAACTCCCCCAGAGGCAGGCCGTACAGCGCGGCCGCCGCCTCATCCACCGCCCTGTTCGCGCGCGCCACGGCCAGAGTGTTCCACCGCCGGGCGGGTAACGCTCCTGCATGGCGGCCGGCGCATCCGGGCAGCTCGACGTAGGAGGACGGCGGCTCACGATCCGCCACCTCGAGCGCGTCGTCTTCCCGCGCACCGGCACGACAAAGGGCGAGCTGCTCGACTACTACGTCCGCGTCGGTCCCTTCATGCTGCCGCACCTACGCGAGCGCCTCCTCCACATGCACCGCTACCCGGAGGGCGTCGAGGGACCGCGCTTCTGGCAGAAGGCCTGCCCGGAGCACCGGCCGGACTGGATGCCGGTGGCGCCCGTCTGGAGCGTGGACAAGCAGGCGAACATCGACTACTGCGTCGTCAACGAGCTCGCCGGGCTGCTCTGGGCCGTGAACCTCGGCAGCATCGAGCTCCATACCTCGCTCCACCTCGGCGGCGACCTCCACCGCCCGACCTCGATCGCGTTCGACCTCGACCCGGGCGAGGGCGTCGGGGTGCTCCACTGCGGCGAGGTCGCGCTGCGGCTGAGGGCCCTGTTCGAGGAGATGCAACGCGAGGCGTTCGTGAAGACCTCGGGCTCCAAGGGGCTCCAGGTCTACGTGCCCGCGCGCGAGCCGCTCACCTACGCCGAGAGCAAGCCGACCGCGAAGGCCGTGGCGGAGCTGCTCGAGCGCGAGCGGCCCGACGCGGTGGTGTCGCGGATGGCGAAGTCGCTGCGCGCCGGAAAGGTGCTCGTCGACTGGAGCCAGAACACCGAGCACAAGTCGATGGTGTGCGCGTACTCCGTGCGAGCGAAGGAGCGCCCGACGGTCTCCACGCCGCTGCGCTGGAGCGAGCTCGAGGAGGCAATCGACGCCGGTGACCCCGACATGCTCGTCTTCGAGACGGGCGACGTGCTCGACCGCGTGGGCGAGCTCGGCGATCTGTTTGAAGCCGTCGCGACCCCGGGAAAAAGCTGAACATGGCAAAGGATCACGGACCCAGCGTGAAGGACGACCGCCTCTACGAGGAGCTCCGCGAGGACGGCGCGAGCAAGGAGAAGGCCGCGCGGATCGCCAACGCGAAGGCGAGCGGCGAGAACGTGAGCAAGAAGGGCGGCGAGGCGGAGGACTACGAGGACCGCACGAAGGAGGAGCTCGAGGAGCGCGCCCGCGAGCTCGGAATCGAGGGTCGCTCGGAGATGACGAAGGACGAGCTGATCGACGCGCTACGCAACCACTAGCCGCGCGCTAGTAGCCGATGAAACGGGCGAAGGCCTTCGCGCTCTTGGCCGGTCGGCCCGAGCGCTCCTCCGCGCGATCCGCGCGCGTCATGAGGAGCCGTCCGGCGTTCACGCCGAGCCAGCGCAGCGGCTCGGGCTCCCACGCGCGCGAGCGATGGCCGACCCAGGGCAGGCGGCAGAGCTCTCCGTGCTGGCCCGTGATCAGCTGGGCCAGCGTGCGGCCGGCGAGGTTCGTGGTGGCCACGCCGTCGCCCACGTAGCCGCCCGCCCACGCGAGTCCGCTGGTGGCGTCGAACCCGACCGAGGCGTGCCAGTCGCGCGGAATGCCGATCGCCCCGCCCCAGCGGTGCGTCACGCGGTAGTCGGCGACGACGGGGAAGAGGTCCACGAGCGTCTCGCGCAGCCCCGCGTGGACGCCCGCGTCCCGGTCGAAATCCGGGCGCGTTCGCGACCCGAAGTGGTACGGCGCCCCGCGCCCGCCGAATGCGAGCCTGTCGTCCGCGGTGCGCTGGCCGTAGATGCGAAGGTGCCGAAGGTCGTCGAAGGTCTCGCGCCGGCTAAGGCCGATCTCGGCCCAGGCCTCCGGCGGCAGCGGCTCGGTGGCGATCATCAGCGAGTACAGCGGCACGAGGCGGCGATGCTCGCCGTGAAGGCTGGCGGTGTAGGCCTCGGTGGCGCGGACCACCACCTGCGCGTGCACGGTGCCGCGGTCCGTGACGAGCGCGCGCGGGCGCAGCTCGGTCGCGGTCGTGCGCTCGAAGATCGACACGCCGCGCGACTCGACGCAGCGTGCGAGCCCGCGCGCCAGCTGGAGCGGATGCAGGGCCGCGCAGTGCGGCGTGTAGGTGCCGCCGAGCACGCGCGTCCCGCGCGCGACGCGCTCGGCCTCGTCACGGTCGAGCAGCCGCAGCTGCTCGATGCCGCCGGTCAGGCGCTCCTCCTCCTCCACCTCCGTGCGCGCCCTCGCGAGCTGGGCCTCGTTGCGCGCGAGCGAGATCGTTCCCCCGCGCGCGTACTGGATGTCGAGCGCCTCCACCGCCGCCACGCGGCCCACCTCCTCGACCGACTCGTGCATCGCGCGGCGCACCGCCACCGCGGCGTCGCGCCCGTGCCTGCGGGCGATCCCGCTAGAGGACGGGGCAAAGAGCGCCGAGCACCAGCCGCCGTTGCGCCCGGACGCCCCGAAGCCCGCGGTCTCGCGCTCCACGATCACGATGCGAAGGCGCGGGTCGAGCCCGTGCAGGTAATACGCGGTCCAGAGGCCCGTGTAGCCGGCACCGACGATCGCGACATCGGCCTCGATGTCCCCGGGTAGCGGCGGCCGCGGCAGCAGATCCTCGTCCGCGGTGTGATGCCAGAGCGAATTCTCGAAGGGCACGGGGCGGAAAAGCTACACGTCCGGGGTACCCGTAACGGGGGACAGCCAGTCCGGCTACTGGTTCCACTTGTCGGCGGTCTTCTTCCCGTGGCCCGAGTTCTTGGCGCGCTCGTCGCGCGTGTCCTGCGGACGCCCCTGCTCGTGCAGCTCGGGCTGCTCCTCCGGCACGCCGCCGTCGGCCGCCTGCGGTGCGGCCTCCGAGCGCTCTCGCGCGCCCTCGTTTTTCTCCTCGACGGCCTGCCTGAAGCGTGCGAGCTGCTTTTCGTCGGTCATGCCAGGCCGCTACCCGCGCGCGGAAATGAGGAAACTGGTGCGTCGTGGATAGTCCGATTGGACGCAGCTACCGCATTTGGACTAGCCTTTGAGGCGTAATGGCCGGGCGTTCGCCCGGTCGAAGTTCAAAGCAGTGGAGTGTCATACATATGGCCACCGGTACCGTGAAGTGGTTCAACGACGACAAGGGCTTCGGGTTCATCACGCCTGACGAGCCCGGCAAGGACCTCTTCGTCCATTACACCGGCATCGCGGGGGACGGCTTCAAGTCGCTCGCCGAAGGTGCGCAGGTGTCCTACGACGCCGAGCCCAGTGACAAGGGCCCCAAGGCCGTCAACGTAGTCCCGCTTTAGCGGTGACTGGTGGCGCGGTGCCCCGTGGGGGCGCCGCGCCGCTGATTTCGCCCCCCAGGGGGCCATGAGGGAAATATCGGGGTCAGGTCGGGGGCCTCCCCCGATGCGGGCGCCTGCGCGCGGACGGATGATGCCGGCATGGAATTCATGTACGAGCACACGGACATTCCGCCGGGCATAACGCTCGCGGACTGGCGGCGTGCACGGCCCCGCCGGGAACGGCGGACGTTGCGCTCCGACCTTCGCTCGTCGCTTGCACCCCGCCGTTACTTCCCGGTCGGCGGGACATACTTCGCACGCTCGTCCACCTCGCGGTAGAGACGCATCCCGATAGGGCTCTGCAGCTCTTCCGCGAGGTGACCGAGCAACCCCGCGGTCCGCGCCAGCAGCGCGAAGCCGCGCAGGAGCGGTCCCGGGAAACCGAGATCTGCCAGCGCCGCGCCGGCCACGCCGGCGCCGTTGATGGGCAGCTCCTTGCCGGTCTCGTCGCGATGCGCCGCGGCGAGCTCCCGCAGCCGGGTGAGATAGGGACCGAGGAGGCCGGTCTCCTCGGCGATCGCGTAGATCCGCGGCGTGCGCGGATCCTCCGTCTTGTGGATCGGGTGCCCGAGGCCGGGAATCCGCCGCCCCGCCTCGAGCTCGCGCCTCACGCCGCCCTTCACGTCGTCGCCGATCTCGTCGAGGAAGCGCACGGTGTCCTCCACGACCCCGAGGAACACGCTTCCCGCGCCCAGGAGGCCTGCGGCCACCGCGCCCTGGAGCGATTCGGGCGCGCCTGTGTACGTGAGCCGGGCAGCGAGGACGGTTGGCGTGAGCCCGTGGTCGGCGAGCGAGACGAGCACAGTGTCGAGCAGCCGCGTCTCCTCCGGAGTCGGCTCGCGCCGCTGCACCAGCAGGAAGGCCAGCTCCGTCAGCGTCGTCCCGCCCATCAGCTCGCTCGCCACGTCCCGGCCCATGACCGTGATGCTGTCCGCGTCGGAGGTTCCCACCGAGGTCTCGAAGCTCATGTGGGGAGCCTATGTTTCGCGACGCGTCCCGTGGCGGTGAGCGGCAGCTCGTCGAGCTGCTCGTACTGGCTCGGCACCTTGAACGCGGTGAGCCGCTGCGAGGCCCAGTCCCGCAGCTCGTCCGGGTCCGCCTCCGCGCCGTCGCGCATCACGACGAACGCCTTGATGTCCTCCTCGGAGAGCTCCGAGGGCACGCCCACGACGGCCACCTCGACCACGTCCGGGTGCGACGCGAGGGCCTCCTCGATCTCGGCGGGCGCCACGTTCTCGCCGCGCCGCCGGATCACCTCCTTCTTGCGGCCGAGGAAGGTGTAGGTGCCGTCCGGGTTCTCCTGCACGAGATCGCCCGTGCTGAGCCAGCCGTCCGGCGCGAGCACGCGCTCGGTCTCTTCGGGCATGCCCCAGTAGCCCTTCATCACGGCCGGGTTGCGGAGCTGGAGCTCGCCCTCCGGTGTCACGCGGCCCTCGTTCACACGACCGAGCGTGGGGTGCTGGCGCGGCGCGCCGAGCGTGCCGTACGGGCGCGTGCCGTGCGGCCAGACCGTGCCGTAGGGCGTCTCTGACATCGCGTAGCCCGACGTCATCACGAGCCCGAAGCGGCGCTCGAACTCGAGGTGGCGCTCTTCGGGCGGCGTCGGGCCGGCGTAGGCGAGCCGGACCGGGTTGTCGGCGTCGTCCGCCCGCTCCGGCTGGCGCATCAGGATCTCGATCATCGCGCCGATCGCGTTGAACTGGGTGGCGCCGTAGCGGCGCGCGGAGTCGAAGAAGCCGCTGGCCGAGAAGCGCGGCAGCAGCACGAGGCTCGCGCGCGCGGCGATCGAGCCGAGCACCGAGTAGGCGGGCGCGTTGACGTGGAAGAGCGGCAGGGAGGTCATGAGGCGGTCCTCCTCCTTGAGCCCGAGCCACCAGGGGAAGCCCTCGGCCGCCATCGTGTAGGCGCGGTGGGTCTGGGTCACGAGCTTTGAGCGGCCGGTGGTCCCGGACGTCGGGATCAGGACTGCCGTGTCGTCGTGCGTGGCCGGACCGGGCCCGTCGAGCTCCCCGGGCTCCGCGAACAGCTCGCCGAGCTCGGCGTCCGTCACGACGAGCTT
>DASYMP010000323.1:0-11041 GCA_036009005.1 Thermoleophilaceae bacterium | reverse complement strand
GGGGCTCGTTCTCGTGCTCGCCAACGCCAAGGCGGGCGCGCTCGACGGCGCGGGCGCCCTCCTCGCACTCGGCGCGGCGATGGTCTACACCACCTACATCCTCGTCGGCCAAGGCATCGCCGGGCGCATCAGGCCGAGCGTGCTGTCCGCGCTCGTGTGCACCGGCGCGGCGGTGAGCCTGACGGTCGGCTCCGCGCTGCTCGGCGACCTGCGGCCCGGTGAGGTCTCGATCGAGGGCTGGGGCTGGCTCGCGAGCATCGCGGTCGTGTGCACCGTCCTGGCGGTGAGCCTCTTCTTCGCCGGCCTCAAGCGCGTGGGGCCCACCACCGCATCGATCCTCTCCACGGTCGAGCCGATGGTCACGGTGCTCCTCGCGTTCCTCGTCTTCGGCGAGCTGCTCGGCCCGCTCCAGCTCGTGGGCGGCGCGTTCGTGATCGCAGCGGTGCTCGTGCTCGGCAGCTACCGGCCGCGCGAGGCGATCGTGCCCGCATGAGCGCCGGCTGCCGCTAGCGGCGCGCCTCCCACTTCACGAGGCCGGACCTGCAGACGCCCTTTCCGGCGATCGACACGGTCGCGCGCAGGCGGCCCTTCGACTCGTTGTTCGAGAACTTGAACGGCTCGGGCGGCACGGGGTTGCCCTGCGCGTCGAACCCGATCTTGCCGCGCACGCCGATGCCGGCGGGGCTGTGCTTGAAGAACCTGCCGTTCTCGTCGACGGGCACGTTCCGGAAGCGTGCGATGCGGAGGACGCTGCCGGTGTCGCACGTACCGCGCCAGCGGAAGCGGATCCCGATGCTCGTGTGCGAGGTCGTGCGCATCACGAGCCGCTCACCCTGTGCCGTCCGGCCGACGAACGGACCGTGGTAGCTCTCGTGAACTGCAAATGCGGGGACCGTGAGCGATACGACCGCCGCCAGGGCCAGGGAAACGACGATGAGATAACGCATGGTTGCCGGTACGAACCCCACCCGCAGACGAAGGTATCGGTGCAGGCGCTATTCCCGCAGGCGCAACCGGTGGATTCCGACCACGCCGTGGCTGCTCGACTCCACGTCCCAGCGGCGCCGGGCCTCCGTGAGGAACGCGTGGGCGGCCGGCCGGCCGGGGTCCGCCAGCCAGGCCTCGGGAGCAAGCCGGGGGAGGAGCGCCAGGAGCTGCGCGACGCTCGCGCGCTCGTAGAGCACGTCGGCCGCCAGCACGAGCTCGAACGGGGCGCGGCCGGCGAGCGCGTCGGGCTCGGACCAGTCGAGCGCCGCGGTCTCGACGCGTACGCCGTTCAGCGTGGCGTTCCGCTCCACGAGCTCGAGTGCCTCGGCATCGGCGTCCGTCGCGAGCACCTCCGCGCCGAGCCGGGCCGCCACGATGCTCGGCGCGGCGAGGCCGCAGCCCAGCTCGACCACCCGCGCGCCACCGAGCGCGCCCGCGCCCGACAGCTCGCGCGCGAGCGCCACGCCGCTTCGCCACAGCACCGCCCAGTAGGGCACGAGCGGGGCCCACTCCACGCCGCCGTCGTCAGGAAGCTCGGCGGCCTCCTCCGGCTGGAGCAGCCGCAGCTCGCCGCCCGGGAGCTCGATCCCCTGTGTCACGAGTTCCTCAATCACGGGCCACGAGGGTAGGTTACGTTCGACTGGCCCAACGCCTAGAAGGGAAAGACTCGTGTCGACCGCTCCAGCCGATTCAGAATTGAAGGCCCGCCACCGCAAGATGTGGGCGTCGGGCGACTACCCATCGATGGTCGAGACGTTCCTGCTGCCGCTCGGGCCGCGCCTCGTCGAGGCCGCCGGGATCGACTCGGGCATGAGCGTGCTGGACGTGGCCGCCGGCACCGGCAACGCGTCGCTCGTGGCCGCCGAGCGCGGCGCCAAGGTCACGGCCAGCGACCTCACGCCCGAGCTGCTCGACGCCGGCCGCGAGCGCGCGGAGGCCGAGGGGCTCGAGCTCGACTGGGTCGAGGCCGACGCCGAGAACCTGCCCTTCGAGGACGAGTCGTTCGACGTCGTGATGTCCTCGATCGGCGCGATGTTCGCCCCGCACCACCAGGACGTGGCCGACGAGCTCGTGCGCGTCTGCCGCCCGGGCGGCACGATCGCGATGCTGAACTGGACGCCCGAGGGCATGATCGGCGCGCTCTTCCGGACGATGGGCCCGTTCGCTCCGCCGCCTCCGCAGGGTGCGCAGTCCCCGCCGCTGTGGGGGAGCGAGGACCACGTGCGCGAGCTGTTCGGCGACCGCGTGGACCTGACCACCCTCGAGCGCGACAACCTCACGATCACGGCCTTTCCGCATCCGCACGACTACGGCACGCACTTCAGGGAGCGCTACGGCCCGACGATCGTCGCCGAGAGGAACGCGGGGCAGAACGGCCAGGCGGACGAGTTCGACGCCGCACTGAACGGCTTCTGCGACGAGTGGAACCTCGGCACCGCGGACGACGCGCGCTTCGAGCAGGAGTACATCGTCGTCGTGGGCACGCGCGCCTGACGCGCGGGCAGGCGCGAGCAGCGACTCCGGGAGTCAGGCCACCGGCCCTGCGTAGGTGATCAGGAAGCGCGTCAGGCCGAGGCGCTCGTAGAAGCGCACGGAGTCGGAGTTCGAGGCGATCACGCTCACCACGAAGTGGCTCGCTCCCATCTGGGCCAACTCCTCGTGCATCCGCTCCACGAGCGCGCTGCCGATGCCCTGGCCGCGGTGGCCGGGCAGCACCGCGAGCGTCTCGAGCTCGGCCACGCGCTCGCCCGTGGACCATGTCTCCTCGGGGCCGCGCAGCTGCACGACGGCATAGCCGACCGGCTCGGAGTCCAGCTCCGCGATCAGGGCGAATGCGTCCGGTCCGGCGAGCCACTCCTCGTAGAGCGCACGCCGCACCGCCCACGAGTCGGCGGGCGCGCGCACCTCGCCGAGCGTCTCCGCCAGCTCCGGCGCCACCTCGGCGTGGTGGCGGCTCAGCGACACCCACAGCGGCTCCAGCTCCGCAATGCGCTCCGGCCCGGCGCGGACGATCTCCATCGGTGCATTGTGCGTCATCCCGGGTACGGAGAGGGGATGGCCGACACCCTTCAGGAGCAACTCACCAAGTACCTCACCGACGCCCACTCGATCGAGAGCCAGGCGCTCGCACAGATGCGCACGGCGCCACGCATAGCCGGCGACCCGCAGATCGCCGCGGCGTTCAGCGCCCACCTCGTGGAGACCGAGGAGCACGAGCGGCTCGTCTCGGAGCGGCTGGAGGCGCGCGGCGGCTCCCCCAATGCCGTGAAGGAGGCGGTCATGCGCCTGGGTGGAAAGGGCTTCATCCTGTTCGCGCGCTCGCAGCCCGACACGCCCGGCAAGCTGGTGGCGCACGCGTACTCGTACGAGGCCCTCGAGCTGGCGAGCTACGAGCTCTTGATCCGGGTCGCCGAGCGCGCCGGTGACGAGGAGACGGTGGCGGCTGCGCGGCGCATCCGCGACCAGGAGAAGGCGATGGGCCACCGGCTCGAGGATCTCTTCGACGCCGCCGTCGAGGCCTCGCTCGAGGCGGTCAGGCCCGACGACATCGAGGCCCAGCTCGTGAAGTACCTGGCCGACGCTCACGCGATCGAGTCGCAGGCCGAGCAGCTCCTGAAGCGCGGCCAGAGGATCGCGGGCGACGAGCAGCTCGCGGAGCTGTACTCCACGCACCTCGACGAGACGCGCGGCCAGCAGGTGCGCCTGGAGGAGCGCCTCGCGGCCCACGGCGGCTCGCCGAACGCGCTGAAGGACGCGGCCATGCGCGTCGGCGCGCTCAACTGGGGCGCGTTCTTCCAGGCCCAGCCCGACACGCCCGGCAAGCTGTGCGCGTTCGCGTACGCGTTCGAGCACCTCGAGATCGGCGGTCAGGAGCAGCTGCTTCGCGTGGCGCGGCGTGCCGGTGACGAGGAGACCGTGCGGGTGATCGAGGGCATCCTCGCGGAGGAGCGCTCGATGGCGGCGCGGCTCGCGGAGCGCTTCGACCGCGCCGTCGACGCCTCGCTCGCGGCTGTGGGCGCGACCGCCTAGGCGGCGTCGCGCACTGCCGGCCGGATCCGCGGCCCGCAGGACAGCAGCGCGTCGAGCAGCCACGACGCGTTCTGCTCGTCGAGCTCGTCGAGCCCGAGCATCCCCAGCACGGTGGTGCTCGCCTGCGCGAGCGGCTCCTCGGCGTCGTCGCCCGAGCGTGAGAGCAGGAGGCCCTCGGCGGCGTCGCGGAGCTCCTTGTGGGAGTCATCGTCGAGCGCGTTGGCCAGCCGCCACTGCTCGAGTTCCGAGAGCAACGATCTGTAGGCCGAGTAGCGCTGGTAGTTCATGACCCGGCCCTCTCCTACCCCGCGCTGGGGGTGCCAACCCAGTTCGTCGACCAGAGCGTTCGCCGGCTTGCACCGGGTACCCCAGGTGGGAACCGACTTTCCGAATGGAGGAGGACCACCGTGGAGGACCACACGGAGAAGGCGAAGGGCAAGTTGAAGGAGCAGGTCGACCAGCGCTCGACGCAGGCCGGCCAGCAGATCACGACCGTGGCGGACGACGTGCGGTCGGTGGCGGAGCAGCTCCGCACGCAGGGCAAGGACACGCCTGCGCGCTACGCGGAGCAGGCCGCCGAGAAGGTGCAGAGCGCCGGACAGTGGCTCGAGAGCGCCGACGGCGACCAGATCCTGAGCGACGTCGAGAACTTCGCGCGTCGTAACCCGTGGGCGGTTGCCGCGGGCGGGCTCGTGCTCGGCATGGCGGCCTCGCGCTTCCTGAAGGCGTCGAGCGGCGACCGCTACCGGCAGTCGGTTGCGAACGGCTCGTTCGCGAGCGGCGGGGCCGGCGGATCGGTGGGCTCGAACGGGCAGTCGCGCTCGCTCGCGGCGGAGCCGATGCCCTCGGGTGCGGCCACGACCGGAGCGCAGTTCGAGCGCCAGGAGGGCTCACTCGTCTCAACCGAGCCGCGGGTATGACGGCGCCGGACAACGAGCTGACGGATCGTTCGACCGGGGAGCTCCTCAAGCAGCTCTCCGACGAGACGACCACGCTCGTCAAGCAGGAGATCGAGCTGATGAAGGCAGAGCTCGCCGAGAAGGCGCGCCCGGCCGGCATCGGCGCCGGGATGTTTGGAGGCGCGGGGCTGTTCGGCCTTGGCGCGTTCCTGGCGCTCACGGGGTTCTTCGTCGCGCTGCTGGACGGCGCCGTTCCGATCTGGGCAGCGGCCCTGATCGTGGCGGTCGTCTATGCGGCGGTGGCCGCGGTGCTCGGTCTCAGAGGCAAGCAGAAGGTGAAGGAGGCGACCCCGGTCGCTCCGGAGCAGACAATCGAAAGCGTGAAGGAGGACGTGCAATGGGCGAAGACCCGGGCCAGATCAGGAATGACATAGAGGAGACGCGCGCTCGCATGGGCGACACGGCGGAGGCGCTCGGCCACAAGGCCGACGTGCCGGGCCGCGCACGCGAGGCGATCTCGGACAAGGTCGACAGCGTGAAGTCCACGTTCTCGGGTGCGAAGGACTCCGTGTCCGACGCCACCCCGAGCGGAGGCGACGTCAAGCAGGGCGCCCAGCAGGCCGTGGGCATGGCGAAGGAGAACCCGCTCGGGCTCGCCATCGGCGCGACGGCCGTGGGCTTCGTCGCCGGGCTCCTCATCCCCGCCACGCGTGTGGAGAACGAGCGGATCGGCCCGATGGCCGACCAGCTCAAGGAGCAGGCGAAGGAGACCGGCCAGGAGGCGCTCGACCGCGGCAAGCACGTGGCCGAGCAGGCCGTGGAGACCGTGAAGGAAGAGGGTCGCCAGCAGGCGCAGGAGATGGCGCCCACAAGCAGCTAGCGGAGTCCCGTGCGCCGGCCCGGATAGGGTCGGCGCATGGGCATTCGTGAGCAGCACGAGCCGGGCAGCTTCTCCTGGACCGACCTGAGCACGCCTGACGCACAGGCGTCCATGGCGTTCTACGGAGGCCTGTTCGGCTGGGACTTCGAGGAGAACCCGATCCCGGACGGCGGCGTGTACGTGATGGCGAGTCTCGAGGGCCGCCGCGTGGCCGCGATGTTCGAGACGAGCGAGCGCCATCCGGCCTGGGCGTCGTACGTCACCGTCGAGGACGTCGATGCCGCCGCGGCCCGCGCGAGCGAGCACGGGGCGAAGCTGATCGCCGAGCCGTTCGACGTGATGGATGCGGGCCGCATGGCCACGATCCAGGACCCCACCGGCGCGGTCTTCTGCGTCTGGGCGCCGCGCCGCAGCATCGGCGCCGAGCTCGTGAACGCACCCGGGGCGCTCACGCTGAACCAGCTGAACACGTCAGACCCGGAGGCCGCGGCGCGCTTCTACTACCGGCTCTTCGCCTGGCGCGTCGAGCAGGCGCCCGGGACCGACACGCCGTACTTCGGCATCTACCGCGGCGAGCGGCTGAACGGCGGGCTGATGGAGCTCCCGCCCGGCAGCCCGGCGCCCTCGCACTGGCTCGTCTACTTCGGCTTCGACGACCTCGAGGCCGCGGTCAGCCAGCTCGACGGCAGCGGCGCCGCGATCATGGTCCCCCCGCGGGACGTGCCGGGCGGGCGCATCCTCGTCGCGCAGGATCCGCAGGGCGCGTTCTTCGCGCTCGTGACCGGCCGCTTCGACGACTAGCGCTCGGGCAGCGCCGCCGCCTCGCCGCGGTGCTCCCAGAGCCAATCGATCTGGGCGGCCGTCGCGGCCAGCGGGTCCGGCTCGGTCACGCCGAGCACGTCGCGCAGGCGCGTGGTGTCGGCGATCACCGGATGGCGGACGTTCCAGGGGTGGTCGCCGTCCGCCCAGGGCACCTCGACCGGCTCCCACGACCAGTCGAGCCGCTCGGCCACAAGGGCGGCGAGCGCGCCGAAGCTGAGGTCGCGCGGGTCGCCCACGTTGCACGCCCATGTGCCGCTCGGTGCGCGCTCGATCGCGGCCGCCACGGCCCGACCCACGCGTTCGCACGCGACCCTGTGGAAGATCTGGGTTCCGCCGCCGGGCAGCTCGAGGCGGCGCTCGCCGCGCGCGACCATCCCGACGAGATACCACTCGCGGAACACGCTCGGATGCAGGTAGGGGCCGTAGATCGCGCCGGGGCGCAGGACAGTGATCGCGTCCGCGCCGTGCAGCGCGCGCTCGGCGGCGACGTTGTCGTGGCGCGCGCCGCCGCCGGGGCTCGGCGCGGTTCGTTGCGGCGCCGACTCCGGAAGCGGGAGCGCGTCGAGCGCGAGGTCGAGCGGGGGGTTGTCGTCCACGCCCGCGACGGCGCAGTGGCGGTAGACGTCGATCGAGCTGACCGCGACGATCCGCCCCGCGCCGCAGCGCCCCGCGAGCTCGCCGAGCTCGCGCGCCTTGGCGGCGGTGGCGCCGCCCGCGAACGTGTCGACGAGCGCGTCGGGCGCCCATCGCTCCACCGGTCCGCCGGGCGCGAGTAGCGCCCCGCGCTCGCCGTGGAGGTGCTCGACATCCGGACCGTCCGTCGGCTCGTGCGCGCCCGTGTGGGCGAGCGCCACCGTGTGGCCGGCCGCGACGAGATGCGGAAGCGACGACTGTCCGACCGGACCGGTGCCCCCGACGAGCATCACCCGCATCGAGCGGAACCGTCCCGGCGTGAGAGTTGTAGCTGCTGCATGAGGCGCATACTCCTGGTTCTACTGGTGGGCAGCCTTGTGCTCGCCTCGCCCGCCGCGGCGAAGGGCCCGCACGTGATTCTCTGGTCCGGGCAGGAGCCGATCGAGCCCGGCACCCCCTGGGTGGCCACGCTCGAGCTGAACGAGTTCCAGCCGCACGGGTATCCGGTGATGATCGCGAAGCAGGGCGACCGCCGGGAGAGAGCGAGCGTGCGCGCGAGCGGCGGGGGCCGGTTCAGGACGTCGTTGGTGTTCCCCACGGCCGGACGCTGGCGGATCGTGGTCGGTGCCGGAGTTCACAGCTTCCGTTTCGGCGCCATCCCGGTGGGTGCGGACGAGCCGCCGAAGGACTACGTCGCGTTCCCCACCGGCACGGAGGGCGCGACTCACGGGTCGTCCACGATCTACAGCTCAGAGGAGCCGGCGATCCCCGCCGCGGCGAAGCCCGCGCCGGAGTCCGCGCCGGAGCCCGCCGACGATGGTGGCGGCGTGCCCTGGCTGCTCCCGATCGCCGGGGTCGTGCTCGCCGGCGCCGGGGTGGCTATCCGCCGACGTCCGCGATGGCGTCGTCGAGGCTCCGGTGGATCGCGGCGACCGAGCCCACGTTGACGATCCGCAGCACCCGCTCGACGAGGCCGCCCTCGGGGAGCACCACCGCCAGCCGCAGCTGTCGCTCGGCCAGCCGCTCAGCCAGCTCGAACATGAGGCTCACGCCCACGCTGTCCAGGTAGGTCACCTGGGTGAGGTCGGCCACCAGCGCGTGGTCCTCGTTCCGTACCGCGCCCAGCAGGCGCTCGCGGAGGGCCTGCGCCTGAACGATGTCGATCTCGCCGGTCAGGCTCACGACCGCGACGGGACCGTGATAGTCGATCGACACGTCGGGCTGGACGCTCACGCCGCCTTGCTCCCGATTCGCCTGAACATCTCGACGGTGGTGCCCTCGTCACGGCGAATCACCTCGACGCCGTCCGTCAGGCCCTCCATCAGCATCAGCCCGCGGCCGCGGTTCGTGCCGCGCGGCTGGCGCCAGCTCCCGAAGTCGCGCACGGCGACCTTGATCACGTGATCCGGCGAGCGCGAGGCACGCAGCTCGACCACGCCCGCCGCCAGGCCGTAGGCGTGCTCGATCGCGTTCGCGGCCGCCTCGGCGCTCGCGAGCGCGAGATCGTCGATCTCGGCGACCGTTGCACCGGCCTCGGCGAGCCAGCGGCCGAGCAGCCGCCGCATGAGCGGGATCGACTCGACCTCGGCCGGAAACTCCGCCGTGAGCTCCTCGCTCATCGGCAGCGCGCGCACGATGAGCAGGGCGGCATCGTCGTTGCGCGCGCCGTCTGGAAGCAGGTCGTCGATGATCGAGTCGCTCAGATCCTCGAGGTCCTCCACGCCGTCACGGACCGTCGCGCCCAGCCGCGCGAGCCCGACGTCGAGGGACTCACCGGCCTGCTCGACCAGCCCGTCCGTGTAGAGCACCAGCGCGGTGCCCGGCTCGAGTTCGCAGCGCGCGTCCTCGTAGCTCACGTGGCGTGCCGCGCCAAGCGGCACCGAGCCGGGAATGTCGACATAGCGGGGCTCGCCCCCGGGGGGATGGATGAGCGGCGGCGGGTGGCCGGCCGACGCCACCGTGAACGCTCCCCCGTGCGCGTCGAGCACGAGGTACACGAGCGTCGCCGTACGGCCCGGCTCGAGCTGGCGCAGGAGCCGGCTCAGCCGCTCGAGGACCTCCCTCGGCGTCATGCCGTCGAGCGCGTAGGCGCGCAGGCCGCTTCGGAGCTGGCCCATGATCGCCGCAGCGTGGAAGCCGTGGCCGACCACGTCGCCGATCGCCATCCCGAGCCGCCCGTCCGGAAGTGGGAACGCGTCGTACCAGTCGCCGCCCAGGCGCGCGGCGGAGGCTGGGAGGTAGCGGCCGGCGAGCGCGACGGCCGGCAGGTCGGGCAACCGCGGTATGAGGCTCCGCTGCAGCGCGTCCGCGAGGCCGCGCTCGCGCTCGGTGAGGCGGCTGGAGATGGCGAGCGCGGCGCGGTCGCCGGCCCGCTGGAGCAGGTCGGTGTCGTCGTCCCCGAATGCGCGTTCAGTGAGCGTCCCGACGTGCATGACGCCGACGACCCCGCCCTCGACGAGCAGCGGCACGCCCAGCATCGAGCGGAGTCCGCGCTGACGCAGGATGGGGTTCACCACCTCGAACTCGTCCAGGTTGAGGATGTGGACGGGCTGGCGTGTCGCGGCGATGCGGCCGGCGAATCCGCGCCCGACCGGGATGCGAACGCCGCGCTCGACCTCCTCCTCGAGCCCCTTGGCGGCGCGGGCCGCGAGCGTGCTGTCGTCGTCCTCGAGCAGCAGGATCGCGGCGGTGTCGACTCCGAGGATGCCCACGACGCGCTCCAGCAGCTCGTTCAGGAGCTCCTCGAGCGGCAGATAGGCGAGCGCCGCGTCGGTGATCCGCTGCAGATCACGTAGTCGGTCGGCCGCTTCGCGCGAACTCACGGCGGGGATTGTGGCGCGTCGTACGGTGAATCGCGCTGCCGCACCGCCTCCTTGAAGCCGAGCTCGGCGGCGCGATGCTGAAAGTCGTACCCCTCGGGCGTGTGCCGCGCGATCCCGTCGAAGAAGACGCCGAGCGCCTGCGTGGCTTGGAGGCCCTGCGAATACAGGGCCTGATTCACGAGCAGCTTCATCATCACGAGCTGGTTGACGGGGGTCAGCGCGATCCGCTCGACCAGCGCCTCGAAGCGCTCGTCGAGCTCGGACGCCGGCGCCGACTCGACCGCCAGGCCCCAGTCGTACGCTTTGGCGCCGTCGATCAGGTCCCCGGTGAAGAGCAGGTCTTTCGCGCGGGCCGGGCCGATGCGGTGGGCCCACATCATCGACGTCGGAACGCCCCACACCCGCGCGGGCGGGTAGCCGATGCGGGCGTCGTCGGCGATCACGAGCTGGTCGGAGCACAGCGCGAGGTCGGTGCCGCCGGCCACGCAGAACCCATGCACCTTGCAGACAACCGGCTTGTCGGAGTGGAACAGGCTCATGAAGCCGCGCAGGTTGCGGCTCATCATCTGCCAGTCCACGACCGGGTCCCAGGGCGCGCCCGGGTCGTGGTTCGGCGCCTGGCTCTCGGCGTAGTCGACGAGGTCGTAGCCGCCGCAGAAGCCCTTGCCGTTCCCGGCGAGCGCGATCACGTGCACGGACGGATCGAGGTTCGCCTGCTCGACGCACTGCTCGAGCTCGCGCGGCATGTCGAGCGTGATCGCATTCGCCCGCTCGGGGCGGTCGAGCGTGATGCGCGCGACACGGCCCGTGACCTCGTACGTGAGCGTGTTCAAACGGGGAGCGCGCGGTCCAGGATCGCCGCGGTGTCCACGGACGGCGGGAGCGTGCCGTACGAGCGGCCGACCCCCTCGAGCCGCGCGGCGCAGAAGGCGTCCGCCACGGCGGCGGGGGCGTTGCGGACGAGCAGG
>DASYMP010000322.1:0-16773 GCA_036009005.1 Thermoleophilaceae bacterium | reverse complement strand
GGCTCGCCGGCCACGCGCACCGCCATCGGCTGGCAGAGCGGGCTACCGGCCTCCTCGAGCGCGTCGCCGCGCAGGCCTGCGATCGCCGCGATCACGGCGCTCCCGCGAGCCGTGGTCGACAGGACGGGCGCGGCCCTGGTCCCCACTGCCGCGGCCGCCGCCATCCCGACCGTCTTCGTCCCGAGGCCGAGCCCCGCGTACACACCGCGCGTGACCGCCTCGTGCACCGGGCGCACGAGCGCCGCGCCGGGCCCAACCGCCCGGAACACGCGCCCCGTGAGCGCCTGCTGGATCGAGCCGAGGCCGCCGGACGCCTGGCGCAGCTCGTCGAAGCCGAGCACGGTGAGGGCGCGAAGTTCCGTATCGCTCATGAAAGGATGCCTCCGTGAGATACGACGTGGTGGTCGTGGGCGCCGGACTGGCCGGGTTGAGCGCCGCACGCGACCTGATGAACGCGGGCACGGACGTGCTCGTCGTCGAGGCCCGCAACCGGGCCGGTGGCCGCGTGGAGCAGACGACGCTGCCCGACGGCCGCATCGTCCAGCTCGGCGGCGAGGTGATCGGCCCCTTTCACGAGGCGTATGTCGGGCTTGCGGGGGAGCTCGGTCTCACCATCGTCCCTTCGTTTCCGCAGCTGCCCGGCGAAGATACCTGGGTGCTCGCCGACGGGCACTTCGTCGGGGACGGCTTTCCGTGGATGAGCGACGCGGATCGAGCGAGCTTTGCAGCGTTATCGGACGAGTTTGGCGCGCTCGCGCGGAGCATCGACCCCGACGATCCCTGGTCCCATCCGGACGCAGAGCGCCTCGACCGGCTCTCGGTCGCGGCCTGGCTGCGCGACCGCGGCGCCACGCGCAACGTCGTGCGGGCGCGCGACCTCGCGATGCTGGCGCTGTCCGCCGAGTCGGTCGAGCGGACCTCGCTCCTGGCCGAGCTGCGCAAGGAGGCCGCCGCCGGCGGCAACGGCTTCTACAACTACGAGGTCTGGGAGTGCAACCGGGTGGCCGAGGGCTCCGCGACCGTCGCGCTGCGCATGGCCGAGGAGCTCGGACACAGGGTGCGTTACGGCGCGCCCGTCACGCGCATCCGCATCTCGCCCCAGGGCTGCACGGTCACGGCTGAGACCGGTGAGCGCTTCGAGTGCGACGCGGTCGTGTGCGCTGTACCGGTGGGCCCGCTGCGGCGGATCAGGGTCGAGGGCGTCTCGGACGAGCGGATGCTCTCGCTCGACCGGCAGCGCCACGCGCTCGCCGCGAAGGTCGTCTTCACCTACGCGGACTCGTTCTGGCACACGGCCGGCCAGAACGGCGACGCCTACTTCGAGACCGCCGTGATCGGCGGCACCTGGGTGCAGCGCGAGGGGATCATGTCCACGCTGGTGCCGCCGGAGCGGCTCGCCGCGTTCCTCACGACCTCCGAGGCTCAGCTACAGGCGGAGCTGACCGAGGAGATGGTCGCGGCCTTCGGCGACGAGGCGCGCGACACGCAGGCCGTCTTCTTCCGCCGCTGGGGTGTCGATCCCTGGACGCTCGGGTACATCACGGGCTGGCGCCCGGGCGACGTGACGTCGGTCGGCCCGCTGCACGGAACGCACGAGCCTCCCTTCTACGTGTGCGGGTCGGACCAGTGGGTCTGCGGCTACATGGAGGGCGCCGTCCGGACCGGCAGGGGTTCGGCGGCCGCGGCCCTGGGTACTTACGCAAGATAAGTACATGCACACGCCGGTTTCTGCCATGGGCATGCGCGGCCTGCGGTGCGATAGTTGCACATGCAAGCAGTTTCTAGGGCGAACGCAGGGAGCGACATGATTTCCACAGCCAAGACGACTCTGGTCCCGACCGGTACATGGTCGGTAGACCCATCCCACTCGACCGTCGGCTTCTCCGTGAAGCACCTCGGCATCGCGACGGTGCGTGGCAAGTTCGAGCAGTTCGAGGGCAAGCTCGAGATCGGCGAGGACCTCTCCTCGGCGCGTGCATCGGGCACCGTCCAGGGCGCGTCGATCAACACGAACGACGCCGGCCGCGACGAGCACCTTCGCTCGGCCGACTTCTTCGGCATCGAGGCGAACCCGGAGCTCCGCTTCGAGTCCACCGCCATCCGCGCGCTCGACGAGGACACCTTCGAGATCGAGGGTGAGCTCTCGATGAACGGTGTCACCGGTCCGGTGACGCTGAAGGCCGAGGTCCAGGGCACCGAGACCGACCCGTGGGGCAACGAGCGCGTCGGCCTCGAGGTGACCGGTCAGCTGAACCGCACTGACTGGAACATGACCTTCAACCAGGCCCTCGGCAGCGGCAACCTGCTGGTGGGCGAGAAGGTCAAGCTCGACCTCGACATCTCGGCGGTCAAGCAGGCCTAGGCCCCTCAGCCACGGGTAGGCTCGCCCAGTGCGAGACCTGCTCGCTGACCTGATCGATTCAGCGCAAGCGCGCGCCGGCTATGCCGACGCGCGCTTCGTGCGTTCCAGGGTCGAGCGCCTCTCCACGCGCAACGGCCGGCTCGACCAGCTCGACTCCGACGAGAGCGAGGGCATCGGCATCCGCGTCCGCGTGGGCGGGTCCTGGGGCTTCGCGGCCGCGCGCGGCACCGAGCGCGCGGACGCGGAAGCGGCGCTACGGCGCGCGCTCGCGATCGCCGAGGCGCAACCGCCGGTGCCGGACGCCGCGCCGCTGGCGCCCGAGCCGGCGGCGCGCGGCGAGTGGGCGAGCGCGGTCGGGCGCGACCCGTTCACCGTTCCGGTCGAGGAGAAGCTCGCCGTGCTGCTGGCGGCCGATCTCGGCCTGCGCACCGACCCCGGGGTGAAGCTCACGCTCGCGCGCTTCGCGGCGTTCCGGACCGAGAAGCTGTTCGCGAACAGCGAGGGCGCGCTCTGCGAGCAGACGATCACCGAGTGCGGGGGCGGCATCGCCGCCGTGGCGGTGGACGGCGCGGACACGCAGATCCGCTCCTACCCCGCCTCGCACGGCGGCCACGTGGCCGAGGCGGGCTACGAGCACTTCCTGGGGCTCGAGCTGCCGGGCCACGCGCCGCGCGTGGCGTCGGAGGCCGCCGAGCTGCTGCGGGCGCCGGCCTGCCCGCACGGGCGCTCGACGCTGATCCTCGCCGGCGAGCAGCTGGGGCTTCAGGTGCACGAGTCGGTGGGCCACGCCGTGGAGCTCGACCGGATCCTGGGGCGCGAGGCCTCCTACGCGGGCACGAGCTTCGTGCCGCGCGACGGGATCGGCTCGCTCCGCTTCGGCTCGGAGCACGTGAACGTGACCGCCGACGCCACCGCGCCCGGAGGGCTCGGCAGCTTCCGCTGGGACGACGAGGGCGTCGAGGGCCGGCCCGTGCCGATCGTGCGCGAGGGCGTGCTGACCGGCTTCCTCTCCTCACGCGAGACGGCCTCCGAGATCGGACTCGAGCGGTCGGGCGGCTGCATGCGCGCGGAGGGCTTCGCGCGCCAGCCGATCGTGCGGATGACGAACGTGAACCTCGATCCGGGCGACTTCGGGACGCTCGACGAGCTGATCGCCGACACCGACGACGGTCTGCTGATCGAGACGAACCGCTCGTGGTCGATCGACGACAGGCGGCTCCACTTCCAGTTCGAGGGCGAGGCGGCCTGGGAGATCCGAGGCGGCGAGCGCGGGCGGCTCGTGCGCAACCCGAGCTACGCCGGCATGACGCCCGAGTTCTGGGGAAGCTGCGACGCGGTCTGCTCACCCGGCGAGTGGCGGCTCATCTCGCTGCTCGACTGCGGCAAGGGCGAGCCGGGGCAGGTGATGAGGGTCTCGCACGGGACGGCGCCGGCGCGCTTCCGGGACGTCGAGGTGGGCGTGGCGTGATCAGCGAGGAGGTGGCCGGGCGGGCCGCGGCGCACGGAGGAGCCGCTGCGTTCGCGCACGTGACGCGCGAGCACTCGCTGATGCTGCGCTTCGCGGCGGGGCGACCCACGCAGTCCACGGCCATCGACGACCTCACGATCGAGATCGCGGTGCCGTTCAGGGGGCAGGTGGGGCGCGCGTCGACGAACGCGGTGGACGAGCGCGCCCTCGCGGACTGCGCCGGGCGGGCGCGGCTGGCCGCCGAGGCCGCGGCCGCGCTCGGGGACGGCGCGTTTCCCGGCTTCGCCCCGGACGCGGTTGCGAGCGCGGGCGCGGACGGGCGCGGCTTCGACTCGCTCACCGCCGAGCTGGACCCCGAGGCGGGCGGTGCCGCCTTGGCGGAGGCGTTCGCGGTGGCCGCCGACCAGGGCCTCGAGGCGCACGGCATCTGGACCGTGGCCGAGCAGGAGGAGGCCTGGGCCACGGCCGGAGGCTCCGGCGCCGAGCGGCGCACCGACGCGTTCATGAAGGTCATCTGCATCGCGCCGAGCGGGCGCAGCGGGTACGCCTCGCAGACCTCGGTCGCCGTCGCCGACATCCACGCGCGCGAGCTGGCCGAGCGCGCGGCCGAGAAGGCCGTCGTGCCGGGCGAGCCGGCGCGGCTCGGCCCGGGCGAGTACCCGGTCGTGTTCGAGCCGCACGCGGTGGGCTGGCTACTCGACCTGCTCTCGGGCTGCGCGTTCAACGGGCTCGCACACGCCGAGGGCCGCGGCGCTCTCGACGGCCGCCTCGGACAGCGGGTGGCGGTGCCACTGGTCAACCTGTCCGACTCGCCGCGCGCCGCGCGCACGCTCCCGCGCTCGTTCGACGCGGAGGGCACGCGCAAGGCGCCGATGCCGCTGATCCAGGACGGCGTGGCTCACGGGGTCGCGCACGACCGCCGCAGCGCCGCGCTCGCGGGGGCGGCCAGCACCGGCCACGCGCTCGCCCCGGGCGGCACGCCGGCCGGGCCATCTCCCACCAACCTCGTGCTGGCCGGCGGCGGCGCGACGAGCGAGGCCGAGCTGTGCGCGCCGGTCGAGCGCGGTGTCTACGTGACGCGGCTCTGGTACGCGAACGTCGTGCGCCCGAAGGAGACGCTGATCACGGCCGTGACCCGCGACGGCACCTTCCTGATCGAGGACGGCAGGGTCGCGAGACCCCTGCACGACCTGCGCCTGACCGACAGCGTGCTCGGCATCCTCTCCCGGACGCAGTCATTGGGGCGCCACCAGCGCCTCACGAGCGACGGTGAGTTCTACGGCCGCCGCTTCGCCTACGGGGTCGTCTGCCCGGCGCTGAGGGCCGACGCGGTGCGCTTCACCGGCGGCGCGGCCTAGATCTTGAGGAGCACGATCACGTTGATCGTGAAGAGCACGGCGAAGAAGACCGTCCACCGGTTCAGGTTGCGCTCAACGAGCGAGCCGCCGCCGAACGGGCCCGCGCCCGTGCCCACGCCGAAGGCGCCGGAGAGGCCCGCGTCCTTGCCCGAGTGGAGCAGGATCAGCACGATGACGATCACCGCCAGGACCACCTGAACACCGCTGAGAATCGCTTCCATCGCCCGGGAGGATAGCCGCGGCCGCTGGCTACCGGTCCATCCCGCCCTCGGGCACGTGGCCCTCCACGCGGTCCAGCTGGCGCAGGATCTCGATGGCCTCCGAGCGGAGGTCGCGGTCCACGGAGCGCCAGTCGGCGTCCGAGAGCTTGCCCATCTGGTGGTCGAGCTCGGCGTCGCGGATCTCGCGGTACTTCGCCTCCTTGGCCGCGCTCAGCTCGGCGAGCATCGTCTCCTCGCGGAGCTCCTCCTCGCCGCGGCGCCGGAGGGGCAGCGACAGGACCGCGCCCACGACCACCGCGAGCACTACGAGGGCGAGCGCGTACTCCATGGGTCCTACGCGCGCGAGAGCTCTCGGCCGAGCCGGGCCGAGTAGAGCGAGCGCACCCGGCGCAGGCGCGCCTCCGGGGACGGCCACGCGGCCACGAGCGCGCCCAGCACGACGATCGCGCCGCCGATCCAGATCCACATGACGAGCGGTGACGCGATCGCGCGGAAGGCGGCCGGCGGCGGGTCCCTGCGGTAGCGCTCCGCGAGCGCGGCCACGATCAGCGCCTGCACGTCCCCCGGCGAGTCCGCGAACTTCCGGTCGGCTTCCTGGATCGGTTTCTCGAGCGAGCCGATGTCGGGCCGGACCGCAAGCCAGAGGTCGCGCTTGAGGCCCCAGCGCACGTCGACCTCGCTGGTGGCCTCGCCCTCGAAGAAGCGGGAGATCGTGCCGAGCGACGCGTCGCCGCTCGAGTAGTAGTTGCGCGAGGGCCGCATCACGAAGTGCTTGCCGTGCTTGCGCACGTCCAGCACCGCGCCGAACGAGATCGGCGCGCCGGTGCCCGCCGAGTCGCCGCCGAGCTTGGCCGTGGCCTCGCGATACGTCACCCGGTAGCCGTCCACCTCGAACGTGTCCCCGGGCTTCAGCCGCACGTCGCGCTGCTCCAGGAACGCCGACGAGGCCGCCACGCCGAGGAACAGGACCGCGATTCCCGCGTGCGCGAGGTAGCCGCCGTAGCGGCGCCGGTTGCGCCCGGTGAGGCGCGCCAGCGAGCGCGGCCACGACTCGCCGGTCATCGTGCGGCGCGCCTTCGTGCCGCGCGCGAGCTCCATGCCCACCACCACGAGCACGAACGCCACGAGGCAGAACATCGCAAGCGATGCGGGGCTGTCCGCGGCGTTCGTGAACGCGAGCAGCAGCACCAGCGCGAGCGCGGCGGCGCTCACCGGCGGCCACAGGACGCGCCACAGCGCCGCCGGCGTGAAGCGCCGCCACGCCAGCACCGGCCCGATGCCCGTGAGCAGGACGAGCACGAGCGCCAGCGGGGTCACCAGCCGGTTGAACCAGGGCGGCCCGACGCTCGCCTGCGTGCCGGTGATCGCCTCCGAGATCAGCGGGAAGAAGGTGCCCCACATGATCACCAGGCAGAGCCCGACCAGCACGAGGTTGTTCAGCAGGAAGAACGCCTCGCGCGACAGCAGCGAGTCGAGCTTCGCCTCCGAGCGCAGCTGAGGCAGCCGCGCGATGATGAGCCCCGCCGACAGCGCGATCACGAGGCCGATGAAGATCAGGAACTGGACCCCGATCGTGGACGCGCCGAACGCGTGGATCGAGCTGAGGATCCCGCTCCGCACGAGGAACGTGCCGAGCAGCGCGAGCGTGAACGTGGCGCAGATCAGCGACACGTTCCAGATCTTCAGCATCCCGCGCTTCTCCTGCACCATGATCGAGTGGAGGAACGCGGTGCCCACGAGCCAGGGCATCAGCGAGGCGTTCTCGACGGGGTCCCAGGCCCAGTAGCCGCCCCAGCCGAGCTCGGTGTACGACCACAGCGCGCCGAGCATGATCCCGGTGCCGAGGAACGTCCACGCGATCAGCGCGAAGCGGCGCGTGGCGCGGATCCAGTCGGCGCCGGTCCGGCCCGCCACGAGCGCTCCGATGGCGAACGCGAACGGGATCGAGAAGCCCACGTAGCCCGTGTAGAGCATCGGCGGGTGGATCATCATCGCGGGGTGCCGCAGCAGCGGGTTGAGCCCCGCGCCCTCGAGCGGCGGTGTGGCGAGCGTGTCGAACGGGTTCTCCCAGCCGACCATCAGCAGCAGGAAGAACGCGGCCACGCAGCCGAGCACCGCGGTCGCGTAGGGCGCGATGTCGCGCAGTGAGCGGCGCGTCAGGAACAGCACCGTGCTCGCGAACAGGGACAGCAGCGTGGCCCAGAGGAGCAGCGAGCCGTCCTGTGTGGCCCAGAGCGCGGTGACCTTGTAGAAGGTCGGCGTGTCGGTCGAGGAGCCCTCGGCCACGAGCGCGTAGGAGAAGTCGGAGCGCAGGAAGGCGGCCTCGAGCAGGCCGAAGGCCACTATGCACAGAGTCGCGACGCAGTAGATCGCGCGCCGCCCGGAGGTGACCCACTCACGCCGCCCCGCGCGGGCGCCGAAGACCGACGCCGCCGCGGCATAGAGCGCCGTGAGGAGCGCGATCGCCAGGCAGGCAGAACCGACGCCCGCCATCTCAGCTCGTCTGCTCGTCCTTCGTGAACTTCGATGGGCACTTCGTGACGAGCGAGTCGCGCTCCGCCACGAACGTGCCGTGCTCGAGCTCGCCCGAGACGATCACCTCGCGGCCGTCGCGGAACGGGTCGGGTACGACTCCGGTGTAGGTGACCGGGACCGACGCCGTGCCGTCGCGGTCGCGCACGCGGAAACGCAGGTCGTCGCCGGCGTGGCGGATCGAGCCGGGCACGACCTTGCCGGTCAGGTCATACGAGCGGCCGGGCTTCAGCTGCGAGGGCTTGCTCGCCTCGGTCGAGGCGCTGAAGCTCGTGTAGATGAGCGCTGTCGCGAGCAGCACGGCCGCCGTCAGGGCGACGACAAGCCGCAGCTTGCGCTTGCGCGAGGGGTCCACCGTCCGGATGCTAGCGCTGGCTGGGATGCCCCTCGCCCGGCCAGGGGGCCAGGACGAGAATCAGGCGCGCATCGCTCGTGGCGCGCACCTCGTGGCGTTCCTGCGGATCGAAGTGCGCGATGAAGCCGGGGCCGCCTGACACCGTCGAGCCGTCCTGCTCGACCTCGACCTCGCCGGCCGCCACGACGAGCCAGGCGCGCTCGTGTACCTCGTGGTCCTGGAGCTCCTCGCCCGCCGGCAGGTTGATCGCTATGACCCGCGCCTCGGGGTCCGAGCGAAGCACCTTCGGCTGGTGCGGTTCTACGTCGAGCGAGGCAAGGTCCCAGGTCTCCATGCCCGGCAATCTACAAAGCCGCGCGGTGGTCGGGCTCAGGGAGTGAAAGTTCGACAGTCCTGGATTGGAGACCTATATGGACACCTATCCAGGACTGTCACCTCGATCCGGGCCCTCGACGCCGTAGTTCGGCGCTCAGGCGCGGCGCTCGCGCAGTCCGCGCCGCAGGGCCGTCCCGGCGGCCAGGGCCGCCAGGCCGGCGAGCCCCATCAGGGCGAGCTGTAGGCCCGTGAACGGGAGCGTCGACGGGCCGGCGTCGGCCGGCAGGTCCACGGTCCGGTCCGCGATCTGCGTGTCGGTCGGCCCCTCGGCCTGGCTCGCGCCGGCGTCCGCGGCCGCGCTCGCCTTCGAGCCCGCCGCGTGTGCCGTCGCGCCCGCCGCCGTTGCCTTCGTGCCGTCGTTCGAGGAGCCGCCCGGACGGGAGGCCTTGCCGGCGGCACCCGAGCTCGCCGCGGCGGTGTCGCTCGTGGCCGCCTGCGGAGCCGCGGCCTGGCCCGAGGCGCCCGACGGGGCCGCCGCGGGGGCCTGCGCCGCCGGAGCGGATGCGCTCGGATGCGGCTTCGGCGCGGGCGCCGCGGCCGGGGGCGCCGGCAGCGCCGGGGCGGCCGGTGCCGGAACGAGGCTCTCGGCGGTCTGGGTGACGCCGCCCACCACCTGGTCCACACCCGGGACCTGTCCGGCCGCCACGACGGGCACGGCGAGTAGGACCGAAGCGCTGGTCGCCACCGCGACGACCCCGATGCGCGAGCGCACGTTAAGCATGGAAGCCCCCAAATCGATTGTCCCCACGCCCCCCTGCCAGAGGGCGTGAGCAATGTACTACCCGGGGCCGGGCGCCTGCGTCACCTGTTTTCGCGCGATCCAGTTCGAACCGGCGTGGTCGGTGAGACCGTGCGCGGCGATCGAGACGAGCACCGCCAGCGCGGCGATGTTGAAGACCTCCCCGGCATCCGCGGCGTCGGAGCCGAGCACGAACAGGGCGAACGCCATCGTCGCCACGCCCTTGGGGCCGAACCAGGACATGAACGCCTTCTCGGCGGTGCCCGCGTCCCGCGTTCCGGCGAGCGCGGCGAACACGGCAACCGGCCGCGCCAGGACGAACGTGAACAGCACCACCCCCACGCCCGCCCAGCCGTTTCCGGACAGCCCGTCGAGCGTCACGATCGCGCCGAAGACCACGAAGACCGCCACCTGCACGAGCTCGACGATGTCCTGCGACTGCGCCACGAAGCACTCGGCGATGTCGGGACGCCAGATGCCGAACGCCACCGCGGCGACGAATACGGCGATCAGCCCGTTGCCCTCCGGCGGGAGCGTGGCGGTGCCGTAGGCGGTGAACGCCACACCGAGCGCGTAGAGAGCCTTCTGGTGCCTGCTGATCTCGTGCCCGAGCGCGCGGCCGCCCGGCATCAGCTTCGAGGCGATGAATGCCACGAGCAGTCCGGACACGAGGCCGACCGCCACGTCCTGGAGCACGAACTGCCACCAGGCGAAGTCCTCGCCGGCGGCGACCGCCGTGAAGGCCAGCACGGCCGGCAGCGCGAGGCCGTCGTTGAGGCCTGACTCGAGGTTCAGCGAATGGCGGATCAGCCGCGGGACCCGCTCGTTGTTGACCACGGCGGCGGAGAGCACGGGGTCCGTGGGCGATAGCAGCGCGCCCACGAGGAACGACTGCGCCCAGCCGAGATCCGTGAGGGCGTGCGTGACGAGCGCCACGAGCACCGCCGTCAGCGGCATCGCCAGCACGAGCTTGCGGAGCGGCAGATGCCAGGCGCCCTGGAGCAACTCCGCGTCCACCTCGAGGCCGTCGCGGAACAGCACGAGCACCAGCGCGATCACCGCCACGCCCTGGACGAACCCCGACGTGGGGTCGAACCGGAGCACCTCCGCACCGCCGTCGCCGAGCGCGAATCCCGCCACGACGAACACGGCGGCGAGTGAGACGAAGCTGCGACCGGCAAGGCCGGATATGAGCGCCCCGACCGCGAGAAGCACGCCGAGCGCCGCCAGCGGCGCCTCCAGAAACTCGATCCCCGCTGCGATCGCCGGCACGCCGCAACTGTGCCAGACGGTCTGGCCAGGACTGGCTACGGTGGTCGCGTGATGACGCGCGCCACCGCCATCGCAACGCTGGTCCTGGCCGTGCTCGCGCCGGGCTCGGCCGCCGCCGCGCCACCGGCCGAGCGCACGCTGTCGAGCGGCTGGGAGATGCGCGTGGAAGCCGCCGCGCCGGCGCCACCTCAGGAGGCCCCGCCCGAGGAGACCGCCCCGGGCTCGGCGAGCGCCTCCGCGCCACGCACGCCGCCCGGCCGCGCCGCCCAGACCACCGGCGACTGGCATCCCACCACGGTGCCGAGCGTGTTCGACACGCGCGCGCTGCCGTCGCTCTATCCCGGCACGGTGCGCACCTACCGGGTCAGCTTCCGCGGCCCGGCGACGCCGCGCGGCTTCAGCTGGCTGCTCCACTTCGAGAGCGTGCGCAGAGGCGCCACCGTGTTCCTGAACGGCAGGCGCCTCGGCCGCAACGCGGATCCCTACACGCCTTTCACGTTCCCCGCGCGCGGGCTCCGGCCCGGGCGCTCGAACACGCTCGACGTGATCGTGGACGGCCGCAAGAACCCGAAGCTCCCCGAGGCCTGGTGGAACTGGAACGGGATCGTGCGGCCCGTGAGCCTCGTGCCCGCCGGGCCGGCGCATCTCGAGGATCTCGGCACGATGTCGAAGGTGCGCTGCAGCGGGCCGGCGCGCGGCTGCCATGCGGAGCTCCTCCTCGACGGGCTCCTCGAGCGCCACGGCGCGCGGCGCATCCGGCCCTCGCTCGAAGTGCGGCTCCGCTCCCCCACCGGCCGCACCACCACGCGCCGCTTCCGGCTGCCGAGCCAGCTCTCGGAGCGGCGGAGACTCCAGCTGTCCGTGCCGGTCCCGGCGCCGGTGCTGTGGTCGCCGGACGCGCCGCGGCTCTACTCGGCCACGATCACGCTCCGCGAGCGCGGGCGGATCGTGCAGCGGGAGCGCCGCCAGCTTGGCCTGCGCTCCGTTCAGGTGAAGGGCGGGCACCTGTGGCTGAACAACCGGCGCATCCAGCTCCGCGGCGCGTCGATCCACGAGGACATGCCCGGTTCGGGCGCGGCCCTCACCGACGCCGACATGGACCGCATCGTGGCCGACCTGAAGGACCTGGGCGCCAACGTGACGCGCGCCCACTACCTGCTGAACCAGGGGCTGCTCGACCGCTTCGACCGCGCCGGGATCATGGTCTGGAACCAGTCGCCGATCTGGCAGCGCGACGCGGGCGCCCACCTGCTCTGGAAGCCGAGCGAGCGCCTGCGGGCGCTCCGCACCGTGCGCCGCACGGTCACCGCCGCGCGCAGCCACCCGTCGGTGCTCACCCACTCGGTGGCGAACGAGCTGACCTTCACGCCCGACGACAAGCCCGGCACGAAGCGCTTCCTGCTCGCCGCGCAGGCGCAGGCGCGCGACATCGACCCCACCGTGCCGATCTCCGTCGACATCAAGGGCCGCCCCGGCTACGCCGAGCAGTTCACCTACCACTCGTTCGACATGATCGGCCTGAACCAGTACTTCGGCTGGTACCGCTGGGTGGACGACTTCAGCCTGCTCGAGCCGTACATCCGCGAGCTGCGCGACCTCTATCCGTCGAAGGCGATCGTGATGACCGAGTGGGGCGCCGAGGGCCGGCCGGAGCTGGCCGACGCCCCGCCCGACCTCAAGGGCGGCTATCCGTTCCAGACCGCGCACGCGCAGAGGACTCTCGACGTGATCGACGGCTCCTCGGCCCTGTCCGGCGCGATCTACTGGACGCTTCGCGAGTTCGAGATCTATCCCGGCTGGCAGGGCGGCGCCGGGCGCCGGCCGGCGCAGTACGAGCCGAACACGCGCCATCACAAGGGGCTCCTCACCTACGAGGGCGAGCCGAAGCCGGCCTACCGCCTGCTCCGCGACCGCTTCCACGCAACGCCGCTCTACCCCTAAAGCCAGGCGCGCTCAGGCCGATCATGAGTGTGTGATCCGCCGCGCGCTCAGCCTGTCCGTGCTTCTCGCCGTCGTGCTCGTGGCGCCCGCCTCCGCGCAGGCTCCCGAGCGGCCGCTCGACGTCGTGCGCTTCGAGGCGGCGATGTCCGAGCTCGGCAAGCTGAAGCGGAGCTCGGACACCCAGGTGGCGACCCGAAAGCGCCAGGCGGAGTCCGCGCTCGCGGCCTGCCGCAGCGGCGGTCAGGGCTGGGCCCGCATCAAGAAGGTGCGCTCGCGCGCCCAGCGGAACGCCTACGCCCGCGGCGCGAAGGCGCTCTGGGCCGGCCTGCGCGACGCGGCTCTCGAGAACGCCTGGGTCGAGGTCTACACGCCCCACTTCGAGCGCTTCCTGCGCCACTTCGCCACGCCGCTGTCGGATCCGGTCCTCCAGGCGGGGGTCGACGCCCAGCGCGCTCGGCTCGCCTTCGACAGGGCCGCCTACTCGTACGGCACATGCGCCACCTTCGACGCCCAGATGAAGAAGGTGCGCGAGTTCAAGATCGGCGGCGCGCACGGCGTGAGCGGCGACTACTACGCCGGCAAGATCTACAACGGCTTCGTCCGCTACGTGTCGAACCGCCAGCAAGCGGCCGCGAGGGCGCACTGGGGCCCGCGCTACGAGAGCGCTCTCGACGCGGCGAGCAACCGCCTCAAGGAGCTCGGCGCGAACGAGGGACAGGCGAACTACTTCGCGTTCGCCTTCAAGGGCTGAACCAAGCCCGGCCCGGCGGAGCCCGTCCTGTAGCGTGAGTTCGCGTGGCTCCGCGCCGCGTGACCTTCTCGCGAAACCTGACGCTGTCCCTGTCTCGGACGTGCGTCTCGCACTGCAAGTACTGCGCGTTCGCGACGCATCAGCCGCACCTGCACGAGCCCGCAGAGGTCGAGCGGCTGCTCGACGACGCGGCGCGGCGTCGCGTGAAGGAGCTGCTCGTGCTGACGGGCGACGACCCCGCCCACCATCCGGGCGTGCGTGAGCGCCTGGCGCGGCTCGGCTTCGACGACTTCGTGGCCTACGTGGCCTGGTGCTGCGAGCGCGCGCTCGAGCGCGGAATCCTCCCGCACACGAACCTCGGCGCGCTCTCGCGCGACGAGCTCGCGCGGCTGCGCGAGGTGACCGCCTCGCAGGGGCTGATGCTCGAGTCGATGCGCCCGGACCTGGTGGCCCACCAGGGCTCGCCCACGAAGGACCCGGCGCTCCGGCTGGAGACGATCCGGGCCGCGGGCGAGCTCCGGATCCCATTCACGAGCGGCATTCTCGTAGGGATCGGCGAGACCGAGGCGGACCGCATCGAGGCGCTCGAGGCGCTTGCCGCCGCGCATGCCGAGTACGGCCACCTCCAGGAGGTGATCCTCCAGAACTTCGTGCCGCACCGGCGCTACTACGGCGAGGAGCCGGCGGAGATCGCCGAGGAGGCGCAGCGGGCGGGCGCGGCGCCCGACGCGGCGCTCGCCCTCCCCGCCTGGGCTACCGAGGTGACGCTCGAGCACATGCGCGAGCTCGTGCGCGCCTGCCGGCGGTTGATGCCGGACGTGGGCATCCAGATCCCGCCGAACCTGTCCGACTGGTGGCTCCCGCTGGTGGACGAGGGAGCCACCGACCTCGGCGGCCTGTCGGCGAACGGCGACCACATCTCGCCCGAGCATCCCTTCCCCTCCGTCCACGAGATGCGCAAGCGGCTCGCGCCGCGCGGGCAGGCGCTGGCGGAGCGGCTGTGCGTGTACCCGCAGTACATGAGCGCGGACTGGCTCGAGCAGGGCGTGCTCGACACGATCAAGCTCAAGTACTGGTCCTTCATCCCCCGCAGCGGCTCGGGCCGTCGCGAGGAGCGCGCGATCCGGCACGAGCTCGTGCCCGGCGCGATCGGGCGGGCCGCCAACGGCGAGGCGCTCACCGAGGACGAGCTCACCGCGCTGTTCGCCGAGACGCGGCCGGAGGCGATCGAGGACATGCGCCAGGCCGCCGACTCGCTGCGAGCCGAGCTGGCCGGCGACACCGTGACGTTCGTGGTCAACAGGAACATCAACGTCTCGAACATCTGCACCGTCGGCTGCGCGTTCTGCGGCTTCGGCCAGGGGCGGCGCTCGCCGGACGCCTACGAGCACTCCGAGGAGGAGTTCCGGAGCCGGGTGCGTGAGGCTGTCGACTTCGGCGCCACCGAGATCTGCATGCAGTCCGGGATCCACCCGAACTGGGGGCTCGAGGACTACGAGCGCTGGCTGCGGATCGCGAAGGACGAGGCGGCGCGAGCGGGAACGGATATCCACCTGCACGCCTTCTCGCCGATGGAGCTGCACTTCATGGCGGGCGAGCGCCCGCTGGACGAGGTGTTCGCGCGCCTCCGCGAGGCCGGCCTCGGCTCCACGCCGGGCACCGCCGCCGAGGTGCTCCACGACGGCGTGCGCCAGCGCATATCGCCGAACAAGCTGCCCGTGGCGCGCTGGGTCGAGATCATCGAGGCGGCCCACGCGGCCGGCGTGCGCAGCACGGTCACGGTGATGTTCGGCCACATCGAGGAGCCCTGGGAGCTGGCCGAGCACATGCGCGTGGTGCGCGAGCTCCAGGAGCGCACGGGCGGCTTCACGGAGTTCGTGCCGCTCTCGTTCATCCCGTTCCACACCCTGCTTGGACGCACGCACGGGATCGAGGAGATCTCGCGCGAGGACAACCTGCGCCACACGGCCGCGTTCCGGCTCGCGCTCGGCCGGACGATCCCGAGCCTCCAGGCGAGCTGGGTGAAGATGGGGCTCGACGCGGCCACCGAAGCACTCCAGTGGGGCGTGAACGATCTCGGCGGCACGCTGATGGAGGAGTCGATCAGCCGCCTCGCCGGGTCGTATCATGGTGTGATGCTCGAGCCCAGCGACCTGATCGCCGCCGCCCACGCGGCCGGCCGCCCCGCCGCTGAGCGCGACACGCTCTACGGAATCCTCCGCCACCACCCCCTCACCGTCGCGGCGTGAAGCTCGGCTACAAGGCGTCCGCCGAGCAGTTCGGGCCGGTCGAGCTGCTCGAGTACACGCGCCACGCGGAGCGGGTCGGCCTCGAGCTCGTCGCGATCTCGGACCACTTCCAGCCGTGGCGCCATCACGGCGGGCACGCGCCCGCGGCGATGACGTGGCTCGGCGCGGCGGCGGTGGCCACCGAGCGCGCGGTGCTCGGCACGAGCGTCCTCACCCCCACGCTGCGCTACCACCCGTCCGTGGTGGCGCAGTCGTTCGCAACGCTCGGCTGCATCGCCCCCGGCCGCGTCTTCCTCGGCGTGGGCACCGGCGAGGCGATGAACGAGACGCCCGCGACGGGCCAGGAGTTCCCCGGCCGTAAGGAGCGCCGGCAGCGGATGGCGGAGGCGATCAAGCTGATCCGGCGGCTCTGGACCGAGGAGCGCGTGGACTTCGAGGGCGACTTCTACCGGACCTCGAAGGCCACGATCTACGACCGGCCGGACGAGCCGGTTCCGATCTACGTCGCCGCCTCCGGGCCGCTCGCGGCCAAGCTCGCCGGCCGCGTGGGCGACGGCTTCATCTGCACGAGTGGCAAGGCGCCGGAGCTGTACGAGGAGCTGCTCGGCAAGGTCGTCGAGGGCGCCGAGGCCGCGGGCCGCGATCCGGGGCAGATCCGGCGCATGATCGAGATCAAGGTGTCGTACGACCGCGACGCCCAGCGAGCCGTGGACAACTGCCGCTGGTGGGCCGCGCTGGCGCTCACGCCGGAGCAGAAGGAGGGCGTGGAGGATCCGATCGAGATGGAGCGGCTCGCCGACGAGAACGCGGACCGCGCCCCCACGCGCTTCATCGTCTCCGACGACCCCGAGGAGATCGTCGCGGGCATCCGGCGCTACACCGAGCTCGGCTTCGAAGAGCTGATCCTGCACGCGCCCGGCGACGACCAGACGCGCTTCCTGGATCAGTTCTCGGAGGACGTGCTGCCGCTCCTCGCCGCGGGATAGGCTCCCGCAATGCTCAAGGACCGGGTCATGTTCATGTCGGGGGGCAGCCGCGGGATCGGCCTGGCCATCGCGGCGCGCTGCGCGCAGGACGGCGTGAAGGTGGCGCTGATGGCGAAGACCGCGGAGCCGCACCCGAGGCTTCCCGGCACGATCTACGAGGCGGC
>DASYMP010000321.1:0-12890 GCA_036009005.1 Thermoleophilaceae bacterium | reverse complement strand
CTCATTTGCTCCCAGACGCCGAACTGCGCAGCACCGAGGACGGCTCGGGGCCCTACGTCACCGACGAGGGCCACTTCATCCTCGACGCTCCGATCCCGCGTGGCACCGATCCGGTCGCGCTCGCGGACGCCCTGATCCGGGTGCCCGGCGTGGTCGAGCACGGCCTCTTCCTCGACATGGCCGACGTCGCGCTGCTCGGCAACGAGGATGGCTCCGTAGAGCGCCTCGAACGCCGCCCTCACAGCTCGCCCTGAGCGACCGCCGCGCCGGCGCGTGATCGGTCGCGCGGCGGGCGGGGCAGCAGGCGGATCTCGCGCGCGAAGTTGTCCGCCGCCGTGAGGTAGATCGCCTGGCGCAGGGTCACCCGGAGCGTGGCGGCGGCCTCGGCGCTGCCCCCCTCGTTCCTGGTCGTCTCCCCCATTCCGAGCAGCTCCGCCCCCGCCAGCGCCATCACCGTCCGGCCGCCACCCGCGCCGCCCTCAGTCGAGACGAGCACGTCGACGCGCGAGCCCGGCGCCAGGCCGGCCAGCGCGCCCCCGCCGGCCACGCCGACGCTGACGACGCGGCGCCCGCGACGAACGCGCTCCCCATGCCCACCGCCCTCGGCGCCCTCGAACAGGCCCGCACCCAGGTAGCTCCCGGCGCTGACGGGCACCGCCACGCGCGCGCCCGCGACCGCGGCCGCCGACCCGAGCGCGTCCGGCGGCACGAACCGCTCCGGCACACGCGCACTCCGGACCGCTCCGCGGCCCACGCGAGCGCCCGCGGGCAGATCCCGTGCGGCCACGAGCACCTCGACCGACGGCCCGAGCCGCGCGGCCGCCCGCCGCTCGCGATCGTGCACCGCGGACGCCGCAAGCCCTCCGCTCGCGAGCGCGACGGCGAGAAGGAGCAGCGCGCGCCGACGCCGCGTCGCAGCAGCGCCCCGAGCGCTCACGCCGCCGGTAGGTCGAGCGTCGCGACCGCGACGTCTTCGACGATCTCGAAGGTCAGCGAGCCGCCGAGCTCCTCGGCCGCGTCGGCGGCGATTCGCAGCCCGCGGCCGCGGTTGCGGACCTGCAGCCGGACGCCGCCGTCGTGAGCGCGTCCCGTCACACGGATGTCGCCGGCACCGTGCTCCGCCGCGTTCGCCAGCACGTTTCCGAGCGCGTTGGCGAAGCGACGGCGGTCGAGCTCGGTGACGACCGGACCCCCCTCCCACTCCACCGACACGTCCGCCCACGGTCGCGCCGCCGCGCGGGTCAGCGCGGAGAGCTCGACGCGCTCCGCCCGCCCGCCCCGCGCGCGCTCCCCGCCGCCGCGGCCGCTGCCGCGGTCGCTGCCGCGGGGCGCCGCCCTGCGGTCGGGCCCACGCGCGGCCGCCAGGTCCGCGAGGCCGGCGCGCAGACGGTCCAGCTGGGCGTCGATCACGGCCGCGTGGCCGGCTGCCGCCGGATCGCGGCGGATTGCCTCGCACGCGAGCGCGAGTGCGGTGGCGGCCCCGCGCAGCTCGTGCTCGGCACGCGCCATGCGCTCGCTCGGTCCGGCGGGGGTGCGCTCCGCCGCGCCTCGCGCGCTCACAGCGCCTCCGTCAGCTTGTAGCCCACGCCGCGCACGTTCACGACCCAGGGGCGCGGCGATGGGCTCAGCTTCTTGCGCAGGCGGCACGCGTGGGCGTCGAGCGTGCGCGTGCGGCCCTGACTCTGGAAGCCCCAGACGTCGCGGAGCAGCTCGTTCTTCCCGTAGACGCGGGTCGGCTCCTCCGCGAGCGCATGGAGCAGCGCGAACTCCTTCGCGGCCAGGTCGACCTTCTTGCCGGCGAGCCGCACGGCGCGCGTGCTCGGGTCCACGGTCAGCTCTCCGACCCGGAGCAGTCCGCGCCGACGCCGACCCTCCGCCCGCCGCAGCACGGCGCGCACCCGCGCCAGCAGCTCGGCGTACAGGAACGGCTTGCAGACGTGGTCATCCGCGCCGCGGGCGAAGCTCCGCACGCGGTCGGCCTCGGCCACCCGCCCGGTGAGCACGATCACGGGCAGGTCCGGGTCGACCCGCGACGCCAGCCCGTCGGAGTGCCTCACGCGGTCGAGGAGGTCGAGCCCGCTCCCGTCCTCGAGCGCGAGATCGAGCACCACGAGGCTCGGCCGCCTCACCTCGATCGCCCGAAGGCCCTCGCCCACGCCGGTGGCGCCCGCGACCCGGAAGCCGTCCGCCGCGAGGTTCTCCACCAGGAACGCCCTCGTGGGCTCGTCGTCCTCCACAACCAGGATCTGCCGTTGCTCGTCCATGCAACGCTGAAGTCCGCCCGCGCGCCGATTCGCCCCGGTGCAACCTGCATTGCACCGCCCACGGCGGGGAAGGAAACAGGCTTATGATCGCGACGCCGGACGGCCCCCGCCGCCGGTCACTTGGACCATGGATACCGCGCGGAGAGGCAACTACGAATCGGGCTCGGACTACGTGCTCGAGTACGGCGAACTCCGCTTCACGTTCAACGAGCGCGACTTCACCGAGCGGGTCGAGCAGGCAGCCTGCAAGCTCGGCTTCGTGGACGGTCCGCTCGGCGACGACGAGCGCGAGGACCTCGTGAACCTGGCCGTGAACGGCGAGGTCAACGAGGCCCACTCCGAGCTTGGCGAGCACATCAACGAGTGCTGGTCGGACCTGAACGGGCCCTCCGAGCGCTCGCTCGTCCACTGGCTCCGCCGCCTCGTCTTCCGCGGCGCCTGGCTCGACCAGCGCGTGATGGAGGGCGAGCTCGAGGTCGTGTTCGACGACTCGAACAGCTCCTTCGGCTACGCCCAGCCCGACCGCAACTTCGAGCTCATCGAGCTCTCACCCGAGCCGAGCTGGCGCCGGGTGGCGTACCGCCGCTAACGCACTCGCCGCGGGACTCTCAGGAGAGCGAGTCGGCGCGCAGCGTGCCGCTCTCGGGCGAGAGCTTGCCGTCCGCGTCGAGCACCACGCGCGTGGTGGCCCAGCGCAGCGCGTCGCGATCGGCGCCCACGGAGGCGATCACGGTCAGCGTGCCGCCCTCCTCGGTGGCGCGACCGGCGCCGAAGATCCTGCGGCGCGCGCCCGCGGGCAGCGCGTCGAGCGAGTCGATCACGACGACCGCGTGGCCGCCGCGCTCCACCCGCCGCTTCGCGCGCTCCACGGCCAGCTCCGCGGCCTGAGCCTGAGCGTCGGCGGAGCGGTCGAAGCTGCCACCGGAGACCGGCAGGCCGTCCTGTCGGCGCCACTCGGTGACCTCCTCGGGCAGCGCCCCCACGAGCACCACCTGCACGCCGAGCTCGTCGTCGCCGGCGAGCGCGACCGCCAGCTCTCGCAGCACCGGGGTCGCGTCGCCCCCGGGCGCAGTGGCCACGGCCACGCGCGAGCCGCGCCCGAACGGCGCGTCCTTCAATGCTTTCGTGCCCGCGAGCTTGTGGGTCGGGAAGACGGGCGTGAGGTCGGCGAACTCCGGGCGCTCCTCGACGGGCTCGGCGGGCGATCCGTTCACGGTCTCGACCCTCACGAGCGAGGGGTGGCGCTCGTTGCGGCGGGCGCTCCGCGCAGGGCCGCTCAGCTCGTCGCCCGCGCGCAGCTCGCAGCGGCGGATCTGGGCGGGCGAGACGTAGACGTCGCCACGCGACTGCTGCCCGGCGGGGTCCACGCGCACAAAGCCGCTGCCGTTGGCGAGCACGTCCAGCACGCCGGAGGTGATCTCCTCGTCGGAGACCTCGTCCTCCACGACCTCGGGCTCCTCCTCCCCGGCCGGGGCGCGGCGACCGCGGCGGCCCCGCCGTGCGGGGCGCTCGAGCGCCTCCTCGGCCGGGACCTCGTCGGGCTCGTCCTCCGAGGTGCCCTCGGACGTGTCCTCCGAGGTTCCCTCCGAGGTGTCCTCGGACGTGTCGTCCTCGTCATCCTCCGCGTCGGCACCCTCGCGCTCGTCCGCGTCGGGAATGTCCCCCGTGGCGGCGGCGGCGACCGCCGGCTCTGCGGCGGCAGCGGGCTCGGCGTCGGCGGGCTCGTCGTCCGCCGGCTCGTCCGGCGCGCCGGCCGCGCTCAGGATCGCCCCGATCAGGTCGGCCTTGCGCATACCGCGGTAGCCCTCGACTCCCAGCTCCGAGGCAATTTGGTGCAGATCGGCGAGCGGACTGCCCGCGAGCTCTTTTCTGTTCAGGACCGACGACATAGCGGCGCCGTACCCTAGCGGGGCGGCGCTACCTGGTCGCGGCGGCGCTCTCGTCGACGAGCCCGCGCAGCCATTCGCCGAACTCGGGACGGCTCTTCCAGTCGTCCGAGAAGCGGGCGATACCGGACTCCGTGAGCGGGTGCGCGAGCATCTGCTTCAGCACCTTGCCCGGGATCGTCGAGACCTCGCAGCCGAGCCGAGCCGCGATCACCGCGTGCATCGGATGGCGGATCGACGCGGCCAGCACCTGCGCCTCACGGTCCGGACCGAGCGCCTCCACGATCTCGGCCACCACGGCCTCGGAGTTCACGGAGATGTCGTCGAGCCGGCCCATGAAGCAGGACACGTAGCTCGCGCCCGCCTCGGCGGTGAGGATCGCCTGGGCGGCGGAGAACACGAGCGTCATGTTGACCGGAATGCCGTCGGAGACGAGCTCGCGGGTCGCCGCCAGTCCCTCGGACGAGAACGGGACCTTCACGACGACGCGGTCGTCAAGCCCCGCGAGCGCGCGGCCCTCCGCGACCATCGAGCGTGCGTCGTCCGAGACGACCTCGCCGGAGACCGGGCCGTCGACCAGCTCGCAGATGCGGCGGATGCTGTCGCCCGGCTCACCGTCCTCCTTCGCGAGCAGGCTCGGGTTGGTCGTGGCGCCGGAGAGCACTCCCCAGGCCGCGATCTCCTCGACCTCTTTCACTGACCCGGTATCGATGAACAGCTTCATTGGACCTCCTGGACCGCATCGAGCACCAGCTGCATGAGCTGAGCGAGCGTGTCGTCGACGTTTTCGTTGTCTATCACCGCGACTCCCTCCGAGCGTGCCCTCTCCCAGAGATGATCCTGGAGCCTGCGTATCTCCTCGAAGCTAGCGAGATAGCGCTCGGCCGGCCGCGTGCCGGGGCGGTGCGAGAAGTGCCCGCGATGGAGGTCGGGGTCGTCCACCACGACGAGCGCCTCCACGAGCACGCAGCGCTCGCGCGTGCGCGGGTGCACTCCGCCGGGCACGACGTGCACGCCCTCGACCACCACCGGCTTCGCCTCGTTGGCCGCGCGGTCGACGATCGCGGTGATGCCGGTGCCGACGCGCTCGGCCTGGTCGCGGTAGCCGGCGATGCCGCCCGCCTCGAAGGCGGAGTAGTGGACAGTCGGCATCGCCTCACGGGTGAAGAATGCCCGGAGCACCTGCCGGATCACGTCCGTCGCGATAACACGGTTGACGCCCAGCCGGCCGGCCAGCATCGTCGCGATCGTGGACTTCCCGACGCCGGTGGTGCCGCCGATCAGGACGACGAGCGGCCGGTCGAGGCGATCGAGCCGCCGCCAGTTCGCGTAGCGGCGCGAGCTGAGCTCGCCCTCCTCCTGGGTGAGCACGTCCTCGGCGAGTGTGTGGAGCGCGGCGATGTCGATCTCTCCACCCCCCTTTGCGTCCAGCCGCTGCTCGATCTTACGAGCGAGCTCGAAGGCCCGGCCCTGCGGCAGGCCGGTGGCGGAGATCGCCTGCGCCATCAGCCCCTTCGAGTACGGGAGGCCGTGGCCGCGGTGGACGACGATCGTCTCAGCGGGCATCGTCGTAGAGCTTGACGAGTGCGTCGTCGACGCCCACGGGTCGGTTGCGGACGAACACCACGCGCGCGCCCTCCGCCCGCGCGCGGCGGGCGACCGTGTCGATCGCCGCGGCCTTCAGCTCGGTGAGGTAGACGTCGCTGCGCTCCGCCGCGGCACGGTCGAGCTCGGCCGCGAGCTCGGTGCGGCGGGCGAGGTTGGTGGAGACGAGCACCGGCTCGGGGATGTCGTGGATGTCGGTGGCGCCGGGGGTGAAGACGGCCACTCGGGCGTCGTCCGGCACCTCCTCGACCGGCTCCGAGCGAAGGCTGAACGGGAGCGCGCCGGCCGGGTCGCCGGGCGCGCCGTCCGCCGCCAGCACGAGGTCCGCGCGCGCTAGCCGGTACTCCGCGAACGGCTCCGGCTCGCCCGCGCCGAGGATGCAGACGGTGCGGTCCGCCTCCACCGGCGGGATGCACGCGCCGGAGCCCTCGAGCACGATCGCGCCTGGGGCGAGCGATGCGGCCAGCGCCGCGCCCGCCGGCACGTTCGAGTCGAATGGCTGGCCCGCGAAGCCGCCGCCCACGCGGCGGCAGCCCACCGTGCGCACACCCGCGATCAGCGCGTCCTCGAGGTAGTCCGACGCTGCGTGCGAGCCGGAGTCGGCGATCGCGATCAGCTCGTCAAGCGAGGGTGCCGGCTCGGCCAGCAGCGGCTCGGCGGGCCCGCCGCGGCCCATGCAGACGATCACCGGGTCCACGCCGGCGTCGCGCAGCAGCCCGGCCCAGTGCCCGGCCACCGCCGTCTTGCCGGTGCGCTTCCCGGTGGCGATCACCGCGAGCGTGGGGCCGTCGAAGTCGACCGGCTCGTAGCGCGGCGGCTCGAGCCGCGCGCCCGGGGCCTCGTAGGCCAGGCCGAGGCTGAGCGCGAGCGCCGCGAGCCGCAGGCGGCGGCGCGCGGGGACGACTGGCTCGTCGGCGAGGTCGACCACGGTGTCCGCGCCGGGCGCGAGCCGCCGCAGCGCCTCCTCCGGATCGGTCTCGACCGGCATCCCGTAGTGCTCCTCGAGCGGCCCCGGCCCGAGCTTCTCCTCGCCTCCGCAGAACACGACCCCGGCGAGATCGAGGCCCGCGAGCGCGTCGCGCACCGCCGCTGGATGGTGCTCCCCGTCGATGAGGGCGATCACCGGCACGGGATGGCGCCTAGCCGCTCGCGGTCTCGCCGAGCAGGCCCGGGTCCTTCTCGTAGTCGAACGTGCGCGGGTCGAAGGAGAGGATCGCGTCGCGCTCGTGGAAGGGGTACTTGCGGTAGACCGTGACGCGCTCCGGCCTCGCGTCGACGACGTTGTAACAGGGCTTCGTCTTCCCGCGCAGGCGAGTGGTCGAGACCGTGCCCGCGTTGACGACGAACAGGTTCTCGAGCCGCCACGCGTAGGGGACGTGCTTGTGACCCGAGAGCACCAGATGCGCATCGGCTCGCTGGAGGCACTCGAGCGTGTCGCCCGCGTCGTGCACGATGTTCCGCTCGCGGCCCGTGCCCGGCACCGGCAGCAGGTGGTGGTGGAGCACGAAGATCCGCAGGAACGCCTCGTGCGCGCCGAAGCGCTCCTCGATCCACTCATAGCGGCCACGGCCGATCAGGCCGTTGTCGAGGTCGGGCTCGGTGGAGTCCACGGCCAGGATCGAGACGCCGTTCATGTGCAGCTCCGAGCGTCGCTGGCCGAACAGCTCCTCGAAGTGCACGTAGCCGACGTTGCGCGAGTCGTGATTACCGGGGATCACGATCATGCGCTTGCAGTCGATCTTGTCGAGGTAGTCGCGAGCGAGCTCGTACTCGCCGCGGTAGCCGTCCCCCGTGAGGTCGCCCGACACGATGACCACCTCGGGGCGGAGCTCGTTGATCTCGACGATCGCGCGGTCGAGCAGGCTCGGGACGAAGTGCGGCGAGCCGCAGTGCAGGTCCGACAGCTGCGCGATCGTGAGCCCGTCGCTCACACGGCCTCCCGGCGCAGCTCGGGCGCGAGCTGGAGCGAGCTGTCCGCGCCGTCCTGGAGGGCGGCGTGCACGCGCAGGTAGTCGTGAGCGGCGGCCACGTCGTGCACGCGGATGATCCCGGCGCCGCCGCGTGCCGCCGCGCCCACGGCCGCGAGCGTCCCGGCGCCGCGGGCGGACGGCGGCCGCTCGGTGAGCGCGCCGACGAAGTCCTTGCGCGATATCGCCAGGAGCAGCGGCCGGCCCAGCTCCGCAAGCTCCGGCAGCCGCCGGATCAGCTCGATCGACTCGGACGGCGACTTCGCGATGTCGATTCCGGGGTCGAGCACGATGCGATCCTCCCCCACTCCGGCGGCGCGCGCCTCCGCCATCCGCTCGTCGAGGAATTGGCGCACGCTTTTTACGACGTCGTCGTAGTCCGGGTACACCTTGGTCTTCGGCGGTGCCTGGGTGTGCGTGATCACGAGCGCGGCCTGGGTCTCGGCGCAGGCCGCCGCCACCGCCGGGTCGCTCAGGCCGCTCACGTCGTTGATCATCGCGGCGCCGGCGTCGAGCGCGGCGCGCGCAACCGGCCCGCGCCAGGTGTCCACCGACACGAGCACGCCCTCGGCGGCGAGCCGCTCGATCACGGGCACCACGCGCGCGGCCTCCTCGTCGACGGACACGGCCTCCGTGTCGGTCCGACCGGACTCGCCGCCCACGTCGATGATCGCGGCGCCGTCCTCGACGAGCCGCATGCCGAGCGCGGCCAGCTCGCCGGGGTCCTTCGGCCCCTGGTGATCCGAGAACGAGTCGGGAGTCGCGTTCACGATGCCCATCAGCACCGGCTGCGACAGATCCAGCTCGCGCCCCCGCAGACGAAGCGTCACGCGGCCTCCTCGGGAGCGGCCCCGGGAGCGGTGGGCGACGGCTCCGCGGGCGCGGCCTCTGCGCCAGCGCCGGGCGCGGCGTCCGCGTCGTCGGATTGCGCTGCCTCCGGCACCAGGCCCTCGGCGCTCGCCACCCGCGCCCAGTCGGCCAGCTCGCTTGCCACGCGGGCGTCGTCCCAGCCGAGCTGGCCGGCCATCGCCCGTGCCACCGCGCGCGGCCCCTCGGCGCCGGGCGCGCACAGGGCTCGGGCGTCGAGGAGGCCGAGGCGGGTGCGCCGGAGCAGCACGTCGGCGACCGAGTGCGCCTGCTCGGCGGTGGCCGCGAAGGCCGCCTCGGCCACGATGTCCGGCAGCTCCGGGCTGATCCGCGCTGCGAGCGCCCGCTCGGCCGCCGCCAGCCCGATCACGACGTTCGCGGCGTGCCCGTAGCGCGAGGCGAGGTGCACGCGGCTCTCCTCGTCGACCGCCGGCGCGTCGGCGAGCGCATCCGGGTCCACCGGCATCCCGAGCTGGATCTCGTGCGTCCGGCAGGGCGCCTCGCGGCCGTCGCGCTCGACGATCCGGTCCACCACCAGCTTCGCCATCCGACGCCATGTCGTGAGCTTCCCGCCGGTGATCGTCACCAGCCCCGAGCTCGTCTCGTACAGCTCGGCCTTGCGCGAGATGTCCACGGACTTCTTGGGGTCTCCGGTCGAGATCAGCGGCCTCACGCCCGCGTACGCGCCGCTCAGGTCGGCCGCCGCCAGCTCCGTGCCGAAGAACGCGTTCACCGCCTCGAGCAGGTAGGTCACGTCCTCCGCCGCGGGCGGCACGTGCTCCACCGAGCCCTCGTAGTCGTTGTCGGTCGTGCCGACCAGCGTTCGTCCCAGCCACGGCAGCACGAACACCGTGCGCCCGCCGCCGGCCGGCACGATCGCGCCGGCGTGCACGTCGAGCAGCTTGCGGGGGAGCGTCACATGCGTGCCGCGGCTCGGCCGGATCACCGGGACCTCCTCCTCGGTGTAGAGCTCCTGCGGGCGCAGCCGGTCGGCCCACACCCCGGTCGCGTTCACCACGTTGTCGGCCGCGATCTCGAACTCACCGCCGTCGCCGAGCGTGTCGCGCACGAGCACGCCGGCCGCGCGCCCGCTGCGCTCGACCAGGCCCGTCACCTCGCAGCGGTTCGCGATCACGGTGCCGAAGCGCTCCGCCTCGCCGAGGACGGTGAGCACGAGCCGCGCGTCGTCCGTCTGGCAGTCGTAGAAGAGGTAGCCGGCCGTGGGCTCGCGCCCGGCCAGCGCGGGAACCAGCTCGATCACCTCGTCCCCGTCGATCGTGCGGTGTCGCTCCGGGCTCCACTCCTCGGACTCGTCGCGCCCGCGACGCCACGACATCACGTCATACATGTTGAGCCCCACCCCGAGCACGCGGTCGGGGCGCTTGCCCTCGAAGGTCGGCACGATCATCGGCAGCGGCTTCACGAGATGCGGAGCGAGCCTCACGAGCAGCGAGCGCTCGAGGAGCGCCTCCCGCACCAGGCCGAGGTCGAAGTTCTGGAGGTAGCGAAGCCCGCCGTGCACGAGCTTCGACGAGCGGCTCGACGTGCCCGCCGCGAAGTCCGACTTCTCGACGAGCGCGACGCTGTACCCGCGCGACGCCGCGTCCAGGGCCACCCCCGCGCCGGTGATCCCGCCGCCCACGACGACGAGGTCGAAGCTGTCCCGCTCCAGTGAGGCGAGAGCGTCTGCTCGCGGGATCACGGCAGGTACGTTACGAACTCTCCGGGCGCCAGCCGCTCCGGCGGCTCCTTCTCCTGTCTCAGAGGGCCGAGGTGGAGCAGGCCGATCGCCCGCTCGCCGTCCGGAACGCCCGCCGCCGCGCAGCCTCCGCGGGTGCGGAGCACCTCGGGCGTGCGCCAGTAGCCGGCGAGCCCGCGCGCGTGCGCGGCGAGAAGCACGATGTACGCGGCCACGGCGCCGGCGGCGTAGTCCTCCTCGTCCTGCACCGGGTCGCCGCTCTCGGCGACCGACACGACGACGAGCGTCGGCGCCCGGTCGAGCTTGGCCGCCGCCTCGGCGCCGGCGGTGTCCTTGAGGCGCGCGAGCGACTCCGGCCCCAGGACGCGGAAGCGCCACGGGTTGGTGAGATTGTGGTTCGGCGCCCAGCGCGCGAGCTCGAACAGCTCGTCGAGCGTCTCGCGCGGCACCGGCTCAGGGCCGTAGACCTTGTGGGTCCGCCGCGTCCTGATCGCCTCGTCCACTTCCACCGAGGCGAAGCTAGCGAATAGGCTGGCCCCGCCATGGCCTCCGGAACCGTTCTCGTGACAGGCGCGTCCACCGGCATCGGCGAGGCGACCGTCCGGCACCTGAAGACGCTCGGGTTCGACGTGATCGGCGCCGTGCGCAAGGACGAGGACGCCGAGCGGCTCGAGGCCGGCGGCATCCGCACCGTGCGGATCGACGTGACCGACGCCGACCAGATCGCGGCCGCGCGCGACGCGCTGGGCGACACGCCGCTCACGGGCCTCGTGAACAACGCGGGAATCGCGGTCGCGGCGCCGCTCGAGTTCCTCCCGATCGACAAGCTGCGCGAGCAGCTCGAGATCAACCTGATCGGGCAGGCGGCCGTGACGCAGGCGTTCCTCCCGGCGCTCAGGCGCGCCCGCGGGCGGATCGTGAACGTGAGCTCGATAGGCGGCCGCGTGGGGCTGCCGCTCGTGAGCCCCTACAACGCCTCGAAGTTCGGCCTAGAGGGCCTCAGCGACTCGCTGCGGCGCGAGCTCCGCCCGCACGGCGTGGACGTGATCCTGATCGAGCCGGGCGGCGTGAAGACTCCGATCTGGGAGAAGGGCGAGAAGCTCGCCGACGAGATGATGGAGGACGTGCCGCCGGAGGCGGAGCGTCTCTACGGGAAGATGATCGCGAAGCTGCGCGCCGAGACCGCGAAGATCGCGGAGGAGCGCGGCATCGAGCCGAGCGAGGTGGCCGAGGCGATCGGCACGGCGCTCACGTCGAGCCGCCCGCGCACGCGCTACCTGGTCGGGCGCGACGCGAAGCTCCGCGGACCGATGGCGAAGTTCCTGCCCGATCGGCTGATGGACCGGCTGATCGTCCGCGCGCTCGGCGGCTGAGCCCTACTCGAGCCGGTGCGCCAGCGCGTCGCGCTCGCGCTCCTCGACCTGCTCGAGCGTCAGGTCCGGGTTGCGCTGATGGGCGAGCGAGACCTCGGCCGAAGTGGGCAGGGTCGCCGGGTCGGGCCAGCTGTCCGGGTCCCACAGCTTCGAGCGCACGAACGCCTTCGGGCAGTGCGTGTAGACCTCCTGGGCCTCCACCACGATCGCGGTCTTCGGCGGCTTGCCCACGGGCGTGAGGCGCTCGAGCAGCTCGGGCGCCGCGGTCACGCCGGCGCGGCCGTTCACGCGCAGCGTGGTGTTGCGCCCGGGGATGATGAAGATCACTCCGACCCTGCCGCTCGAGACAACGTTCTCCAGCGTGTCGAGCCGCCGGTTCCCGGTGGCGTCGGGAATTGCGAGGTGCTGCTCGTCGAGCACGGTCACGAAGCCGGGCTGCCCACCGCGCGGGCTCGCGTCCGCGTGTCCGTTCTCGTCATGGGTGGCCACGAAGAGCATCGGCGACGCGGCGATCAGGCGCCTGCAGAGGTCGTCGATGTGACCGATGTCCTTGCGGATCGCGAGGTCCATCGGCGCGTCGTAGAAGTCGCGCAGCTGTGACGGGTCGGTGAAGGCGCCGGCGAGGGGATCGGGCTCGGCCATGCCCCGACTATCCCAAATCGGGACGACGCGGCAGCACGAACGTGTGGAGCGCCCAGAGCAGCGCCACCAGGCCGATTGCGGCGAGCACGCCCGCCCACAGCGGGACCGGCTTGGGCGCCGCGGTGCCGCTCTTCTTCGCCGTCTCCGCCGCGAGCGTCGCCGCGCTGGTGCCCTCGGGCTCCACCCCGGGCTCTCCCGTGGCCGCCGCGCCACCCGCGGCTCCGACCCCCTCGGCTGCGGCCGCGCCCGGCTCGGTGCCGGCATCCGCGCCCGCGGCGGCGTTGTTCTTGCCGCCCTTCGCCTTCGTGTCGCCGGCCGCGGCGCCGCCGCCGGCCGTGTTGCTGGCCCTGGCGCGCCTGTGCCTCTTGCGCGCGACGGTGCCGAGCGGCAGCGCCTTGCCCTCGAGCGCCATCAGCGCCTGAGCGGTCACCCAGACCGGCGTCTGCGTGGACGACGAGGAGTACGCGACGCTGCCGTCCGCACGCTGGCGCTTGACGAGATAGCTCTGCGCGCGCGAGACCGCGCCGCCGCCGGACCCGGCAGCGATCAGGCCCTGCACGGCATACGAGGTGGACTGGGAGTTGGAG
>DASYMP010000320.1:0-2234 GCA_036009005.1 Thermoleophilaceae bacterium | reverse complement strand
CGTCGACCGGCTGCTCCGCGACGGCGCGCTGCGCGGCTTTACGGCCGTGGTCGACCACGCGGCCCTGGGCCACGCGACCGAGGCGCTGGTCGAGCTCTTCTACGCGCCGGGAACGCTGCTCGACGAGGTCACGCGACGACTCGAGAAGCACCCCGAAGTGGTCGAGGCCTGGAGCGTGACCGGCGAGGCCGACGCCATCGCGCGCGTGCGCACGCAGGACAACGCCGACCTCGACCGCCTGATCATGGAGCTGCAGCGCGACGGCCTGGTGGAGCGCACGCGGTCCCAGATCGTCATGTCGCAGCTGCTCGGACCGCCCGAGCCCTAGCTCAGCCTGCGCCGCGGCGGAGCACGTAGTTCGTAGGTTTCTTGCTGCGATGCACCATCGGACGCACTCCGGCACCCCGCCAATCGGTCCCTGGTCCTAGGACCCGCGCGTGAGTCTCCGCACGAAGGCGGGTTCCAGCAGGAGGATGAAGCCGGGCTCGACCGCCACCGCGGTGCTCCAGTTCGCGATCACGGGCACCGTCGTGGTGCTGCTGCTCGGCCTGGTGGCCGTCGAGCTGCTGCGCAACACCGGCACGAGCGAGGCGATCAACGACTCGAAGCGCCTCGCGCGGCTGGCGGGCGACGGGATCGTGGCGCCGAACATCGCGCCGGGCCTCGAGCGCGGCGACCCGAAGGCGATCGCGAAGATGGACCGCGTGATTCGCGGCCGCGTTCTTTCGGGCGACATCGTGCGCGTGAAGCTGTGGGACGCGAGCGGGCGCATCGTCTACTCGGACGAGCACCGGCTGATCGGCTTCAGGACGCGGCTCGGGGCCGAGGACCTGAAGGCGCTCAAGGAGGGCCTCACGGCTGCAGAGGTGAGCGACCTGTCGCGCCCCGAGAACCGCTTCGAGCGGCCGCACAAGAAGCTGCTCGAGGTCTACCTGGGCGTGCGGACGCCGAACGGGCACCGGCTGCTGTTCGAGGCCTACCAGCGCTTCGCGTCGATCTCGGCGAGCGGCCAGCGGCTGTGGGAGCGCTTCCTGCCGGCGCTCGTGATCGCGCTGGTGCTGCTCGAGCTTGCGCAGATCCCGCTGGCGTACTCGCTGGCGCGGCGGCTGCAGCGCGGACAGCGCGAGCGCGAGGCGCTGCTGCGGCGGGCGATCGACGCCTCGGCGATCGAGCGGCGTCGCATCGCCAGCGACCTGCACGATGGCGTGGTGCAGAACATGGCCGGAGTCTCCTACGGCCTAGCGGCGGCCGCCGAGCAGCTTCCGGCCGGCTCGGAGACGCGCTCCGCGGTCGAAGAGGGCGCCACCGAGGCGCGCCGCACCGTGCGTGAGCTGCGAACCCTGCTCGTGGACATCTACCCGCCGACCCTGCACCGCTCTGGCCTGCAGGCGGCGCTCACGGACCTGCTCGACGGCATCAGGTCGGGCGGCTGCGAGGCGCGCCTCGACGCGCCGCCCGAGCTGGCCCTGCCGCAGGAGTCCGAGGCGCTCCTCTTCCGCGTGGCCCAGGAGGCCCTTCGCAACGTCCGCCGCCACGCCGGCGCCAAGCGGGTGAACGTGACGCTCACAGCGACAGCCGGCAAAGCCACGCTCGGGGTCGAGGACGACGGCCGCGGCTTCAGCCCCGGCGACGTCGAGGCCCAGTCGAACGGCCACTTCGGGCTGAGGATGATGGGCGACCTGGTGCGCGACGCGGGTGGCAGCTTCGAGCTGGTCTCGGCTCCCGGCGAGGGAACGCGCGTGCGCGCGGAGGTGCCGGTCTCGTGATCAGCCTCGTGATCGCGGACGACCACGCCGTCGTTCGAGAGGGCCTCGTGCGCCTGCTCGACGCGACGCCCGACATCGAGGTGCTCGGCGCGGCGCGCGACGGCGAGGAGGCGGTCCGACTCGCGGAGGAGCACCGGCCGCGGGTCGTGCTCATGGACCTCTCGATGCCGAACGTGGACGGAGCCGAGGCCACCCGCCGGATCGTGGCGGCCGGTCACGGCACGGAGGTCGTGATCCTCACTTCGTTCTCGGACCGCCAGCAGATCCTGAGCGCGCTCGATGCCGGGGCGATCGGCTATCTGCTGAAGGATGCCGAGCCGAGCGAGCTGATCGAGGGGATACGCGCGGCGGCCCGAGGCGAGTCGCCGCTCGACCCGAAGGCGGCGCGCGCGATGCTCACGGGCCGTGGACACGCGGGCGCGGCTGCCGAGCCCGATGCCGCCCTCACCGCGCGCGAGCGCGAGGTGC
>DASYMP010000319.1:0-15770 GCA_036009005.1 Thermoleophilaceae bacterium | reverse complement strand
CGCCAGGCCTACCTGATCGAGGAGCCGATGGCGGCCGCGATCGGCGCCGGCCTGCCGGTCGGCGAGCCGACGGGGACCATGGTCGTCGACATCGGCGGTGGCACCAGCGAGGTGGCGGTGATCTCGCTCGGCGGCATCGTGGTCTCGCAGTCGATCCGCATCGGCGGCGACGAGCTCGACGAGGCGATCATCAACTACGTCAAGCGCGAGTACAAGCTGATGATCGGGCAGCAGACCTCCGAGGAGGTCAAGCTCGAGATCGGCTCCGCCTTCCCGCTGGCCGAGGAGGTGCAGGCCGAGATCCGCGGCCGCGACCTCGTCTCCGGCCTCCCCAAGACGATCGTGCTCACGAGCGAAGAGGTCCGGATGGCGCTCGAGGAGCCGCTCCAGGCGATCATCGACGCCGTCAAGGAGACGCTCGACCGCACCCCGCCGGAGCTCGCGTCGGACATCATGGACCGCGGCATCATGCTCGCCGGCGGCGGCGCGCTCCTCCAGGGGCTCGACGACCGCCTGCGCGACGAGACCCAGATGCCGGCGCACCTGGCGGAGTCACCGCTGACGTGCGTCGCGGTCGGCTCCGGCCGCAGCCTCGAGGAGTTCGAGGCGATCCACCGCAGCAACAAGAATTCCCGATCGAGCCGACGGCGGTAGTCCCGCCGCGCGGAGGGCGCTAGGCGTGTACGACAGCAAGGTGGTCCGCAGGCGGCGGGCGGCGCTCGCGGTCTTCGTGGCGCTGTCGATCGCTGTCCTGACCGCGTACTTCGGCGAGTCCGGCGGCGGCTTCTTCCACGCGCTCCAGCGCGGTGCGCAGGAAGCGTTCGCCCCGATCGAGACGGGAGCGAGCCGCGCGCTCAAGCCTGTGCGCGACCTGTTCGGCTGGGCGGGCGACACGTTCGACGCGAAGAAGGAGAACAAGGACCTGAGGAGCGAGGTCGAACGCCTGCGGGCCGCGCTCGCCGAGGCCCAGACCGCCCAGCGCGACGCCACGCAGCTCAGGGGACTCGTCGGCCTCAAGGAGGAGGACGGCTTCCCGCGCGGCACCGCGCCGATCGCCGCGCGCGTGATCTCCCGCTCGCCGACCGTCTGGTACTCGAGCATCCACATCGACAAGGGCGAGAGCGACGGCGTGCGCGTGAACCAGCCGGTGATCGCGGCCGGCAGCGATCCCGACGCCGGGGAGGTCGGCGGCCTCGTCGGCAAGGTCACGAGCGTGACCGCCGGCACCGCCGAGGTCACGCTGATCACCGATGCCTCGATCGGAGTCGGCGCTCAGGTGATGCCCTCGGGCGCGACGGGCGTGGTGCGCCCCGCGGTGGGCAACCCGCGCGACCTCCTCATGGAGTTCGTCGAGGGCGGGCGCGTGACCGAGAACACGACCGTGGCCACGTCCGGCTTCACGATCGCCAAGGGCGAGTCGCTGTTCCCGCGCGGCATCCCGATCGGCCGCGTCTCGAAGGCCGACCTCAACGAGGTCGACATCTACCAGCGCGTGCACCTGAAGCCGTACGCCGACCTCAAGTCGATCGACATCGTCCAGGTGCTCACGCGGCGCGGTACCGCCTCCCAGACGGCGGGGGTCGGGCTGCCGTGATCGTGTCGCCGGGCTCGTTCCTACGCGTGGGCATCCTGCTGCTGCTCGCGGTCATGCTCCAGCTCTCAGGGCTCAGCCAGCTGTCGATCCTCGGCGGCCACGTGGACGTGCTGGTCCTGGTCGTGGCCGCGGTCTCCTACTACGGCGGATCGGTGGCCGGCTGCGCCACGGGCTTTGCCGCCGGCTTCCTGCTGGACCTCGCGAGCGGGGCGACCATGGGCGTGTCCTCGCTGGTGCTGACAGCGGTGGGCTACGGAGTGGGGCGCTTCCGCGAGGTGCGCGACCCGAGCCACGGCCTCCTCCCGGTTGCGGTCGCCGCGGCGGCCACCGGCGGCTTCGTCGTCGCATTCGCCGCCGTCTCCTTCATGCTTGACGTAGGCGCCAGCGTAAGCCCGCTGGTGATCCGCGATGCGATCGTGACGACGCTGCTCAACGCACTGCTGGCACTGCCGGTCTTCACCGGCGTTCGCAGGCTGCTCCGCCCGGCACTGAAGGTCGACCCGCTCGAGCTGCGCCGCCGCCGCCGGCCGCCGCGCGAGACAGGCCCGCTCGGCCTCCGCGGTCTGGAGGTCTAGCCCATGTACCTCGACAACGAGCGCCGCCCGACGCTCACCCCGCAGCTGGCCTTCCGCATCGCGGTGATCGGCGGCGTGGCGCTGGTCATGTTCGCGGTGATCTTCTTCCGGCTCTGGTACCTCCAGGTGCTCTCGGGCGACAACTACGTCGCCACGGCGAAGAGCAACAGCGTGCGCGAGATCAAGGTGCAGGCGCCGCGCGGAGAGATCGTTGACCGCCACGGCGTTGCGCTCGTCGAGAACCGCAACTCGCTGTCGATCAAGGTCACGCCCGACTCGCTGCCCACGGACCGTGCCGAGCGCGACGCCGTCTACCGCAGGCTGGCGCGGCTGCTCAACCTGAACCCCGCGCGGCTCGAGCGCCGGGTGTCGAGCGAGCTCGAGGCGCTGCCGTACTCGAAGCCCACGATCAAGCAGGACGTGGACCGCCGGGTGGTCGCCTACGTGCTCGAGCGCCAGGAGCAGTTCCCCGGCGTCGAGGCCGAGCGGGATTCGCTGCGGCTGTATCCGCACGGCGTGGTCGGCGCCCACCTCTTCGGCCAGGTCGGTGAGGTGAGCCCCGAGGAGCTGAAGGACCAGCGCTTCAGCGACGTCGTGCTCGGCGACATCGTGGGCAAGGCCGGCATCGAGCGCGAATACGACCGCTACCTGCGCGGCCAGAACGGCGCCGCGCGGGTCGAGGTGGACGCGAGCGGCAAGCTCACGAAGACGCTCAGGCGCGAGCCGGCGGTGCAGGGGCAGCAGCTGCGGCTGTCGCTCGACCTCGGCGTGCAGCGCGTGGCCCAGCAGGCGCTCGCGGGCGGCAGCGGCAAGGGCGCCTTCGCCGTGATGAACGTCCAGAACGGCGAGGTGCTGGCGCTCGGGTCGCAGCCCTCGTTCGACCCGAACGTGTTCACCAAGCCGATCACGCACAAGCAGCTCGACGCGCTCACGTCGAAGGACCTCGGCGAGCCGCTGCTCGACCGCGCCATCCAGGCGGGCTATCCCACCGGCTCGACGTTCAAGCTGATCACCGCGACCGCCGCGCTCGAGAGCGGGCACATCACGCCCTCCACGCCGCTGAGCGACCCCGGCTCGCTCACGGTCGGGGGCATCGAGTTCGCGAACACCGGGCACACCCCCCACGGGGTCCTCTCGCTCGTGGAGGCGCTCACGGTCTCGAGCGACGTCTTCTTCTACCAGCTCGGCCGTGACATGAACGAGAAGGGAATGCCGCTCCAGACGTGGGCGCACCGGCTCGGGATCGGCCGGAAGACCGGGATCGACCTCCCCTCGGAGGAGCCGGGCACCCTCCCGACTCCGGCGTGGCGGGACGCGTTGTACAAGGACAAGCTGACCGACCGCCCCTGGTCTGTCGGCGACAACATCAACCTCTCGGTCGGCCAGGGCGACCTGCTGTCGAACCCGCTTCAGATGGCGGTGGCCTACGCGGCGATCGCGAACGGCGGGCGTGTGCTGCGGCCGCGGCTCGGGCTGCGCATCGAGGACGCCACCGGCCGCGCCCGCCAGGACCTCGACGCCCCGACCGCGCGGCGCGTGAAGATCTCGAAGGAGAACCGCGACGCGATCCTCGAGGGCCTCTATGGCGCGGCGAACGCGCCGGGCGGGACCTCGACGCCGGTGTTCGCCGGCTTCCCGATCCCGATCGCGGGGAAGACGGGAACCGCGGAACACACGGGGAAGCCGGACCAGTCCTGGTACGTCGCGCTCGCGCCGTACCCGAACCCCAAGTACGTTGTGGCCGTGACCGACGAAGCGGGCGGGTTCGGCGCCGACACAGCAGCGCCGATGACGCGCCGCATCCTCGCCGAGCTGCTCGACGTCAAGGAGACCGGCCTCGTCCAGGGCGGAGGGTCGCCGGACTGATGCACGCGGCCACGACTCCCGTCAGGGACTTCCGCGACGCGGGCGGGCGCCTGCTGCGCATCGATCCGCTGATGCTGCTGGCCACGCTAGGTCTGATCGCCGCCAGCATCTACGTGATCGGCTCGGCCACCCAGGATGACCGGGCAGACCCGCACTACTTCGTCTACCGCCAGGCCGCGTACGCCGGCGTCGGGTTCGTCCTGATGCTCCTGATATCGCGCTTCGACTACTCGCGCCTGCGCGAGTGGAAGCTCGGCGTCTACGCGTTCATGATCGGCACGATCCTGCTGGTCTACGCGTTCGGCTTCTCGGCCCGCGGCTCGCAGCGCTCGATTGCGCTGCCGTTCTTCAACTTCCAGGCGTCGGAGCTCGGCAAGCTCCTGCTCGTCGTCGCGCTGGCGGCCTTCATGGTCGACCGCGTCCGGCGCCTCACCGACCGCGAGACCACCAGCCGCATGGTGCTGCTCGCGGTCATCCCGGCGATGCTCGTGATCGGGCAGCCGGACCTTGGCTCGGGGATCGTCTACCTGGCGATCCTCGTTGCCGTGATGTTCATCGCCGGAACCCCGTGGACCCACTTCGCGGCTCTCGGCGGCCTCGCCGCCGCGGCGATCGTGATCGTGCTGATCGCGGCGCCGGCAGTGGGCGTCGAGGTGCTTCAGCCGTACCAGAAGGACAGGCTCACGGCCTTCCTCAACCCGGGTGAGAACAGCGGGCGGGAGGCCTACCAGATCAACCAGTCGCTCACCGCGATCGGCTCCGGGGGGAAGACCGGCCGCGGCGACGAGGCGACGCAGACGAAGCTCGACTTCCTGCCCGAGCACCACACGGATTTCGTGTTCTCGGTGGTGGGCGAGGAGTTCGGCTTCGTGGGCGCCGCACTGGTCCTTTCGCTGTTCGCGCTGCTGATCTGGCGCGCACTGCGTACTCTTACGATGGCGAAGAACTTCTACGGGGCGCTTGTCGCCGGTGGCATCACTGCGATGCTCATGTTCCAAGTTTTCGTAAACGTGGGCATGACGATCGGAATCATGCCCATCACCGGCATCCCCCTGCCGCTCGTCAGCTACGGCGGCTCGTCGGTAATCACCACACTCATGGCAATAGGCCTCCTGCAATCCATACACGCGCAAGCGCGCGAGACGGCAGCGGTGAAGCGCCTGTGACAGTTATGAAGGGAATACTTCTTGAGAAAGCAGTTACTCGTCTCGGTAGACCGAGGCGAAACCAGAGTCGCGATCCTGGAAGCGGAGGGCTCCCCCTCCGACGGTAAGCGGCAGGAACAGCAAAAGCAGTCGAACGACTGGCGCGTCGCCGAGCTCTACATAGAGCGAAAGGGCAACCGCTCGATCGTCGGCAACGTCTACAAGGGCAAGGTCGACAACGTCCTCGCCGGCCTCGAGGCCGCGTTCGTGGACATCGGAGTCGACAAGAACGGCTTCCTGCACGCGGACGACGTGGTCTTCCCCGGCGTGGAGGTGGCGCGGCGAGGCCGTGGCGGCCGCGGCGCGGGCAACGGCAAGCGCATCGCGGAGCTCCTCAAGCCGAACCAGGAGATCCTGGTCCAGGCGATCAAGGACCCGCTGAAGACGAAGGGGCCGCGTCTCTCGATGCAGCTCTCGATCGCGGGGCGCTACCTCGTGTACGTGCCGCAGGGCGAGGGCGTGGGCGTATCGCGCCGGCTCGAGGACAAGGAGCGCGAGCGCCTTCGCAGGGCCGCGCAGAAGATCGACTTCGGCGAGGGCGGCGTGATCATCCGCACCGCGGCGCAGGGTGCCACGCGCGAGGACTTCGAGCGTGAGATCAAGTACCTGCACAAGCTGCATGACGTGCTCCAGCAGCGCGCGAAGGAGACCTCGGCGCCCGCGATGGTCTTCCAGGAGGCCGACCTGTCGGTCCGCGTGGCGCGTGACATCTTCTCCGGCGAGTTCGAGAAGGCGATCGTCGACGACGCGGGCCAGCACCACCGGCTCCAGTCGTTCTTCACGCGCACGGCTCCCGAGCTGCTCGAGCGGCTCGAGTTCTACGAGGACAAGGACGAGCCGCTGTTCGAGAAGTACGCCGTCGAGGACGCGATCCAGTCGGTGCTGAAGCGCCGCGTGGACCTGCCGAGCGGCGGCTACCTGATGATCGACTACGCCGAGGCGATGACGGTCATCGACGTGAACTCGGGGTCGTTCACCGGGCGCGGCAAGGGGGCGAAGCTCGAGGACACGATCACGAGGACGAACCTCGAGGCCGCCGAGGAGGTCGTGAGCCAGCTCCGGCTGCGCGACATCGGCGGCATCATCGTCATCGACTTCATCGACATGGCGAGAGCACGCAACCGTGACACGGTGCTGAAGACGCTCCGCAAGTCGCTCGACGAGGACCGCACGAAGACCTACGTGGTCGAGATCTCGCCGCTCGGGCTCGTCGAGATGACGCGTCAGAACGTGACCGACGGGGTGCGCGAGATCATGACCAAGCCCTGCCCGGTCTGCGAGGGCGAGGGCGTGGTGCTCTCCGAGGAGACGGTGGCGATCGAGGTGGACCGCTGGCTGCGCGACCTGGTCGTCGAGCGGCCGAACGCGCCGGCGTTCCTGATCCGGGTCAACCCCAAGGTCGCCGCGATCCTCGTGGGCGGCCACGGGGTCGAGGGCCCGATCCACGAGATCGAGCAGGAGACCGGGCGCCACTTCCACTTCGAGGGAACGGAGGCGCTCCCGATCGACTTCTTCGAGGTCGTGCTCGAGGGCACGCCCGACGAGGTCGAGGAGCGCGCGCTGCCGTTCCGCGAGGGCGAGGAGGTGCTCGTCCACATCGAGGAGCCGCACATGTACAACGACGACGACGCCGTGGCGAAGCTGGACGGCTACGTCGTGTCCGTGGTCGGAGCGGCCACGCTCGTGGGCCAGAAGACGCTCGTGCGGATCGAGAAGGTCGGCCGAAGCGCGGCGGAGGCGTCGCTTGTGAACCCGCCGGAGGGGCTCGGCTCACCGGGGTCCTCGTCGAGCTCGTCCTCGGATTCCGAGGGCGACGGAGGCGGAGACGGCCGTCGGCGGCGGCGCGGGCGCCGAGGCGGGCGGGGGCGGCGTAAGAAGCCGGAGTCGGAGGGGTCGCCTTCGTCGTCGTCATCCGGCTAGGGCTCTAGCGCCGCGGCCGCGGGGCCTGTCTCCGGCGGTCGATTGTTCGGCGGTCGAGGCGCACAGCGCCCCGCCCGCGAAAATCGCCGCCGTCACCACCCGCGGGTTGGCGGGGCCAATCCTTCTGCTTCGAACGCTGCTCTCAGCAGCGGCTCGTAGTTGGCTGCCGCCAGGTCGCCCAGCGGGTCGCGGGTGTGGCGGGCGAGCTCACGTGCCGGCAGTGAGAAGGCTGCTCTCATCGCGATCAGCTTGCGCCGCTCCTCGGAGGAGGTGTCGAGGAGGCGGGTTGCCGCGTTCAGCTCGCGGATCTGCGTGATCCTGGCGGGTAGCGTCGTCGCCAGCAGGATCGCGGCGGGCAGGGCGAAGATCAGGAGGCCGAGCAGGTTCGCGAGGTCGTGCACGCGCTGCTCGCCCTCGCGGCCGGCGTCCGCGACCTTGCCGGCGCTGCCGGCGCCGGCGTTGCGCAGGGCGTCGCCCAGCTCGCCGCCCACGACCGGCAGGCCGGAGACCGCGTCGCCGGCCGCGGCGAAGCCGCTGTTGACGGCGTCGCCGGTGTCGCGCACGCCGGTGCCGAGCACGGCCAGGTGGTCGACCGCGTCGTGCACCTTGAGCCCGAGCCAGGCGAGCACGAACAGGGTGAGCAGGACGAGGGCGTCCTTGGCGACGGCGCGGCCGCGGTCGTCAGGCGTGTCGGGATAGAGGCGCATGGCTCCCGCTTACCCATGGAGCCCGGAAGCTGCCCGCTCGCGTCGAAGGCGGGCGTTACGCGGCGGGTGCCCGCGCCGTGACGATCCAGGTCGAGGCGGGCGCCCAGACGGTGCCGTCCTCGCGCACGTACTCCGACAGGCCGTCGCGCAGCGCGGCGTCGATCTCGGGCAGCAGGTGCGCCGCGCGGTCGCCCTGGAGGCGCAGGATCTCGCCCGCGGGGCCGAGCGACATGACCAGGTCGAGCGCCTCGTCGAGCGTCGTGCCGCACATGATGTCGAGGTCGCAGCGCCGCAGCGAGATGTCCGTGTAGCCGGCGTGCACGAGGATGTCGGTGGTCGTGTCCGCCCCCGCCATGGAGAACGGGCCGGGCCCGCAGGTCGGCTCGTCGGAGTCCTCCGGCTTCTGGACGATGTTCTCGACGATCTCCTGGCCGCGGTACATCCAGAGGTTGTCCTCGCGGCGCCGCCATACGACCATGGCCAGCGTGGCACCCGGCTCGAGCGACGCGCGCACGTTCCGCAGGGCCGCCACCGGGCTCAGGAAGAACATCGTGCCCATGCGTGAGAAGGCCATGTCGTACGGCCCGCCCAGCGTGTCGGTCTGCACGTCGGCGCGGAGGAAGCTCGCGTTCGAGACGCCCAGCTCCGCGGTCTCCGCCCGGGCGGTCTCGATGAAGTTGTCGGCCGCGTCCACGCCGACGGCCTCTCCGTTCCGGCCCACGAGCGCGGCGATCTGCTGGGTCGTGTCGCCGAACCCGCAGCCCACGTCGAGCACGCGGTCGCCAGGCTTGGGCGGAGCGAGCGCCAGAGCGGCGTCGCCGTGCGCGCCCAGCCCCGAGGTGACGATGTGACGGAACTTGACGAAGCGGTCGTAGAGCGGCCCGTCCCAGGCCTGAATCGCCTCTGCATTCACGCCGGTTCCCCAGCGCGCGTCCGTGGTCGTCACGAGTCACCTTCCTGTTCGAGGGCCTACGACGAGGATACGCGCACGGAGGCCTTGCGCATACCCTCGCCGCCCAGGGGGTAAGCAACGGGCGATGCGTCGCCGTGTCCTCGCGCTGATCGCTGCGCTCGCGCTTGTTGGGTTGCCAGTGGCGAGCGCCGACGCCGCCGCGAAGAAGCGGCCCGCGAAGACGCGCGACGTGCTCTACGTGGGCAACAACTGGGACGGCACGGCGGACGTGATCCAGCCGCGCAAGCTGCGCCGCATCGCGCGCATCAACATCGTTCCGGACCTCGCTGAGCGGATGAGCGAGATCCAGTCTGACCCGGAGCGGCTCGGCTACCTGCTCGCCATCCGCCAGGAGGTGGGGGAGGGTCACGACCAGCTGGTCGACGACATGTTCTCCTCGCACAACGGCCGCGTCCTGTACGTGTCGCGGCCGAGCCTCGCCGACGTCGTGGCGATCAACCTGCGCACCCGCCGGATCATCTGGCGCACGAGGGTCGACGGCAACAGGGCCGACCACATGGCGATCTCGCCCGATGGCAGGCGGCTGCTCGTCTCGGCCTCGACCGCGAAGGTCGTCGACGTGCTCGACACCAAGGGCGGCCAGATCGTCGCTCGCATCCCGAGCGGCGACCAGCCGCACGAGAGCAACTTCTCGAAGGACGGCCGGCGCGTCTACCACGCGAGCATCGGGACGGTCTTCACCGCCCTCGACGAGCCGATCTTCGACAAGTCGAAGGGCGAACGCGTCTTCGAGATCGTCGACACGAGCGACTGGCACGTGATCCGGAAGATCGACATGGGCCAGAAGCTGGACGAGTTCGGCGAACCCGACATGAGCGGTGCGGTGCGGCCGATGGCGCTCGCGCCGGGCGAGCGCTACGTCTACTTCCAGGTCTCGTTCTTCCACGGGTTCGTGGAGTACGACCTCCAGGAGGACCGCGTCACGCGGCTGGCGCGCCTGCCCGAGAGCGAGGCGTCGAAGCAGAAGCGCAGGGAGGACTACCTGCTCGACTCCGCTCATCACGGGCTGGCGATGAACCCGTCGGGCACGAAGCTGTGCGCCGCGGGAACGATGTCGGACTACGCCGCGATCGTGCGCCGGGACACGTTCGCGTACACGATCGCCGCGCACGGCACGAAGCCGTACTGGGCCACGAACAGCCGCGGCGGCGCGTACTGCTTCGTGTCGTTCAGCGGCGACGACGCGGTGGCCGCGATCTCCTACCGCAAGGCGAAGGAGATCCGCCGCATCCAGGTGGGCGACCACCCGCAGCGCATGCGGATGGGCAAGGTCCGGGCGGGCCTGCTCGGCACCAAGAAGCGTCCTTGACAGACGCTCCTCCAAACGAGGATCATCGAGTGGATGGGGCGGCTCCTCAAGGCGGACTTCTGGAAGGGAGCGAACGGCGTCGTCGCGACCGTTGCGGCGATCGTCGGCCTGGCGGTCACGTTCGGGATCATCCACCCGATCGGCCAGGGCACCGAGGACGCCCTCGCGAGCGCGGCCGGCGCGACCGTTGACGCGGGTTCCTCGCGCGTAACGATCGAAATGTCGATCGACGCCGGCTCCGAGGGGAAGCTCGCGTTCAGTGGCGACGGCGCCTTCGACTACCGCACGAACAAGGGCAGGTTGACGTATGACTACTCGGCCACCCGCGGGGCCGAGGCCCTCAGCGCGATCCCGGCGATCATCCATCCGGGCGCGCTCTACTACAACTTCTCCTCGGTGGCCCCCAAGCTCTCGAAGCCCTGGGTGCGCATGACTCCCGCCGACCTCGCGAAGTCGCTCGGGGCGAGCAAGCAGGACGTCTCCGACGCTCTCAGCGCGAGCGGCGACCCGTCGCAGGTGCTCGACTACGTGAAGTCGGCCGGCGACGTGGAGGAGGTGGGCGAGGAGCAGCTGTTCGGCGTGACCACCAAGCACTACAAGGGCGAGCTCGATCCGAAGAAGCTCGACCTCGAGCCGGGCTCCACAAAGGGTCCGATCCGCATCGCGGTCTGGGTCGACGACTCCGGCGTCGTGCGCCGGACCGAGATGTCGGCGCGCTTCACCGACGGCGGCACGACCGCCGCGCTCAGGATCAAGCAGGACCTCTCCGATTTCGGCACGAAGGTGAGAGCGGAGGCACCGCCGGCGGATCAGGTCGCGACACTGGCCGAGTTCCAGCGGGAGGCGCAGGCGGCCGGACCATAGGCCGCTCGCGCGGAGGCGGCTCTGCCACCCTAGTCCGGTGCCGCGTTCCGCAGTCGTAGGGCTGTACTGCATGCTCGTCCTGATCTGGTCGAGCACCTGGGTCGCGATCAAGATCGGGCTCGAGGATTGCCCGCCGCTGCTCGGGGCGGGGGCGCGGTTCGCGCTTGCCGGCCTCGCGCTGCTCATCGTGGCGGGGATCCAGCGGCGCCCGCTCCGCACCGACTGGCCGCTCGCCGCCGTGCTCGCCCTGGCGCCGTTCGCATTCGCCTACGGGCTCGTCTACTGGGGCGAGCAGTACGTGCCGTCCGGGCTCGCCGCGGTGCTGTTCGGAATCCTGCCCCTCTACGTCGCGATGCTAGGCGCGCTCCTGTTGCCGGACGAGCCGCTGCGCGCGCCGCTCGTGCTCGGCGTGGCGATCGGCATCGGCGGCCTCGCGCTCGCCTTCCTCGAGAGCGTGGAGCTCGGCTCGGCCGAGAAGGCGGCGCTCGGCGCCACGGCGCTCGCGCTGGCCCCGATCGGCGCGGCGATCGGCAACGTCGCCCAGAAGCGGCGCGCCGCCGAGCTCGACGCCGTGGTGCTGAACGGCTGGGCGATGCTCTGGGGCGGCCTCCTGCTGCTGCCGGCGTCCGCGCTCTCCGAGGACTGGGGCGATTTCGTCTGGAGCGCGGAGTCGGTCGGCTCGATCGCCTACCTCGCGCTGTTCGGCTCGGCGGTCGCGTTCGTGACGCTCACCGTGCTGCTTCGTCACATCAGTGTCATGGCGATGTCGTTCCTGGCGATGGTGCTGCCGTTCGGAGCGCTGCTGTTCGGCGCCGCGCTCTACGACGAGTCGATCACCCTGCGCGCGCTCGCCGGCGCGGCCCTGGTGGCGGCGGGGCTGCTGATCGCGCAGTGGTCGCGGCGCGGGCGGCGTTCGCCGGCGGAGCCGCTCTCCGTCGGCGCCTGAACGACAGGCACCGAGGCGGCTCCGTTCGGTGGACGGTCCTGGATAGGGGTCCGTATAGGACACCTAGGCAGGACTGTTGACATTTGGGACGGTTGGGTTTAGGCTCAGCCAAATGGATTGGGTAACTGCCAAATGAATACGAATCCGCGGCGCGGCTACAGCATGGAGCTTCGGGCGGCCGCCACCGAGGCCACGCGGGAGCGCGTCCTCGACGCCGCGGCCGCCGCGTTTCTCGAGCGCTGGTACGACGACGTGACCATCGCCGAGGTGGCGCGGCGGGCCGGGGTGTCCGGGCAGACGGTGATCAACCACTTCGGCGGCAAGGAGGAGCTCGCGAGGGCCGCGTACGAGCGTCTCAGCGAGCAGATCGTGCTGCGCCGCTACACGCCGGAGGCCGGCGACCTCGAGGGCGCCGTCGAGGCGCTCGCCGACGACTACGAGATCACGGGCGACGCCGTGATCCGGATGCTGGCGCTCGAGGAGAAGGTCCCGGCTCTCGGCCCGCAGCTCGAGCGCGGGCGTGCCGGGCACCGCGAGTGGGTCGAGGCGATGTTCCGAGCGCCGGAGCTCGTGCCCGAGTTGGTCGTGGCGACCGACGTCTACACCTGGAAGCTCCTGCGCCGTGACCAGGGGCTCAGCCGCGACGAGACGGCCGCGGCGATCTTGCGAATCGTGGAAGCTCTACTCGAACGGAGGACTCGATGACCCAGCAGCGCTACCTGTTCGCCATCACCGATGGCGGTGGCACCGTGCCGGCCGACACGTCGGTGATCCGGGCTCTCGTGGCCCGCGGGCACGACGTCCGCGTGCTGGCCGACGCCGTGCTCGCGCCGGACGTGGAGAGCACGGGGGCGGAGCACGTGCCGTGGGACGAGGCGCCGCAGCGCCCGGACCTGAGCCCGGAGAGCATGCTGATCCAGGACTGGGACGCGAAGACTCCCTTCGAGGCCTTCGCCCGCGCCCGCGACGGCGTGATGGTCGGCCCCGCTGCGCTGTTCGCGGCAGACGTGCGCCGCGAGCTCCAGCGTCGTCCGGCGGACGTGGTCGTGGGGAACATCTTCCTGTTCGGCGCGCAGATCGGCGCCGAGGCGGAGGGCGTGCCGTTCGCGTTCCTCGTGCCGAACCTGCTCTCGTTCCCGGGCTCGGGCACGCCGCCACTCGGCCCAGGACTGAAGCCCGCGCGCGGGCCGCTCGGCCGGCTGCGTGACGCCGCGCTCACGCGAGTGATGGGCCGGCTCTTCGACAAGGGGCTCGACCAGCTGAACGAGGTGAGGCGGGCGAACGGGCTCGAGCCGATCGCGTCGGTGCTCCAGAACTTCGAGCGCGCCGACCGCCTGCTGATGCTCACGAGCCGCGCGTTCGACTACGAGGGCTTCTCGCCGCCGCCGAACGTGCGCGTGGTGGGCCCGCGGCTGGACGACCCGGTCTGGGTCGGCGACTGGAGCCCGCCGCCCGGCGACGGCCCGCTCGTGCTCGTGGGGATGAGCTCGACCTACATGGACCACGCCGACGTGCTCCAGCGCGTGGCGAGCGCCCTCGGCGAGCTGCCGGTCCGCGGCGTGGTCACGACCGGCCCGACGATCCCGGTCGACGCGATCGACGCTCCGCCGAACGTCACGGTCGTGCGGCGCGCCCCGCACAGCGAGGTGCTGCGGCACGCCTCGGCCGTCGTGACCCACGCCGGGCACGGCACCGTGATCAAGGCGCTTGCCGCCGGCGTGCCCGTCGTGGCGATCCCGCTCGGGCGCGACCAGCTCGACAACGCCGCGCGCGTCGCGCACCACGGGGCTGGGCTGCGGCTCAAGCCGAAGGCGAAGCCGGAGGCGATCGCCAGGGCCGTGCGGCGCGTGATCGACGAGCCGTCGTTCGCGACCGGCGCGGAGCGCCTGGCCGCGGCGATCGCGGCGGAGACGGCGGAGGACCGCGCCGCGGCGGAGCTCGAGCAACTCGCCGCGCGGAACGGCAGCGGCCGCTCAGCCCCGGTGCCGGCGGCTCACTGATCGCTAGACTCGTCCGCTGCCGTGAGCTACGCGATCGTGAAAGTGGGCGGGAAGCAATACCGCGTCGAGGAGGGGACTTCGATCCTCGTCGATCGCATGCCCGCAAACGAGGGCGACAAGGTCGATCTCCAGCCGCTTCTGTACGCGGATGGCGACAAGTCCGTGCTCGACAGCGGCGACCTCGGGCGGGTCAAGATCCAGGCGGTCGTGACCGGCCACGAGAAGGGCAAGAAGATCCACGGGCTGAAGTTCAAGCCCAAGCGCGGCTACAAGCGCCGCTACGGCGCTCGCGCGTACCTGACCCGGCTCGAGATCAGCTCGATCAAGGCCGGAGCGCGCAGGTCGCAGGCGAAGGCCGCCAAGGAGGACGACGCAGATGGCTCATAAGAAGGGTCTTGGATCCAGCCGCAACGGCCGCGACTCGAACGCCCAGCGCCTCGGCGTGAAGGTGTTCGCCGGCCAGGCGGTCACGGGCGGCGAGATCATCGTTCGCCAGCGCGGCACGCGCTTCAAGCCCGGCGAGGGCGTCGGCATCGGCAAGGACGACACGATCTTCGCCAAGCGCCCCGGCACCGTGCAGTTCGCGCAGGGCCGCCGCGGCCGAGTGATCTCCGTGGAGCCGGCGGCCGAAGCCGCTGAGTAGTGCGGAAGCACTCGGCGTGCCGAGTGCGCACCGACGGAATACCCTCCCCGGTCTGACCTACTCGATCGTCGCAAGAGACCCGTCGAGCGGGGAGCTCGGTGTCGCCGTCCAGTCGCACTTCTTCAGCGTCGGCTCGCTCGTCACGTGGGGCGAGGCGGGCGTCGGTGCCGTGGCCACGCAGTCGATGGTCGAGCCGGCCTACGGCCCGCGCGGCCTCGCGCTGATGCGCGACGGCGCGAGCGCTCCGGCCGCGCTTCACCAGCTGCTGGCAGAGGACGCGCAGGAGGCGTCCCGCCAGGTGGCGATGGTCGATCGCGGCGGGCGTGTCGCGGTTCACACCGGCACGCGCTGCATAGCCCACGCGGGCCACGCCGTGGGCGACCAGGTGAGCGCGCAGGCGAACATCATGGAGCGGGACACCGTGCCGGCGGCGATGATCGGCGCCTACGAGGCCGCCTCCGGCGAGCCGCTGGCCGAGCGGCTGATGGCGGCGCTCGACGCCGCCGAGGCAGAGGGCGGCGACCTCCGCGGGCGCCAGTCAGCGGCGCTGCTCGTGGTGGCCGGGCGCGGGGGCGGCACCCCGGTCGACGACCGCCCCGTCGAGCTGCGTGTGGAGGACCACGCGGGCCCGCTCGGCGAGCTGCGCCGCCTGCTCGACCTGCACCGCGCGTATGGACTTGCCACCGAGGGAGACGAGCTGGCCGCGGCCGGCGACACCGACGGCGCGCTCGCGGCCTACGAGGCCGCGCACCGCTCGCAACCGGACAACCTGGAGCTGGCCTTCTGGCACGGGGCCGCGCTCGCGGCGGAGGGGCGCGCTGACGAGGCGGCCCAGCTCATGCGGCCCGCCTTCGAGGCGAACCCGGGCTGGGTCGAGCTCCTGAAGCGGCTGCCGGCCGCCGGCCTGTTCCCGGACGACGGCGAGCTGATCGCGCGGCTGGTGGGCACGCGCGCCGTGTCCGTCCCGCCCGAGCAGCCGCCCCTCTAGCCGTGTTCCACGACCGCGCGCACATCGAGGTGCGGGGCGGCGCCGGCGGGAACGGGGTGGTCTCGTTCCGGCGCGAGGCGCACGTTCCGAAGGGCGGCCCCGACGGCGGCGACGGCGGGCGCGGTGGCGACGTCGTCCTGCGCTGCGACGACTCGCTGCGCGACCTCCAGACCTTCCGGC
>DASYMP010000318.1:0-4313 GCA_036009005.1 Thermoleophilaceae bacterium | reverse complement strand
CTTCGGCGGGCGCCTCACCCTCGACGGATGCCTCGCCCTCGACCGGCTCCGGCTCGTCCTCCGGCTTCTTCTTCGTCGGCGCCAGCAGCATCGTCATGTTGCGGCCGTCCTGCTGGGGTGACTGCTCGATCGTGCCGAGGTCCTGCACGTCCTCCGCGAGCCGCATCAGGAGCCGCTCGCCGCGCTCTGGGTGCGTCTGCTCGCGGCCGCGGAACATGATCGTGACCTTCACGCGGTCGTCGCCCTTCAGGAAGCGGACCACGTGGTTCTTCTTCGTCTCGTAGTCGTTGTCCGCGATCTTCGGACGCAGCTTGATCTCGCGCACGTTCACCTGCTTCTGGTGGCGTCGCGCGGCCTTGGCCTTCTGCTCCTGCTCGTACTTGTACTTCGAGTAGTCGAGCACGCGGCAGACGGGCGGGCGCGCCTCGGGAGCCACCTCGACGAGGTCGAGATCGCGCTCCTGGGCATAGCGAAGCGCCTGAGGAGTGTCGACGACACCGATCTGGTTGCCGTCCTCCCCAACCAAGCGAACCTGCGGAACCCGGATGCGCTCGTTGATGCGGGTCTCGTCCCGCTCCGGCATCCGCCGATCGAACTTACGAGGGAGCGGCACTAGGTAAGGCTATGTACGCGCGTCAAGCGGTCCGTAGTGAGGTTCGGGTCATTCGCGGCCGAGTATAGCGCCGCTCAGAGAAGCGATGAAGTCACTCAGCGGCGTGGCTCCGAGGTCGCCCTCGCGGTGCTTGCGCACCGCAACGGTGCGATCCGACGACTCCTGATCACCGACGATCAGCATGAAGGGAACCTTGTGGAGCTCGCCGTCGCGGATCTTCCTCCCGATCGACTCCGTGCGCTCGTCCGCGTCGGCCCGGATGCCCGCCTCACGGAGCTGCGCGGCCACCTCGCGCGCGTAGTCGTCGTGGCGGTCCGCGATCGGCAGCACGAGCGCCTGCACGGGCGCGAGCCAGAGCGGGAACTCGCCGCCGTAGTGCTCGATCAGGATCCCGATGAAGCGCTCGAACGAGCCCATCAGTGCGCGGTGGATCATCACGGGGCGGTGCTCCTGGTTGTCCGCGCCCATGTAGCTGAGCTCGAACTGCTCAGGCATGTAGTAGTCGAGCTGGACGGTGCCGAGCTGCCAGGAGCGGCCGATCGCGTCGGTCATGTGCAGGTCGATCTTCGGGCCGTAGAAGGCGCCGTCGCCCTCGTTCAGGTCGTACTCGAGCCCCTGAGACTCGAGCGCGCTCGTGAGCGCCGCCTCGGCCCTGTCCCACATGTCGTCGGTGCCGACCCGCTTCTCGGGGCGCGTCGAGAGCTCGAGCCGCGGGGCGAAGCCGAACTGCTCGTAGATGTAGAAGCCGAAGTCGAGGCAGCGGATCACCTCCTCCTCGATCTGGTCCTCGCGGCAGAAGACGTGGGCGTCGTCCTGGGTGATGTGGCGCACTCGCAGGAGGCCGTGGAGCGTTCCGCTCGGCTCGTGGCGGTGCACGAGGCCCTGCTCGGCGTAGCGGATCGGGAGGTCCCGGTAGGAGTGGAGGTCGCGCTTGTAGATCTGCACGTGCGCGGGGCAGTTCATGGGCTTCAGGCCCATGGGCTTCCCCTCCACGTCGGTGAAGTACATGTGGTCCCGGTAGACGTGCCAGTGGCCCGACTGCTTCCAGAGCTCGACGTCGTAGAGGATCGGCGTGCGCACCTCGGTGTAGCCGCGCTCCACGTTGGTCGTCCGCCACAGCCGCGTGAGCTCGTTCCAGATGTGCGTGCCGTTCGGCAGCCAGAACGGGGAGCCGGGCGAGAGGTCGGACAGCATGAACAGGTCGAGCTCGCGGCCCAGCTTGCGGTGGTCGCGCGCGCGGGCCTGCTCGAGGCGCTCCAGGTGTTCCTCGAGCTGCTCCTTCGAGGCCCACGCGGTGCCGTAGATGCGCGTGAGCATCTGGCGCTCGGCGTCGCCGCGCCAGTATGCGCCGGCGACGGTCGTGAGCTTGAACGCCTTGATGCGCTTGGTGCCGGGGCCGTGCGGGCCGCGACAGAGGTCGGTGAAGGGGCCGTTCCGGTAGAGCGAGACGGTCTCGAGCGGGTGGGCGGGGTCGGCGATCTTGACCAGGTCCTCGATCAGCTCGACCTTGTAGTCCTGCCCCTCGCCGCGGAAGCGCTCGAGCGCGTCGGCCACGCTCACGTCCTCGCGCTCGAAGTGCTCGTCGGCCTTGATGTGCTCGCGCATCTTGGCCTCGATCGCGTCGAAGTCCTCCTCCGAGATCCGCACGTCGTCCGGGAACTCGAAGTCGTAGTAGAAGCCGTCGTCGATCGGGGGGCCGATCGAGATCTTCACGCCGGGATAGAGCTCCATCACCGCCGTGGCGAGCACGTGGGCGGCGTCGTGGCGGATCAGCCAGAGGCCGTCCCCGTCGCGTCCGGTCACGATCTCGATCCTCGCCCGGTCGTGGAGCGGCGCCTCGAGGTCGCGCAGTTCGCCGTCCACCTTGATCCCGAGCGCGGCCCGGGCGAGGCCCTCGCCGATGGCGCGCGCGGCGTCCGCGCCGGTGGCGCCGTTCTCGAGCTCGAGCTCGGTGCCGTCCGGAAGCAGGGCCTTCATCCGGCTCCCACCGTAGCGGCGAGCGCGCGCAGCTCGCGTTCCAGCGCCGCCGTGACGAGGAACTGCTCGCGGACGCGCTCCCGTCCGGCCCGGCCCATCTCGATCGCGAGGCCGGGGTCGCGCACCAGCTCCACGATCCGAGCCGCGGCGTCCTCCGGCTCTGGGGCGAGGAAGCCGTCGACGCCGTCGCGCACGGCGAGCGGCAGTCCTCCAACGACCGGCGTGCGCTTCCAGAGCGCCTCGAACGGAGCCAGCTCGAAGCCCTCGCGCAGCGAGCGCTCGATCACGGCGCGGGCAAGGAGGAGGAGCGCGCCCAGCTCCAGGCTGCCGAGGCCCTCGTAGGTGGTGAGCAGGTGGACGTCGTCCGTGCCCTGGGCGTAGTCCGAGACCTCCTTCGCGGCCCGCCAGCTCTCCGTGGCCGCGCGGTCGAGCAGCGCGGCGAGCACGAGCTGGAGCTCCGGCTCCTCCGCCTTGGCGAGCCGGTAGGCGTCGATCGCCGCATGCGGATCGTCCCAGCGGTCGAGCTCGAGCACCTGGAGGCAGAACGGGCGGTCGAGGTCCACCCCGAGCGGCCGGACCACCCGGCCCGGCAGCCGCGCCTCCAGCTCGATGTTGCGCGGATCGAGCGGGTCGATGCCGGGCGCGGCGACGTGGAGCGCGACGCCACCAAGCGCCCCCGCGCCCGGCACGAAGGACTCGTGCGGAACGAGCACCGAGGAGCAGCGCTCCACGAGCCCCATCGCCCGAGCGAGCGCGTCCGGCTCCGCGCGCGAAGCGTCCTCGTGAAGGCGCCAGAGGACCGCGGGCCCGCCCGCCGGGGAGCCCCCCGCGGCCGCCGAGGCCCCGCCCGCCACGCTCGCGCCGCGGAGACCGGTCGCCAGGCCCACGGCGGCGTCGTGTAACACGATGGCGTCGAAGTCGTCACTCAGGGTGCCGGCGGTTTGGTCGCACGCGTCCAGGTACTCGGACCACGCGGCGTCCTCGATCCCGGACTCGCCGCCGCGCAGGCCCGACTGGAGCGCGGCGGCCGTCGCGCGCAGCTCCGCCGACCCGAACAGCACTCGCCACTCGACCTCGAGACCCACGCCGGCAGCGAGCGGCAGCATGCCCCCGAGGAGCTCCGGGACCCTCCCCTCGGCACCGGCGACGCTCACGTGAAGCACGCGCAGCCCGCGGAGCGGCTCCGCGACATCCTGAAGCGCCGCCACGGCCCGCCCACCCGCCGCCGGCGCGTACTCGCCGGGCGCGCGCGGCACGACTGCCATCGGCTGGAGATCGGCGACCGCCATGGGCGAGGGCAGCGTAACCGCGCACGGCACCGGCAGCGCCGAAGGGGTTGACCCCTCCTCGGCGCCGTCGTCAGGCCGCCGGCGCGGAGGACGCGACGATCCGGCCGCGCACCTCGCCCAGCGGCTCGCCGCGCAGGACCACCTCGTCGCCGTCCTCGAGGAACGTGCGGGTCGAGCCGTCCGCCAGCTCGATCGGCTCCTCGCCGTTCCAGCTCAGCTCGAGCAGGCAGCCGCGCTGGTGCTTCTCGGGGCCGGAGATCGTGCCGGAGCCGAGCAGGTCGCCCACGCGCAGGCCGGCGCCGTTCGACGTCAGGTGGGCGATCTGCTGGGCGGCGCTCCAGTAGAGCCGATCGGCGTTGGTGCGGGCGATCGTGGTGCCGTTGAGCTCGAGCTCGAGCGGCAGATCGAACGCCCACGGGTCCTCCCTCAGGTAG
>DASYMP010000317.1:0-11832 GCA_036009005.1 Thermoleophilaceae bacterium | reverse complement strand
GACGACGGCGGCCAGGTATGGGTTGTGGGGTACCAGCTCGTCGACCCTGAGTCCGGCCGCTACCTCGCGCGCGACGCGCCCGAGCTCGTCGGCCGCGGCCTGCGCGTGGTCGGCGTGGCGGGCGCGGGGCGCCACCACGCGGCCGCGCTCGTGTCGGATGACGTCGCGCCCGGCAGCCCGCTCGAGCTACGCCGCGATCCGGGCAACGAGCACGATCCCAACGCCATCGCCGTGCTCGCCGGCGGCGAGCAGGTGGGCTGGGTGCCGCGCGAGCTCGCCGCCGAGCTTGCGCCCCAGCTGGATGCCGGGCGCCCCTGGTCGGCGCTCGTGCTGCGCGAGCAGCGGCGCTCCCCGCGCGATCCGCGCCACGGGCTGACCATGCTTCTGGCACCCGCCGCCGAACTGCAGCTGCGCGCGGTCTGAGGCCTCGGAATGCACGGGCTTCGGGCCCGAATCCTGACCGCTGGTATGCAGATTAAACAATGTGTCTACAGCACTTGACTATCGGCTCACGACTGGTCTAGCGTCGGAACTCCGCCCCCCGCCCAGGAGGATTCGCATGGCGACGAATGGCAATCCCGTCGAGGTCGTCTTCTTCGACGCCCGCGACACGCTAGGCGAGGTGGACCGCCCCGGGCACCTGGTTCCGTACCGGCCCAGCACGGAGAAGCTGCTCAGCTCGATGAAGCAGGTCGGGCTCACGATCGCCGTGATCACGAACCTTCCGGAGGACGTGACCGCCGATCAGGGGCGTTCGATGGTCGTGGACGCCGTGCTGAACGAGAACGGCGGCGAGCGGATCGTGAAGATCGGCGACTTCATCAGCCCGGACCACGTCTTCACGAACCACGAGCTCGGGCTCGAGAAGCCCGACCCGGCCATCTTCGCCAAGGCCGCCGAGCTGATGGGCGTGCCGACCGACCGCTGCCTGTTCGTGGGCGAGAACCTGATCGAGGTGCTGAGCGCGCGGACCGCGGGGCTCCACTCGGAGCTGAAGCCGTGTCCGCCCGGGCGCGAGTTCATGCCGGCGCCGCTCACGAAGAAGCGCGGGACGCCCACCTACAGCGGGCGTGCCTTCGAGGACTTCTTCGAGACCGAGCACCTCCTGGGCGACCGCATCTTCGCCTGCGGCGAGGAGATCTGCCGTCAGCTGCGCGCGCTGGACGAGGGCGCCGCGATACCGGCTGACCTGATGGGCGCCGCCGGGATCCTCATCTACCTCACGAACAACTTCGCCGACCAGGCGCATCTGAAGGCCGAGGAGGCCGCCGTGCCGATCGCGGTTGCGCGCGGGCTCGACCCCGACGACGTGGCCTGGGTGTTCCTCCACCACGACCAGGGGCGGGCGTACTTCCGCGGCATGGACATCGCCTGGCGGCGCATCCAGGCCGCGGACGAGGACCCGACGGACCTGCCCTGGGCGATCGACGCGTTCGTGACGAACACGGAGGGTTTCGTGCGCCTGTTCGTGCACCACGCCGAGCGCGAGAACGACGAGCTCTACCCGCGCATGGGCGAGCACTTCTCGGACATGGACGACACGATCGTCCTCAACCTCGTGGGCCAGATCGGCCCGCGCGACTTCACCCCCTACATAGGCCTGGTCACGGCGATGGAGGAGAAGCTCGGCCTGGGCGTGCCGGCGTAGCGATGCGCCTGCTGATCTCACCGGAGCCCGACTTCCTCTCCTCCGAGCAGCGGGCGCAGGCGGCCGTGATCTTCGAGGCGCTCCTGCCCGGGAGCGCCGGAGCGCCCGGCGCGAGCGACGCCGGCGTGGTCGACTACCTCGACTCCCTGCTCACGCGCGACCCGGCGAGCTACTACGAGATCCAGGGCTGGCGCGACCTCTACACGAGCGGCCTGGCCGCGCTCGACGCGGCCGCACGACAGGGAAACGGGCGCTCGGGACTGGCCGACATGGACCGCGCTGACGTGACGACGCTGCTCGGCCAGCTCCAGCGTGGCGAGGCCGCCGGGCTGCCCGACGGGGTCGACCAGAAGCGGCTCTTCACGACGATGCGAAACCACTGCATCGAGGGCTGCTTCGCCGACCCGCGCTGGCGCGGCAACCGCGACGCGGTGATGTGGCGCTGGCTCGGGAGCCACGGGCCGCCCGAGGACTTCCACCGCGGCCCGCCGGCGGAGGTGGGGAATGGCGTCTGAGCAGCCCGACGCGATCGTGGTGGGCAGCGGGGCGGGCGGCTCGACCGCGGCGCGCGTACTGACCGCCCGCGGCATGCGCGTGACCGTGCTCGAGAAGGGCGACTGGGCGAGCGCGGAGGACTTCCTGCCACTCGACGAGCTGCACTTCCACACCCAGAAGGCGCTGATCCCGCACGTGAACGACGACCCGAACATGTACGTGGGCGCGGACGGGACGCCGAAGCCCTCGGAGCGCTGGTGGATCGCGAACATGGTCGGCGGCTCGACCATGATCTGGGACGCCAACCTCCCGCGCTACTCGCCGGAGGACATGGCGATCACGAAGTACATGACGGACATCCCGGACGACGCCAGCATGGTCGACTGGCCCTGGAGCTACGAGGAGTTCCTCCCGTACTTCGAGCGGGCCGAGCACGAGTGGGGCGTGTCCGGCAAGGCGAACCAGGCGCCCGCGCAGGAGCCGATGAGCCCGGGCTACGAGTACCCGATGCCGCCGCTGCGGCTGCACGCCGCCACCGACTTCCTGATGGACGCGTTCGACAGGGCGGGCTGGCAGCCCTACCTGGGTCCGCGCGCGATCAACTCGCAGGTCTACGACAGTCGCCCGGCCTGCTCGTTCTGCGGCTTCAACCAGTTCTACGGCTGCGCCCTGAACGCCCGCGGGAACGCGGCCAACACGATGATCCCGCGCGCGCTCGCCACCGGGCGCTGCGAGCTCCTCACGCGTCACTGCGTGACGCGGCTCGTGCACGAGGGCGGCCGCGTGACGGGCGTCATGTACAAGACCGAGCCCGGCGGCGAGGAGCAGTTCATGGGCGCGCCGCGCGTGTTCGTGTCGGTGCAGACGATCGAGTCGGCGCGGCTGTTCCTGATGTCCGAGATCCCGGACCCGAACGACATGATCGGGCACTACCTGATCTACCACGTGAAGGGCAACGCGGACCTCACCTTCCCGGGCAAGCCGGTCTGGGACCTCGGCCCGGCCTACCAGCCGCGCACGGGCATCGGCAGCCTCCAGGTGCGCGACCTCTACACGATCGACGACTCGAACACCTACCTGTCGAAGGGCGGCAAGTTCTCCGTCTACGACCCGCTCACGACCACCACGCCGATCCGGCTGATCAAGACCGCGTCGCTCGCACGCGACAGGCCGAACGTCTGGGGCGACGAGCTCGCCGACTACCTCGGCGAGCTGCGTGAGCAGGGGGGCGTCTCGTTCTCGTTCACCGGCGAGGCGATGTCGCTGCACGAAAACCGCGTGGAGCTCGACCCCGACCGCACCGACCCCTGGGGCCTCCCGGCGGCGCGCACCTACTACCGCCACCACAAGTACGACCTCGATCTGAGCAAGTACGCGCTCGAGCGGGTCTGCGAGATCATGGCCGACGCCGGTGGAGAGCTGCGGCGCTTCGAGCCGCAGGCCGAGGACAACCCCGGCTACGGCCACGTGCAGGGCACGCTGCGCGCCGGCAGGGACCCGGGCAGCTCGGTGCTCGACGACATGTGCGAGTCGCACACCGTGAAGGGGCTCCACGTCCTCGACGCCGCCTGGATGCCCACCTCCGGCGCGTCCAACCCCACGATCACGCTGATCGCCAACGCCTACCGAGTCTGCGAGGAGGTCCAGTGAGCGCCACCGATGCAGGGACGCTCCCGCCCGACGTATCCGAGCGCAAGGAGATCGCGCGGCTGCTGCTGGACGCCGGAACCGCGCCGATCGACCTGGAGCTCGAGCCCGTCGTCGCGGGCGACTCGATGCTGCTCGCCGACCTCGGGCTGCCGTTCCCCCACGGCCTCGCGCCCGAGCCGCAGCCGATCGACCCGGTGCCGGCGCTCGACGCGCCGCTGCCGAAGGCGGACGTCGTTGTCGTGACGTGGACGGTCGCGGAGCTGAACGCGCTGGCGGACGTGCTCACCCCGGGCCATCCGCGCACGAACTGGTACCGCTACGCGCGCGGCTTCGAGGAGCGCTACCTGCCGCAGATCCGCGACAACGCGCCGTCGCGAAAGGCGCAGCGCATGGCGAGCTGGTTCCCGACCAAGATCGGCAGCAAGTCCGTGCTGTGCATGAAGTCGGAGCTCCACCTGAACCAGGACGGCGTGGCAACCGGACCGGGCACGGCGACGCTGCCGGTGAAGGACCTGTTCAGGCAGATCATCGACGAGGCGAAGCCGCAGCTGATCCTCACGATCGGCACGAGCGGCGGCGTGAAGCACGAACACGACCTCGGCGACGTGGTGGTCACGCGCGCGGCCAAGTTCCGGCTCGCCGACGAGTTCGCGAAGGAGCCGTTCGCCGGCAAGACCTACACGAGCGACTGGCCGATCCCCACTAAGCGCTTCCCCGACGCGGAGAAGCTGATGGCGAAGCACGCGAGCGAGCTCCAGGAGCCCGACTTCGCCCCGCCGACCAAGCGCTACGGCTTCGACGGCCCGCTGCTGAAGAGCCAGCCGCCGAACGCGCCGTCGATCCACATCGACGATGGCCAGTCGATGCCGAAGTTCCACCCGATCCTGACCACGGACTTCTTCGAGTTCGGCACGAGCGCGAACAACCTCTGGACCGAGGGCTGCGCCGTCGAGATGGGCGACGCGGTGCTCGGCCTCGCGGCTGAGGAGCTCGGCGACGCGGCGCCCGACTGGGCGATCGTGCGCAACCTGTCAGACCCGATGATCAACGGCGACCTGCCGACGAAGCCGCACAAGCCCGACATGCAGGCGCACTGGGCGGTCTGGTACTACGAGGCGTACGGCTACTGGACCAGCGTGATGGGCGCCCTCGCCACCTGGGGGATCATCGCCGGCCTCGAGGACGGCTGAGGAGGCGCCGCCCGTGGAGACGCGACTGCCGGTGGAGGTCGAGCTGGCCTACGAGGTGATGTCGTGCCAGGCGGTGCGCGTGGCGCAGGAGCCCGAGTCGAGGCCGCACGCCTGCACTTACTTCCGCAGCTGGGGCACCTACCACAGCTACGACTACACCGAGGACGTGCCGCCGCCGGAGCGCGGGATCGTGCACAGGACGCGTTACATGGGCCGTGCGCCGCTCGTGCCGGAGCTCCTGAGCGGCTGCCGCAAGTGCCCGATCATGGCGGTGGGCATCAACCCGAACCTGCCCGGCTGGTGGCCCTACCACCGCGGCGCGCTCAACCCGCTGTTCGACGACTACCGCCAGTACGCGCACTACTTCCGCTACCGGGCGCACGCGAAGCTCGAGCTGAGCCAGGCGGACTACGAGCGCTTCGGCGGGGGCGACGAGGACACGCCCTTCTCGGACTTCGAGCTGAACGTCCCGGAGGACTCCGACGGGAACCGCGTGGTGGAGGTGAGCCTCGCGCGCCAGAAGATGTACGACGGCTACCAGGACCTGCTCGAGGCCCTCGCGGACGCGATGGGGTGGTCAAAGGACAAGCTGAGCGTGGGCGAGGACCTGAGCTACGGCAACATGGTCGCGAGCCCGTCCGCGAAGTGGACGACCAAGAAGGACCCAAAGGATCCCGCGCTGCCGCCGATGACCGAAGCGCAGCGCGACGGCATCGTCAGCGAGTGCCTGCGCAAGCGCAGGTACTTCCTGCGCCAGCTCTTCCAGAGCCTGCCGCCGGTGCTGCTCGTGTTCAGCCAGAGCACGGCGAACGCGTTCAACGAGGAGCTGCGCGAGCGCTTCGTGAAGGGCGCGCCGGCCCACAGCGAGCCGCTCGAGGACCTGATGACGCGCGAGGTGCGGCTCGGCTACGGCACGCTGCCGGACGGCCGCGAGCTCTACAGCCGCGTGATCTACTCACCCCACATCACGGGCAACCCGGCGGAGTTCGGCCCCGCGCGCCAGCGCGTGATCGACCAGCTCGTGGAGGAGGCGAAGGCCGGCCGGATCGCCTTCAACACGGCCACTGGGCACCTCGCCCGCCCCGCGGGAGCGTGCGTGTTCTGCCCGATGCTCGAGGTGGGCCCGTGCGACTACGTGGAGGAGCTCGAGCCGCTCTCCGAGGCGCCGCAGCTCACGGCCGGGTCCCCGGTGGCCGACCTCCAGCGCGAGAAGGAGCTCCAGGGTCAGCTCCTTGCCGGCGTGGTCGAGTCCGCCCCGCCCGTGGCGCAGGCGTGGGCCGACGTGGACGACCTGGACGAGCTGTCCCCCGACGAGGAGCCCGTGGCATGACCACCTTCTTCGACATGCTGGGCACGCTCGTGCTCCGTACCGAGCAGGGCTACGCGGCGCGGCCGGAGGCGAAGAGCTGGATGCTGCCGGGCGAGCGCCTCGGCGTGCTCTGCAACGCCGAGACCTACAAGAGCGCCCGCGACGTGAAGGGCATCCTCGAGCAGGTGGGGCTGTACTCGTCGCTCGACGCGGAGCTGATCGTGATGGCGTCGAACCTGCCGGTGAGCCTGCCCGACCGGCGCGCGTTCGGAGCCGCCGCCGCGCTCGCCTGCGAACCGGTCGAGGAGTGCACGTACGTGAGCGCGAACTCCGCTCTGCTTGTGGGCGCGGCCGCAGCCGGGATGCGCACGGTGAACGTGGGGGGCGCCCCCGCTCCCGCGACGGCGGCGGTGGGGGCGGCGGCGGCGCGGCAGCCGGCGCCTCGATTGCTGGCGGACGACGTCGAGCTGGACCGCGGACCCACCTACGTGCTCCGCGGGCGCGTCGTGACGATGGACGCCCCGGGCCAGGTGCTCGCGAACGGGCAGGTCGTGGTGAGCAAGGGGCTGATCGCGGCGGTGCTGAAGGACGGCGAGGAGCTGCCGGAGCAGTACAGGGACGCGAAGACGGTGGACACGGGCGGCACGATCTACCCGGGCCTGATCGACCTCCACAACCACTTCGCCTACAACATCCGCCCACTCTGGCCGCTGCCGAAGCGCTACGACAACCGCGGCCAGTGGGGCACGCCGCTCTACAGCGCCGAGGTGAGCAAGCCGGTCAAGGCGATCGCGGGCTCGTACCGGACCGCGCGCTACCTCGTGCGCTACGTCGAGACGAAGGCGCTGATCGGCGGCACCACGACCGGCCAGGGCATCAAGACGGCCGTGAACGGGGGCTGGCGCCTCTACGAGGGCGTCATGCGCAACGTGGAGCAGCCGGGCGACGCGCGCCTGCCCGAGGCCACGAGCCACGTGCCGGACCTGAAGCTGCGGAAGGGCGGCGACCCGCAGGAGTACGAGTCGTTCAAGCGGACGCTCGACAAGATGGTCTGCTTCTACCACCTGTCCGAGGGGATCGACACGGGGAGCCGCCAGCACTTCGTGGACCTGACCGACCGCGACCTGATCGGGCCGCATCTGGTGGGCATCCACGCGCTCGGCCTGAGCGCCGACGACCTCTCGCTCCTCGCGAGCCGCGGCGCCAAGGTGGTCTGGTCGCCGTTCAGCAACCAGCTCCTGTACGGGCAGACCGTCGACCTGAAGGCGCTGAAGAAGTCGGGGGTCACGTTCGGCCTCGGCTGCGACTGGGCGCCCACGGGCAGCAAGAACCTGCTCGAGGAGCTGAAGGTGGCGCGCTATGCCGTCGAGCAGCAGGACTCCGACTTCACCTCCGAGGACCTCGTGCGCTCGGTCACCGCTGGCGCCGCCGCGCTGCCGGGCTGGGAGCAGTACCTCGGCCACTTGACGACGGGCTCGATGGCCGACCTGCTCGTGGTCCGCGGCGCCGACGGCGACGCCTGGGACCACCTGATCGACGCCACCGAGCGCGACATCGACCTGGTCACGATCCACGGGATCCCGCGCTACGGCAGCAAGGAGCTGATGGAGAGCCTCCACGTGGCTCCCGACTACCCGCTCGAGGACTTCGACGCGGCCGGCGAGCCGAAGGCGTTCGACCTCCACTCGGCGGGCTCGCCCGTGGACGACATCTCCTTCGCGCGAGCGGTCGAGGTGCTCGAGGAGGGGATGTCGGACCTGCCCGCGCGCGTGAAGGAGGCGGAGGACAAGGAGGCCGCGCTGCTGGCCGACGGCATGGAGCTCGAGACGTTCACCGTCGAGCTCGACAACGAGTACGAGCCCTCGGACGAGGAGCTCGCCGGCCTCGACGCCTCATTGCTCGCGGACGTGCCGATGCCGAAGTCCGTGCCGCTCGACGAGCCGATCGTCGGCTCGGAGGCCCACTGGAAGCTCGTGGACGCGCAGCCGAACATCGAGGACGGCCTCAAGAAGGCGCTGAAGGAGGCCTACGGTGCCTGAGCCGCCACTCCACGCCGCGATCTACGTGACGACGGGCGAGGAGCGCAGGGCCGCCGAGGAGCTCGTCCGGCGCGACGACGTCGTGGCCTACGACGGCGTGCTCGAGGGCTGGCTCGAGCCCGACGCCGTGCGAGCGCTCACCGAGCGCGGCATCGTGGTCGACCCGATCGAGTCCGACGCGCCCGAGCCCGCGATCGCGCTGCCGCACCTCGAGCGCCAGGCGCACGTGGACGGCGACGACCCGCGTCTGGCCGGCTTCCATTCAGAGGAGCCGCGGGTGCTCGAGCCGGAGCCGGACGCGGCGCCGGAGGCGGCCTTCTACCACGTGCGGCTGGTGGGCCCGATCACCGACGAGCAGCGGAGCGCGTTCGTGGACGGCGGCGTGGACCTCGCCGCGTTCGAGCCGCCCGACTCCTACCGCACGAGGCTCACACGGGAGCAGTACGCGCGCGTGCGCGCCACGCCGGGCGTGCGCGCCGTGGAGCGCTATCGCGTGGAGGAGACGCTCACGCCGGGGCTGGTCGAGGAGCTCGAGGAGCGCCCGGGCGAGCGGCGGAGGTTCGACCTCGTGCTCCACCGGATAGCGGACGCGGCCGCGCTCGCCAAGGAGCTCGCGGGGCTCGAGGGCGTGGAGGCGGTCGACGCCTCGTACCTGTTCATCCGCTTCGAGGCGCCGCTCGACCGCGAGCTCGTGGCCACGATCGCGCGCCTCCCAGGCGTGCGGCGGCTCGACCTGTACGAGCCGCCCGCGCTGATGTGCAGCCACGCGCGGCCGCTGGTGGGCGTGGAGGGGCTGCCCTGGACCGGCAAGGACGAGGTGGTGGCCGTGTTCGACACGGGCATCGACAGCTCCCACCAGGACTTCGCGGGGCAGATCGTCTCGACCGACAGCGTCGAGGGCGCGTCGAAGGACGACACGATCGGGCACGGCACGCACGTGGCGGGCATCATCGCCGGGACCGGGGCGGCGTCGGCCGGCCAGAACAAGGGGATGGCGCCCGGAGCGAAGCTCGCGGTCGTGGGCTTCGTGGGCGACGACATGGTGCCGATGATCCCGCCGAACTGGGGCGACCTCCTGAAGCGCGCGCTCGCGAGCGGCGCAAAGGTGATCAACCTGAGCGTCGGCACGAACTTCAGGGGCCAGTACGACTTCGGCAGCCTCGCGCTCGACGAGTTCGTGTGGGCCAACCCGGAGGTGCTCGTGGTGATCGCGGCCGGGAACTCCGGCGTGGCCCCGGAGGGCTGGGTGCGCTTCCACACCGTCGGCTCGCCGGCCAGCTCGAAGAACGCGCTCACGGTCGGCGCGAGCGACACGGACCGCCCGGAGATAGACATCACCTGGGGCGCGTACAACACGAAGAGCTTTCCCTCGCCGCCCTGCTCGGACGAGCGCATGTCCGGCGATCCCGACTGCCCGGCTGCACTGTCGAGCCGCGGTCCGACCGACTCCGAGTCCGTGAAGCCGGACCTGCTCGCGCCGGGCACCTACATCCTCGCGCCGCGCGCGCAGAGCAGCCGCATCGCGTTCCTCGACGTGCCGGCGAACGGGGATGGCGACGCCACGGCCAACGGCGCCTACGGCTATCTCGGCGGGACGAGCATGGCCGCCCCGGTCGTGGCGGGCTGCGCGGCCGTCGTGCGCGAGTACCTGCGCGAGGAGCGCCAGCTCGCGAACCCGTCCGCGGCGCTCGTGAAGGCGGTGCTGATCGCGTCGGCGCGCCGCATCAAGCCGCGCGACCTGCCCGAGGAGCTGCGCGAGGAGATCGGCTATCCGGACTTCGACCAGGGCTTCGGCAGGATCGACCTCCGCAACGTCCTGCCACACCCGGAGGCACCCGAGGCGCGGCGGCTCGAGTACGACGACGTTCGCCAGGAGTCGCCGAAGGCGCTCACGAGCCGCGGCCAGGTGCTGGCCCAGCAGACCTACAGGTTCAGCGTCGGTGACGCGCCCGCCGGCCCGCTGCGTGCCGTGCTGGCCTGGACCGACTGGCCGAGCGACGGCGTGCAGAACAACCTCCAGCTGAAGGTCACGCCGCCCGCCGGCACGCCGATCTACGGGAACCCCGAGCACCGGGTGGCACGCCGCAAGGCGGACGAGCTGCTGGAGGCCTACCTGCCGGGCTCGAACGAGCGCCCGCCCGCCCTAGACAAGCGCAACAACGTCGAGCACGTGGTGATCGACAAGCCCGTGGCGGGCGACTACACGATCAACGTGATCGCGGAGAACACGCCCAAGCCGCCGCAGGGCTACGCGCTCTGCGTGGTAGGCGGCCTCACCGGGGCGCTCTCGTCGTGAGGGTGCTGGCACACCGAGGCAATCGCCTCCACGCCCCCGAGAACACGAGGATCTCGCTGATCTCGGCCTACACGGCCGGCGCGGGGGCGCTCGAGCTGGACGTGCAGCTCACGAAGGACGGGCGGCTCGTCGTGTCGCACGATCCCACGACCGAGCGGCTGACCGGCGAGAACCACGCGATCATCGACACCGAGCTGGCCGAGCTGCGCAAGCTCGACGTGGGGGAGACGTTCCGGCCGCGCGGCGCGAGCGAGTTCCACTACCGGCGCGCCGAGAAGCCCGGCGACCCGATCGAGACGTTCCCTCACCTGCTGGGCGAGCTGCCCTCCGGTGTGCCGAAGGTCGTGGAGCTGAAGCACGACTCCTCGCTCACGACCGGCCGCCGCGACGAGTTCGTGAAGAAGACCTGCGACGCCATCGCCGAGCGCTTCAAGACGGACGAGGTGGTGCTCTACTCGAAGGACCCGGAGAACCTGAGGCTCGCGCGCGAGCAGCTCCCGGACGTGCGCCTCGCCTCGTTCGACTGGGAGCTCACTCCGGACGAGCAGGTGGCGCTCGTCGAGCAGCACGGCACCGACGGCGTCGTGATCGAGCTGGGCGCGATCCTCGCCGCCGACGGCAAGCTGACCGACGCCGGCAGGCGGCTCGAGCAGCTCCACGCCGGCGGGCTGCGCGTCGGCGCGATCGTCTACCTCTACCGCGACCCGGCGGTCTTCACGCGCGAGGAGTACGAGGCGCTCCGCGAGCACGACTTCGTCTGGTCGCTGGCCACGGACTCGATGCTCGACGTGGCGCCCTTCGTGCGTCCCCGCCAGGCGCTCGCGAAGGAGAGCTTCGCGGGAAGCGAGACGAACACCCGGCTGTTCTCGCTCGGCTACGCGAAGGCCAACAGGTACGCGCACGTGCACCAGGACGACGGTGTGCACGTGGACATCGCGAAGTACGAGGGGAAGCTCGAGGCCGACTCGCCGCTGGAGCTGGACGTGTGGTTCGCGCTGCGCGACTGGCCCTACTACTCCGGCGGCGGCGTGGGCTTCGTGGAGCCCATCGAGGGCGACTTCGCCGCGGAGGTCTCGTACGAGGCGAGCCGCGTGGGCCAGGCCTCGACGCTCGAGATGGCCGCCGTGAACGTCCCGCCCGCGAAGAGCCGCGGCCCGCTGCGGGAGGACGGCGGCCGCTTCGTGCCAGGCGAGCGCGACAAGTCG
>DASYMP010000316.1:0-3298 GCA_036009005.1 Thermoleophilaceae bacterium | reverse complement strand
TCCGCTACGCGATCCGCCGGGGGTTGGTGGAGGCGTAGGCAGCCGCCGGTCGTGGACGGCGGGTCACGAGGGGGGCGGCCAGCACGCCGAGGTTCTCCGCGCTGCGCACGAGGCGCTCCATCGCCAGGGCGTCACGCCGGGCGAGGGCGGCGGTCAGCGCGCCCGCGCCGCTCACGAGCGCCTGCCGCGCCGCCGGCGCCGGCTTCCGGCCGCCGCGCAGGCCCAGCGCGGCTCCAAACCAGAAGCGGCGGCGGACGAAGGAGGCGCGGGTCAGGCGCTCGGCCGGGATCACGTGCTCGACGGCGGCGTCCGGCACATAGCGAACGCCGAAGCCGAGCCGCGCGAGCGCCCGCTGCGCCTCGTCCTCCTCGGCGAACCACACGCGCCCAGCCGAGTGGCCCAGCGCGGGGTCGAAGCCGCCTACCAGGCGCAGCGGCTCGACCCGGAACGAGATGTTCGCCCCGTACACCGCCTCGAGCGACGGGTCGAGGTCGCGCACCTCCCCGCCGCGGTCGAGCAGCGTGAGCACGTGGGCGATCCCATCCGAGAACCAGGGCGGCGGCGGGACGGCGTAGCGCGGGCGGATCGGCCCACCGATGCAGGCGACCTCAGGCGGCGCCTCGTCCCAGCGCGCCGACAGCGAATCGAGCCAGCCGGGCTCCACAACCGCGTCGTCGTCGACGAAACCGAGCACATCGGCGCCATCCTCGGCCGCCCACGCCAGCGCCCGGTTGCGTGCGCGCGACAGGCCGGGGCGCGGCTCACAGAGCAGAACCAGCGCCGGGAACGCGTCGCGGTAAGCCGCCTCCCCGCCCGCCGGCACCCCGCTCAGCACCAGCGCCAGCGATCCGCCTCCCACCTGTCCGTCGAGCGCCGAGACCGCCTCGGCGACCGCGCTCGGATGGCGGTTTGTGCACACCGCGACCCGTAAATGCGTGTTCATGGAGCGAGCGTAGATGGCCCCCCAGCCCTCTAGACTTCGCTGTCCGTCCTCCTATCGCGGGAAAGTCCAGGTTCCGATGCAGGAAATGGTGATCTACGGAGTGAGCTTCGACATGGTCGGCAAGCAACCGATCGTGCTGCTCAAGACTCGCGAGGGCAACAAGTTCCTGCCGATCTGGATCGGCCATCCGGAGGCCGCGGCGATCCTCATGAAGCTCCAGGGCGCCAACACGCCGCGCCCGATGACGCACGACCTGATGGACGAGATGCTCCAGCGGCTCGAGGTCTCGTGCGCGAAGGTCTCGGTCACGGAGCTGCGCGAGAACACCTTCTACGCGTCGATCACGCTCAAGATGGACGGCACCGAGGTGGAGATCGACTCGCGTCCATCCGACGCGCTGGCGCTGGCCGTGCGCACCAAGGCCCCGATCTTCGCCCACGAGGACGTGATCGCCGAGTCCGCGATCGAGTTCGAGCACGAGGTCGAGGATCAGGAGGAGGTCGTCGAGAAGTTCAAGGACTTCCTCGACAACGTGTCGCCCGAGGACTTCGCGGGCGGCTCGCCGCCGGCAGGCTGAATCACCACTCGACCCGGACGTTGTAGGCGCGAAGGGCGGGGTCGGCGGAGACAATTGAGGCGCCCTCGATCTGGGCCTGAGCGATCAGCATGCGGTCGAACGGGTCGCGGTGGTGCAGCGGCAGCGCTCCGGCAGCCTCAGCGTGTTCGATGGTCATCGGAAGCGCCCTCGCTCCTTGATCGATGAGGGCAGCGGCGAAGCCGGGGGGCGCCGCAAGCTTGCCGCTCGCTCGCTTTATCGACACCTCCCACGCAACGGCAGCACTGAGAAGTACCTCGTGAGCTGGGTCAGCGAGCAGCCTTCGGGCGTGGTCGCTCAGTTGCGGGTCCAAAGCCATCGCCCACAGCGCGGCGTGCGTGTCCGGGAGTAGCTTCAGCGCATTCCGAAGGCTTCGGCGACGTCATCGGGCAACTCGTCGAAGTCGTCGGCAATATGGATCTCGCCACGCCAGACGCCGAAGGCCCCGGCGATGCCGCCCTTCTCGCGTCCGGCCGGCACGAGCCGCGCGACCGGCGTACCGCGACGTTCGATGACGACCTCTTCACCTTCTTCCGCGAGCCGAACGAGCTCGGACAAGCGCGTCTTCGCCTCGTGCATTCCGACGCGTGTCATGTGCCCAGCTTAGCTAACTTAGCTAGTGCGAGTTCCAACACCCGCGCCACCACCGCGTCGAAGCCCATCCCGCCGGCGTCCGCAGCCTGGGGCAGCAGAGACGTCTCGGTCAGGCCCGGGATCGCGTTCGCCTCGAGCACGTACAGCTCGCGCGACGACTCCTCCAGCATCAGGTCCACGCGACCGAAGCCGTACAGCCCGAGCAACCCGTACGCCTCGAGCGCGATCTCCTGTGCCCGCGCGGTCACGTCGTCCGGAAGGGAGGCCGGGCACACGAAGCGCGTGCGGCCGATCTCGTAGCGCGCCTCGAAGTCGTAGAAGTCCTCCTCCACCGGCACGGCCTCCACGATCGGCAGCGCAACGCCGTCGATCACCGACACGGCGAGGTCGCGGCCGGCCACGTAGCGCTCCAAAAGCACCCGGTCGTCGTAGGAGAACGCGTTCACGAGAGCGCCGGGCACGTGCGACGCATCCGACGCGAACTTGATCCCGAGAGCGGACCCGCCGCGTGCGGGCTTCACCACGATCGGAAAGAGGAGCCGCTCCTCGATGGCCGGCAGCGTCTGTCCAGCGCCGAGGCGCTCGAAGGCGGTCTCGTTGAAGGAGAAGAACTCGGGCGTCGGCAGGCCGGCTTCGAGGAGCAGGTGCTTCGTCAGGACCTTGTCGATCGTCCGCGAGCACGCGAGCACGCCCGAGCCCGTGTACGGGATGCCGAGGATCTCGAGCAGCTCCTGCACGGTGCCGTCCTCGCCGTCGCGGCCGTGCATCGCCACGAACGCCACATCGGGCGCCGCCTCGCGCAGCCGCACGATCAGGTCCGCGCCCACGTCGACGGGAATCACCTCGTGCCCGAGCCGTTCGAGGGCGTCCTCCACACGACCGCCGGACTTGAGCGACACCTGCCGCTCGAGCGAGCTGCCGCCCTTCAGGACGGCGACGCGGCTCACGTGCCCCGCGCCCGCCCATCGCCCTGCCGCCGCGTCGGCATGGGGACGACGTTCTCGGGCGTCTCCTCCACCTCGCGCGGCGGCTGCGCAACCGAGGCCTCCCCGGTGAGCGAGCCGTACAGCGCCAGCTGCTCGGCCACGACCTTGCCGATCCGCCGCACGCCCTCGCGGATGTCTGCCTCGTCGACGGCGGAGAAGTTGAGCCGCATCGCGTTGTGC
>DASYMP010000315.1:0-2102 GCA_036009005.1 Thermoleophilaceae bacterium | reverse complement strand
CGCGCACCACGCGGCCGACGCCCGGGATCACCGGGCGCATGCGCAGCGCCTCCTTCACCACGGCGTCGAGGTAGGTGTCGTCGCCCTCGGCGAGCGAGGCCTTGAGCCGGTCCAGCACCCTCGGCGTGCGCAGCAGCAGCTCGAACGCCCACGAGAGGCCGGTGGCCGTGGTCTCGTGGCCGGCCACGAGCAGGGTCACGAGCTCGTCGCGCAGCTCCTGGTCGGTCATCGGCTGGCCGTCCTCGTCGCGGGCCTGGAGCAGCATGGAGAAGACGTCCTCGCGCTCCTCGAGGTCGGGCGCGTCGCGGCGCGCGGCGATCTCCTCGTAGATCATCCGGTCGAGCTCCTCGCGGCGCTGCTCGAAGCGCTGCACCGCCTTGCGATCGCCGAAGCGGCCGCCCGAGAGCGCCAGCACCACGATCCCGAAGCGGCGCGACAGCGGCTCGATCACCGCGCGCACGCCGCGCTTGATCTGCTCGGCACGCGGGCCTTCCTCGAGGCCCCAGACCGCGTGCATGATCACGTCGAGCGTGATGGCCTGCATGGTCGGCATGAGGGTGAACGGCTGCCCGCTCGCGGGCCAGGTGTCGATCGCGCGGTCGGCGGCCTCGCGCATCGTCTCCTCGTAGGCCTTCAGGCGCTTGCCGTGGAACGGCGGCAGCATCAGCTTGCGCTGGCGCAGGTGCTCGGCGCCGTCGAGCACCAGCACCGAGCGGTTGCCCAGCACCTGGCCGAGCAGCGCGTTGGCCTCGCCGGCGCGGAGGCGGTCCGGCGGCGCCTGGAACACCTTCTTCAGGAGGTCCGGGTCGAACACCATCACGAACTTCGAGTCGAACGCGGTGCTCATCGTCACCACGTCGCCGTAGCGGCGCCGGGTTGCGTCGAGGAAGCGACGGCCCGCGAACATGAACCCGAGCGTCTGAACGAGCTTCGGTAGCTTCGGGCCAGGCGGCAGCCTTACGGCAGAGGCTTCCATCAGGCTCATCACGATACCCCTGCACATATGCTGCCGCGCGTGAGCTTCGACACCGAACGCCGCGCGCTCGCCGAGGCCTGCCACCTGCTCGCCTCCGAGGGGCTCGTGATCGCCTCCGCGGGGAACCTCAGCGTGCGCGCCGGCGACTCCGTGGTGGTCACTCCGACGGGCTGCTTGCTGGACTCGGTCGGGCCGGAGGAGATGACCGTCGTGGATCACGCCGGCAACGTGCTGGACGGCCGCCCTCCCACCTCGGAGCTCGGCCTCCACCTCGGCGTGTACGAGCGCTTCGAGTGGGCCGGCGCGGTGGTGCACACGCACTCGCCGATGGCCACCGCGATCGGATGCGTGCTCGACGAGCTGCCGCCGATCCACTACCAGATGCTCTCCCTCGGAGGTGCGGTGAAGGTGGCGCCGTATGCGACGTTCGGCAGCGACGAGCTCCACGAGAACGTGCTCGACGCCCTCGAGGGCCACACCGCCGCGCTGATGCAGAACCACGGCGCGCTGACGTGCGGCACCGAGCTCCGCAGCGCGGTGGACGCGACCTTCATGCTCGAGTGGGCGTGCCAGCTGTACTGGACCGCCGCTCAGATTGGGACCCCGTCGGTGCTCGACGACGAGCAGCTCGCCGACGTGGCGGTGCAGGTTCAACGATTCGGTTACGGAGGTGGCGGTGGCTGACGTGAAGGTGGTCGCGCTCGGCGCGCACATCCTCGACATCCTGGGACGGCCGGTCGAGGCGATCCCTGAGGGCCAGGGCGGCGCGCTGATCGAGGAGATCCGGCTCTCCCCCGCGGGCGCCGCGGGCGGCACGGCGGTGACGATGGCCAAGCTCGGCCTGTCGGTGCTGAGCGCCGGCGCCGTGGGGACCGACGACGCCGGGCGCGTGCTCGTGGAGGCGTTGGAGCGATTCGGCGTGGACTGCTCGGGGCTGGTGCGCCGCTCAGACGTGCAGACGTCGGCGACGATCCTGCCGATCCGGCCGAACGGCGACCGGCCGGCGCTGCACGTGATCGGCGCCAACGGGACGTACACGATCGACGACGTGCCCTGGGACGCGATCTCGGAGGCTTCGTATCTACACGTCGGCGGCCCGGAGTTCCTCGGGCCGGAGAACGCGACG
>DASYMP010000314.1:0-11346 GCA_036009005.1 Thermoleophilaceae bacterium | reverse complement strand
CAGCGGAGCACGCCATCCCCATCCGCCAGTTCGCCCTGGCAGACGGGGCACCGAAGGAGGTCAATTGCCTCGCCGATCAACGCCGACGGTCCTGCCTAGGGGGCCGTATAGAGCACCTATCCAGGATTGTCGGTGGCGTTAGCGCCCCCGCCACTCCGGCTTGCGCTTCTCCGTGAAGGCCTCCACGCCCTCGCGGAAGTCCTCGGAGGCGAAACACGACTCGCGCAGCTCGACCAGCTCGCGCTCGAGTTCCTCGGGGAGGCGGAGCGCCCGCAGCTCGCGGATCATCCGCTTGTTGCCGGCCAGTGAGAGCGGCGCGTTCGAGGCGATCTCCTCGGCGAGGTCGAGCACGCGCGCGCCCAGCGCGTCGGGCGCCACCACCTCGTTCACCAGCCCCATCTCGCGCGCCCGCTCGGAATCCACATTCCGGCCCACGAAGAAGAGCTCGGCCGTGTTCGCCGGGCCGCACACGTCGATGAACTTCGCCAGCCCGGTGTGCGAGTAGATCAGCCCGAGCTTCGCCGGCGGCATGCCCATCTTCACTCCGCTCGCGGCGACCCGGATGTCGGCGGTGAGCGCCAGCTCGAGCCCGCCGCCGATCGCGTGCCCGTTCACTTCGGCGATCACTGGATACTCATAGGCCTCGAGCGCCTCCAAGGCGTCGTGGAACGGGTGAGCCACCAGCCGTTCGGCCCGGTCTTCAAAGCTGTCCTGCTGCGAGAGGTTGCCGATGTCGTAGCCGGCGGAGAAGACGTCGCCGGAGCCGCGGATCACGAGGCAGCGCGCGTCGAGCGTGCGCGCGTGCTCGGCCAGCGCGTCCAGGATCTCGTGGTCGAGCGCACCGCGCCGCTCCGGGTTCTGGATCGTCAGCCGGGCGACGCCGTCGCCGGGCTCGTCGAGCTGGAGCTTCTCGGTCACTCCAGGACGACGAGCGTGTCGCCTTCGGAGACCGACTGGCCCTCCTCGCAGGAGATCTCCTTGACGGTGCCGTCGTCCTCGGCCTCGACGGGCATCTCCATCTTCATCGACTCGAGGATGAGGAGCGTGTCGCCCTCCTCGACCTGCTGGCCGACCTGGCACTCGATCTTCCACACGGTCCCTGTGATGTGAGCTTCGACGTCGGGCATGAGCCGGGAAGATACCTGCGGGGTACGCTGCCAACCTCTTGATCCTCGCGATCGACCAGGGGACCACGGGCACGACCTGCATCGTCTTCGACGAGAGGGGCCGTCCGGCCGGGCGCGCGTACCGCGAGTTCGGCCAGCACTTCCCGCGGCCGGGCTGGGTGGAGCACGACGCCGCCGAGATCTGGGACGTCACGCGCGCGGTCGCGCGCGAGGCGCTCGAGGACGCGGGCACCGACGGCGCCGGCCTCGCCGGGATCGGCATCACGAACCAGCGTGAGACGGTGGTGGCCTGGGACCGCGACACGGGCGAGCCGCTTCACAACGCGATCGTCTGGCAGGACCGCCGTACCTCGCGCCGCTGCGACGAGCTGCGCGAGGCCGGGCACGAGCCGCTCGTGCGCGAGCGCACCGGCCTGGTGCTCGACCCCTACTTCTCCGGAACGAAGATCGAGTGGCTGATCCGCGAGGGCGGCGTGCCGGCCGACGCGGCGTTCGGCACGATCGACTCCTGGCTCGTCTTCAAGCTCACGGGCGAGCACGCGACCGACTACTCGAACGCGTCTCGCACGCTGCTGTTCGACATCCGCGAACGGCGCTGGGACGCGGAGCTGTGCGAGCTGCTTGGGGTGAGCCCCGCCTCGCTGCCGCAGGCGTGCCCGAGCTCGCACGTGTACGGGAAGACCAGCGAGTTCGGCGGCTCCGTGCCGGTGGCCGGCATCGCCGGGGATCAGCAGGCGGCGCTCTACGGGCAGGCCTGTCACGAGCCGGGGCTCGGCAAGAACACCTACGGCACGGGCAGCTTCGTGCTCCAGAACGCCGGCCCGGAGCTGCCGGACCCCGAGGAGGGGCTCCTCAACACGATCGCGTGGGGCATCGGCGATCGCGTGGACTACGCGCTCGAGGCCGCGATCTTCGTGACGGGCGCGGCCGTGCAGTGGCTGCGCGACCAGCTCGGGATCATCAGGACGGCCGACGAGACCGAGGAGCTCGCGGCCTCGCTCGACTCGAACGACGGCGTGTACCTCGTGCCCGCCTTCACCGGCCTCGGCTCGCCGCACTGGGACCCATACGCGCGCGGGACGCTCGTCGGGCTCACGCGCGGAGCGGGGCGCGCGCACCTCGCGCGCGCGGCGCTCGAGGCGATGGCCTACCAGGCCGTCGACGCGGTGCGCGCGATGGAGGCTGCCTCGGGCGTCGTGCTGGAGGAGCTGAAGGCCGACGGGGGCGCCGTCGTGAACGCCTGGCTCATGCAGTTCCAGGCCGACGTGCTGGGGGTGCCGGTCGTGGTGCCCGAGGTGTCGGAGACGACCGCGCTCGGCGCGGCGTACCTCGCCGGCGTGGCGACGGGCACGTGGAGCGAGGAGGACGTGCGCACCATGTGGCGGGAGGCGGCGCGCTACGAGCCGGCGATGTCGGGCGACGAGCGCGAGGAGCTGCTGGGAGGCTGGGCGCGAGCGCTCGAACGGGCCCGGAGTAACGAAGCGGATCGGTCTGGGTAGGAGAGCGCATCAGATGAAGGCTCAGGTCTACAAGGATCCGCGTCCGGCGAGCTACTTCGACCGGTTCCACGAGCGCCAGCGAACCAAGCGGCCGAACTGGTGGTACGAGGTCGTGCGCCTGCTGCTCACGCCGTACCTGCTCCTGATCTACCGCGCCCGCTGCATCGACTCCGACCACGTGCCCGCGGAGGGCCCGGTGATCATCGCGCCGAACCATTTCTCCTTCCTGGACCACTTCTTCGTGGCGGTCTACCTGCGCCGGAAGGTGCAGTTCATGGCGAAGTCGCAGCTCTTCAAGCCGCCGATGCAGACCGTCTACCACAACGGCGGCGTGTTCCCCGTGCGGCGCGGCCACGCCGACGAGGAGGCGTTCAAGACCGCCCACACGATCCTCGAGCGCGGCGACGTGATCGTCATGTACGCCGAGGCGGGCCGCTCGCGCACCGGCGAGCTCGGCAAGCCGCGCCACGGGATCGGCCGCCTGGCGCTCGAGTCCGGCGCCCCCGTCGTGCCCACCGCCATCGCCGGCACCGAGCGCGCACGCAACTGGAAGCGCCTCCAGTTCCCGAAGGTCACAGTGCAGTTCGGCGAGCCGGTCCGCTTCGAGCGCGTCCCGGAACCCACCAAGGAGCAGGCCCAGGAGGCCTCCGAGATCGTCTTCGCCAGCGTGCGCGAGATGCACACGCGCCTGGTGGGCGAGGGGCGCAAGAGCGCCGTGCGGGCGGCGCGGAAGAACCGCCGCGGCGGCCGCACCGCCGCCGCGTAGGGCTCGCGAAAGCAGCGAAGCTGGGCACCGTCGTGGACGTGTGCGGCGGGCTTCCCCGCGTGCCCTGACACTCTGACGGGCGTGTACGCACGCCGCCGCGCCGCCCTCCTGCTGGTGCTCGCGGGCCTAGCCATCGCCGCCTTTCTGCTGTTGCGCGGCGGCGACGACGCCCCGAGCTACAGCCCCGTGAACCTGAAGGACGACCCCTGGGCCTACAGCCCCGACCGCGAGGCCGACTTCGAGAAGCGCGCGGCCGCCGGGCACAGCCACGTGGTCTACGTGAAGAGCCCGGGAGGGATCGTGGCGACCGCGGAGCGGGTGGAGCGCTGGCGGCCCCAGGTGGAGGCGGCCGCCGCCGTTGCGGGGGTGGACCCGGACCTGATCGAGGGCATGGTCCTGCTGGAGAGCGCCGGGCGCGAGGACGCTCGCGCCGGTGACGATCTCGAGGGCGCCGCCGGCCTCACGCAGATCCTCGCCGAGACCGCGACCAGCTTGCTCGGCCTGAACGTGGACGTGGCGGCGAGCGAGCGCCTCACTCGCAGGCTCGGCAACGCGCGCGGCCCGCGCCAGGCGGCGCGCCTTCGAGCCGCGCGGGCGCGCGTGGACGAGCGCTTCGACCCGAAGAAGGCGCTCGCGGCCACCGGCCGCTATCTGAAGCAGGCCAAGGACAGGTTCGGGCGTGAGGACCTGGCGGTCGTCTCGTACCACATGGGCATGGGCAACCTGGAGCAGCTGCTCGGCGCCTATGGCGACGATCGGGCGAGCTACACGCAGCTCTACTTCGACAGCTCGCCGGACAGCCATCCGCGCGCGTACCGGTTCCTCGCCGGCCTCGGCGACGACTCGAAGACCTACCTCTGGCGCGTGCTCGCCTCGAGCAACGTGATGCGCCTCTATCGCGACGACCGCGCGGAGCTCGAACGCCTCGCCGAGCTCCAGGCCGCGGCGCCGTCGGGCGCGCGCGTGCTGCATCCGTCGGACGAGGGCGGACCCCTCCGCCGCGAGGCGTACGCGCTGCTCGCCTACATCCGCAAGGGCGTGCGCACGGTCTCGGGGGTGCGGGCGCCGCTCAGGGTCGTGGCCAGGCGCGGCTTCGACTTCGACGTCCGGCGGAAGTACGCGAGCGGGGCGCAGGCGGAGGCGTTCCAGTACATGCTCGACCGCCTCCAGGCGCTCGACCTGATCGCATGGGCGCGGCAGGGCAACCGGATCCACGTGACCGCGTCGAGCGAGGGCAAGCGGCTGCTTGACGTGGCCCCCGGCTAGGCGGAGGATCGATTCGTGCCCTCACTCGCGAAGTGCGGCCTGCTGGCCGTGACACTGACGCTCGCCCTCGCCACAGCCGCGACCGCCCAGCTGCCAACGCCGAACCTTCCCGACATCCCGGACATCCCGGGAGTCAAGACCGCGAAGTTCAAGATGACGATCCACGGCCTGCAGCACTCGTACTTCGCCGGCTCGTTCACGCTCAATCCCGGGCAGACGTGCTCGTTCCACGCGGAGGGCCAGGTCTCGGAGGACTGGGAGTTCGCCCGCGGCAGGGGCACCGTGCTCGTGTTCACGAAGCTGCCTGGCGGCCTCGTCCTGATGCACCGCGCGGGCCGCCCGCCGGGAGACGCGGCGTTCGCGGCGCCCGGTGGCCTCAAGCGTGAGGCCAACGGCTTCTACGACTTCGGACCCGGCGGGTGCGGCGGCATCCACAACTGGGGCGACGACCCCGACTGCTTCGAGGAGCACCCGGTCAACTCGGACCTGCGGCTCCAGTACCTCAGCGGCAAGCTGGTGCTCGACAGGGGCGCCACCCAGCAGGTGGAGAACCCCGCCTCCGGCTGTGGTGAGGAGGTTGGCGCGCTCGACCTGTTCACGTTCCCCTACCCGCTGCTCGCCAAGCAGAAGGCCCCGTTCACGAAGCGGCAGATCTTCGGCAGGAAGCGCGGCTTCCATCTGAAGCTGAAGGACCGCTTCCTCGCTCCGCTCCGGGAGCCGGTCTACGAGAGCGTCGAGGAGAAGCTGAACGGCGAGAGCGACCTGACGCTCAAGCGCCTGAAGAACTAGTAGCTCGCGTCGAGCTCCTGCCAGGCGTCCCAGTCGTGGCCCGGGATGATGAGCGCGTCCGGGGTCTCCTTGCGGTACTGCCTGATCTCGCGCAGCGAGCGCCTGAACAGGTGCTCGTCGGGCAGGGCGAACGGGAGGTGCTCCTCGTCGAGCGTGCGGCGCATGAAGATCGCGTCGCCCGCCACGAGCACCTCGCCCCTGGCGGTCCGGAGCGCCACGGAGATGTGCCCGAGCGTGTGGCCCGGCGTGAACAGCACGCGCACGCTGCCGTCGCCGAACACGTCGAGCGAGCGCGCGAAGCCGGAGAACGAGTTCGCGTCGTCGGAGCCGAAGTCGAGCAGCCGGTAGTCGAAGCCGTGGTCGAACTGGGACTTCACGTAGCCGTCGCGCGGGCCGCCGTCGGAGGCGGCGTCCCACTCGACGTCTGACAGCAGGAAGGTCGCGTCCGGGAAGTCGACGATCGCGCTCGCGTGATCGGGATGGAGGTGGGTCATGATCACGGCCGTGACGTCCGAGGGCTGGATGCCCTTCGCGCGGAGCTGGGCCGCCACCGCCTGCTCGGGGCGCATGTCGATGTCCTTGTAGAGCAGCGACGCGAGCCGCCCGAGGTTCGAGCGCGGGCTGACCGCCACGGATGCGTGGAAGCCCGTGTCGATCACCACGGCCCCTGCGCCCGGGTGCTCCACGAGGAAGGCCACGATCGGCGCTGTGATCCAGTCGCTCCGCGAGCCGATGATGCCGAGCGCGCGCAGGCCCGCCAGCCGGCCCTTCTCGCGCAGGAACCAGCCCCTCGGGCCCCTGACCGTCGCGGTGAGCAGTGGATGGAGCTTCACCTTCGCGCCCTCGCGGCCGCCCGGGAGCGGCAGCTCGGCGGGGCGCGGCTCAGCGGCGGTTGCCATCCGCTCCCACCCTACTCAGCGAGCTCCTCCCAGAACGCGATCGCGGCACGCTCGAAGCGGATGCCCATCTCGAGTGCCTGGCGCGGGCCCGCGGGCACGTCGTCCGGCATCGAGTCGCGGATGCCCTCGTACTCGGCGAGCCGCCTCCGGTTCGCGGGAATCTGCACGGCGGCGATCTGCTGAGCGTCGGCGCCGAAGAAGAGCTTGAGGAGCGCGGGCTCGCGCAGCTCGGCGAGATCGGTCGCGGGGTCCGTGCGCCAGCGCTCGAGCGCCTCCCTGCCGCTGGCGGTGATCGCGTAGAGCTTGCGGCGGCGCCCGCCGTCCTCGCGCGTCTCGGTGAGGTAGCCCGCCGCGGCGAGCCGCTCGGGCTCCGTGTAGAGCTGCGCGTGCTGGAGCGTCCAGAAGTAGCCCACCGAGCCGGCGACGAGCTGCTTGAGCGCGTACGGCGTCGACTCACCCGCGAACTCGAGCAGCCCGAGCACGATGTACGAGGTGGGGGTGAGCCTTATCTCTTGCACAGGTCCATTCTAGACGGTATATTCTGGACTATGGCGACGACGGAAGCGACTTCGCGCACGGACCACCGGCTTGGATTCACGAGCCAGGACGAGGAGACTAGGGTCGACCGGCTCGCGGTGAGCGGCGAGCTCCCGCCCTGGCTCACGGGCGCGCTCGTGCGCGTGACCCCCGCTCTGCTCGAGGTCGGTGGGCGCCGCCTCGCGCACTGGTTCGACGGCGTGGCGATGCTGAACCGCTTCGGCTTCCGCGACGGCCAGGTCTCGTACGCCAGCCGCTTCCTCGAGAGCACGGCCTACGAGGACGCGAAGGAGGGCGAGTGGCGTCACGGCGGCTTCGCGACGGACCCGTGCCGGTCGATCTTCAAGCGCGTCCAGCAGATCTTCTCGCCGGACATCACGGACAACCCGAACGTGAACCTCGCGCGGATCGGCGAGCGCTACATCGCGATGACCGAGACGCCCATGCCCGTGGAGTTCGACCCCGAGACGCTCGACACGATCGGCCACCTTCGCTTCGACGACGGGCTGAAGGCGCATGTGACGACGGCGCATCCGCACCACGACATGGCTCGCGACGAGCTTGTGAACTACGTGGCTCGCTTCTCGCGCGTGAGCGAGTACGTGCTCTACGGCATGCCCGCCGGGAGCAGCACGCGCCGCGTGATCGCTCGCATGCCCGTGAAGGAGCCGGCCTACATGCACGCGTTCGGCATGAGCGAGCGCTACCTGATCCTCGCCGAGTACCCGCTGCGCGCGAACCCGCTGAAGCTGGCGTTCGCCGGCAGGCCGTTCATCGAGAACTACGTCTGGGACGGCGACGAGCCCACGCGCTTCCAGGTGTTCGACCGGGCGAGCGGCGAGCGGCGCGGCACCTACGAGACCGACGCGTTCTTCAGCTTCCACCACGTGAACGCCTTCGAGCGCGGTGACGAGCTCGTTGTCGACCTGTGCGCGTACGAGGACTCGACCGTGATCGACTCGCTCTACCTCGACGAGCACGGCCCGCGCGGCGACATCCCCTCGACGGAGCTGCGCCGCTACACGCTCGACCTCGACGGCGGCTCGGTTCGCTCCGAGCCGCTCGCGGAGGGCTCGCTCGAGCTGCCGCGGATCGACTACGGGCGGCGCAACGCGCGCGACTACCGCTACGCGTACTTCACGGGTGTGGGCGACGCGTGGATCGACAGCCTCGTGAAGGTCGACGTGCGCGACGGCTCGCGCTCCGAGTGGCGCGAGGACGGCTGTTACCCGGGCGAGCCGGTGTTCGTGCGCGAGCCCGGCACGCAGGCGGAGGACGCCGGCGTGGTGCTCTCGGTCGTGCTCGACACGAAAGCCGGGCGCTCGTTCGTGCTGGTGCTGGACGCCGGGTCGTTCGAGGAGGTCGCGCGCGCGGAGGCGCCGCACCACATCCCGTTCGGCTTCCACGGGCAGTTCTTCCGGTGAGCCCGCTGCTGGCGTCCGACGCCGACCGCGAGCGCGCCGCCGAGCGGCTGCGCGCGGCGGCCGGGGAGGGACGTCTCACCGCGGACGAGCTCGAGGACCGGCTCGAGCGCGCGTTCGGCGCGCGCACGCAGGCGGAGCTCGAGCCGCTGACGGGCGATCTGCCGGCGCCGCCGCGGGCCGGGCAGGGCCGCGGCCGCCGGCCCGACCTAGCTCCATACGTGTTCGTCTCCCTGCTCCTCGTGGCGATCTGGGCGCTCACGGGGATGGGCTACTTCTGGCCTGTCTGGCCGATCATGGGGTGGGGGATCTCGTTCGTGGCCCCGGGTAGGCTGGGCGGCCCGTGCCGTCGAAGATCTTTCAACCCGGGCTGCTCGACGGACAGGTTGCGCTCGTCACGGGCGGCGGCACCGGGCTCGGGCGAGCGTCTGCTCTAGAGCTCGCCGCGCTGGGGGCTCAGGTGGTGGTGTGCGGGCGGCGCCAGGAGCCGCTCGACGAGACGGTGGCGGCCGCCGCGGGCGGGCGCGTGGAGGCGCGCACCTGTGACATCCGCGAGGAGGACGAGGTGGCGGGCTTCGTGGATGGCGTGATCGAGCGCCACGGTCAGATCGACCTGCTCGTGAACAACGCCGGCGGGCAGTACCTCACGCCGGCCGAGGACATCACCCCGAAGGGCTTCCGGACGGTGATCCGGCTGAACGTGGAGGGCACCTGGCTGATGACCCACGCGGTCGCCACGCGGGCGATGATTCCGGACGCGCGCGGGGGCAAGATCGTGAACGTGACGCTGTCGCCGCACCACGGGCTGCCCGGAATGGCGCACTCCTCGGCGGCACGCGCGGCCGTAGAGAACCTCACGCGCGTCCTGTCGATCGAGTGGGCGCGCTTCGGCATCAGGCTCACGGCGCTCGCCGCCGGACATTTCGCCACGGACACGCTGATGACGAAGTACCCGAAGCAGGTCGTGGAGGGCGTGGCCGGGACGGTGCCGCTCCAGCGGCTCGGCACGGAGGAGGAGTTCGCCTGGCTCGTGGCCTACCTGGCCTCGCCGGCGGGCGACTACCTCTCCGGCGCGGTCCTGACCATCGACGGCGCGCGCGACAACTGGTTCGGCGCCTGGCCCCCCGGCGGGCTCACCGGCGAGGGCGGGAAGCCGCTCGCGGAGGAGAGGCGGGCGAAGGAGTGAGCGGCGGGGCCGACGCGCGGCTCAGCGCCTTCACCGCGCGGGGGCGCGGCGGTTCGCCGCCCTGCCGCGCGGGTACACGGGCCGCATGACGATGAATGACGAGGACCGCGAGCGCACCAGCATGGACATCGATCTCGACACGCCTGAGGACCCGCTGCTGCGGCGCGAGGAGTCGGCTGCCGCGCGCGAGGCCGGCTCGATCGGCGGCGCCACGCCGGAGTACGAGGGCGAGGAGGGCCTGCCCGCCAGCGAGGAGGAGCGCGCCGTGCTCGAAGGCGGCCAGGGCGTCGAGGAGGGCTTCGAGACCGCGGAGCGCGACCTGCGCGAGACCGCGACGCACGGCGAGAACCGCTACGACCCGAGCGCCCACGACTTCGGCGACGAGGAGAGCGCCGGCGAGGGCGACGCCGTGAGCGGCGAGCCCGACGAGATCGACGTCACCGAAACGGTGCGCGACCCCGAGGCCGGCCCGGGCGAGGACCCCGGCGAAGGCCCGGGCATCTCACACGACCGCTAGGGCGCGCCGCGCCTCGGCGGCGCCGCGCCTCGGCGGCGCCGCGCCAGCGCCGCGCCCGCCAGCTCGGCTCGGCCGCCGGCCCTCGGCCCGGCCGCCAACCTCGGCCTCTTAACGACGGCATCGAGGGGGGTCTGGGGTCAGTTGACCGTGTTATGCACGGTCAGGCGTCCTCGGGGGTCTGGGGTCAGTAACTCCCGCATAGCGGGAGTAATCGCCCTCGGACCCGCGGCTAGCGCTCGAAGAGCGTGGAGAGCACCACTTCTGTGACGGTTCGGCTTATGCCGTCCGTCGCGCGTATGCGCTCGAGGCACAGTTCGAGGTCCTGCGTGTCCTCGGCCATCACGCGGAGCAGCGCGCTTGCCTCGCCGGCGACGGTGTGGGCTGACACCACGCCGGCCTCGCCCTCGACCGCTCCCTTGATCGAGTCGGCGGGCATGCGGCCCTCGCAGTAGAGGTCGACGAATGCCTCGGCGTGCCAGCCGAACGCGCGCGGGTCGACCATCGCGGTGTAGCCGCGGATCACGCCGTCGGCCTCGAGCCGATCCACGCGCCGCTTGACCGCCGGCGCGGACAGGCCGACGTGCGAGCCGATGTCCTTGAATGATCTGCGCGCATTTTCCCGCAGAAGCGCAACGATTCGTCGGTCAATATCGTCCATATGCGCATAAAGTGTGCCATAAGCGCAACAGAACGGCATTGAATGCTGCCGTTGAACGCGGAATCATTAAGCGATGGCGACCCAAGAGCTGTCCGCGGGCGCTGTGGCGCCCAGCCCAGGCGCAATCGCGCTGCCCGAAGACGACGGCACCATGCCGATCCACGGCATCGACCACGTGGAGCTGTACGTGGGGAACGCCGCGCAGGCGGCCTTCTACTTCGTCCACGCCTTTGGGTTCACGGAGACCGCCTACGCCGGGCTCGAGACCGGCCGTCGCGACCGCGTCTCGCACGTGCTCGAGCAGGGCCGTGTCCGGCTCGTGCTCACCGGCACCCTGATGGGGAGCGACGACATCGCGGCGCATCACGCGCTCCACGGTGACGGTGTCCACAAGATCGCCCTGAGCGTGCCCGACGCCGAGGCGGCCTACCAGCACGCGGTCAGCCACGGCGCTCGCGGGATCATGACCCCGCACTGGGCCGAGGACGAGGGCGGCCGGGTGCAGCTCTCGTCGGTGGCCACCTACGGCGAGACGCAGCATCTGTTCGTGCAGCGGGAGGGCTACGAGGGCGCCTTCCTGCCCGGCTTCGCTCGCCGCGCGGAGGCGCCGCGCAACCCGGACGACATGCGGCTGATGGCGATCGATCACATCGTCGGCAACGTCGAGCTCGGCCACATGGA
>DASYMP010000313.1:0-26536 GCA_036009005.1 Thermoleophilaceae bacterium | reverse complement strand
CGGTCGGTGCGCCGCTCGGCGATCGCGCCCACCTCGGCGGCGGCGATCGCCAGGAAGTCGCAGCCCATCGCTACCGGCGCGCCGTGGAAGTTCCCGCACGACTCCACGCGGCCGTCCGGCAGGACGACCGGGTTGTCGATGGCGGAGCGGAGCTCGGCCCTGGCGACGGTGTCGACGTGCGCCCAGGTGTCCCGCGCCGCGCCGTTCACCTGCGGGGCGCAACGCAGCGAGTAGGCGTCCTGCACGCGCGGGTCGTCGTAGCGGTGGCTCGCCACGATCTCCGAGCCCGCGAGCAGCCGCGTGAGGTTGTCCGCACTGAGCGCCTGGCCCGGCTGCGGGCGCATCGCCACGAGGTCGGCCGCGAAGGCGCGGTCGGTGCCGAGGAGCGCCTCCGTGGACATCGCCGCGGTCACGTCGGCGGTCGCGAACAGCCGCTCGAGGTCGTGGAGCGCGAGCAGGAGCATGCCGAGGATGCCGTCCGTGCCGTTGATCAGCGCGAGACCCTCCTTGGCTGTGAGCGTGAGCGGCTCGATGCCGGCCGCCGCCAGCCCCTCCGCGGCGGGCACGCGCTCCCCGTCCGGGCTCCAGAGCTCGCCCTCGCCGATCAGCGCGAGCCCGCAATGGGCAAGCGGGGCGAGGTCTCCGCTCGCCCCCAGCGACCCGTGCTCGGGCACGACCGGGTCGAGCCCCGCGTCGAGCAGCGCGAGCATCGTCTCGGCCACGAGCGGACGCGCCCCGGAGCGGCCCATCGCGAGCGAGCGGGCGCGCAGGAACATCATCGCGCGCACCACCTCGCGCTCGACCGGCGGGCCCATCCCCGCCGCGTGCGAGCGGATCAGCGCGCGCTGCAGCTCCTCACGGCGCTCCGGCGGGATCCAGGTCCCGGCCAGCGAGCCGAACCCGGTCGACACGCCGTAGACCGGCTCGTCGGACCCCGCGAGCCGCTCCAGGACGGCGGCGCTCTCCTCCATGGCCGCCCGTGCGGCGACGGACAGCGTCGCCGGCGCTCCATGCCGGGCCACCGCCACCACGTCGCCCGGCTCGACCGTGTCGCCGGTGAGCTCGATCGAGGCCGCTTGCATCGCGGCCATTCGATCACATGGCGGCTACTCAGGCGGCGACACGCTCCGGTAGGGCGGCGTCCCGGTCGTCCCACTCCTCGCGCTGCTCGGTGGCGTCCACCCGCGTGATCTGAAGGAAGATCACCAGGCTGAGAATCGTCAGCAGGAACAGGACGCTCGTCCCGGTCGTGCCGAGGCCGAGCCCTCCGTTACCCCGCGGCTGCGACAGCCCGTCGCCGATCGACGCGCCCAGCGGCCGCGTGAGGATGTACGCGATCCAGAACGACAGGACGGCATTCAGGCCGAAGCGGAAGTGGGCGAGCGCCACGACAGCGATCATGCCGCCGAAGATCAGGGCCGACGGCCAGTAGCCGAGCCCGAAGCGCTCCGCCGCGAGATCGCCCGCGGCAGTGCCGAGCGCGAACGTGAACAGGACGGCGAGCCAGTAGAACCCCTCGCGCCGCGACGTCACGATCGTGTGGATCGAGAGCGTGCGCTCGCTCGAGTACCAGACCGAGAACGTCACGGCGAGGGCGATGCTGAACGCGATCGTCGTCGTCTCGAGTGGGACCCCGTACGTGTCGACCAGCGTGTCCGTGATCAGCGTGCCGACGATGCTGATCAGCACGACCGCGAGCCAGTAGACCGAGGGGATGTACTTGCGCGTGCGGAACTGGAACGCGAGCGAGACGATCAGAAGCGCGGTCATCACGTACGTCGTGCCGGTCAGCCCGAGGCTCAGCTTCTCGTTCAGGTTGTCCGCCGCGGTCTCGCCGACCGTCGTCGACAGGACCTTGATGACCCAGAAGAAGATCGTGACCTCTGGGACCTTGTTCAGCATGCGCTGTCCGAGCGTGGTTGTCATGGCCGCCACGGTGGCAAGCGGACCCTGAACTTCGCCTGAACGCGTCAGGCCACGGCCGGCAGCCGCAGCACCACGTGGCCGCCGTCCGCCCGCAGGGCGGTCACGTCGCCGCCGGCCGAGCGCGCCAGCCGGCGCGCGAGCGGCAGTCCGAGCCCGGCCCCGCCCGAGTCGCTCGCACCGGGGGCGAAGATCGCCTCGAGGTCGCCGATGCCGCCACCGTCGTCCTCCACGTGGACGAGCACCATGCCGTCACCGCGCTCGACCCGCACCGTGACCCGGGTGCGCGCGTGGCGGATGGCGTTGTCGATCAGGGGCTGGAGAGCGGCCGACACCAGGTCCTCCCCCGCGCCGACGCGGCGCGGCTCGGACGAGTCGTCGGCCAGCGTCAGCCGCACGGCACGCCCCTCCGCGGCCGGTGCGCTCGCCGCGAGCGCGCTGCGGGCGCCGTCGCGGGCGTCGCTCACGCCCGCCGAGTCGCCGGCGCCGCGCGCGGCCACCATCAGGGTTTCGATCACGGCCTGCATGCGCTCCGTGCCCGCCACCACCTGCTGGAGCGAGTCGCGCACGTCAGGCGAGAGGTCGGCCTTCCGCAGCGCGAGCTCGGCCTCGGCCCGCACGCCGCTCAGCGGAGTGCGCAGCTCGTGCGCCATCTCGGCGGAGAAGCGCTGCTCGTGGCGCAGGCTCGACTCGATGCGCGCGAGCAGATGGTCGAGCGTGGCCGACAGGGCGGTCAGCTCGTCGGTCGGCGCGCCCATGTCGAAGCGCCGGTGGAGGTCGTGCTCGCTCCAGTCCTCCGCCTGTGCCGTCATGTCCGCCACGGGCTGGAGCGCCTTTCCGACCGCGCGCCGCGCCAGCAGCGCGCCGAAGGCGACGATGAAGGCGTCCAGCGCCAGCATCGCCAGGAGGGCGAGGTGCTCGGTGCGGTCGTATGGCCGCAGCGACGCCCCCACGACGACGGTGCCGATCCGGCGCGAGCCTCCCTGCCCGTACGCGGGCTCGGCGAGCAGCCGCACGTCCTCGCCGACGTCCACGCGCGTGGCCGCGCTCACGCGAGCGAGCGCGCGTGCCGCGCGCTCCACGTCCGGCGGCGCGGCCGCGCGGCGCAGCATCCGTCCGCGCTCGTCGAAGACCCACGAGCGCTCGTCGAGCGGCGCCTCGTCCGCCACCGGGCGCACCACCGTCCGCCCGTCGCGGCGGCCGAGCGTGGCCAGCTGGGCGTCGGCGCGCTCGCTCAGCGCCGAGGAGATGTCGCTGTCGAGCTGCGAGCCCAGCACCAGCATCGCGGCGGCCGTGAGCAGCGCGAGACCGAGCGCGAGCACGAGCGCGGTGGCCACCGTCACGCGCGTGCGCAGCGAGCGGCCGTTCATCGCAGCGCGTACCCCACGCCGCGCACCGTGTGGATGCGCTCCGGCGACTCGAGCGCGGCGAGCTTGCGCCGCAGGCGCGCCACGTAGGCGTCGAGCGTGTTCGCGTGCACGATCGCGCCGTCCGGCCACGCCGCGGCGACGAGCGCGCGCCTGCGGACTACATCGCCCGGCTGCGCGGCCAGAGCGGCGAGCAGGCGGAACTCCGTGGGAGTCAGCAGCTCGAGCCGCTCGCCCACGCGAGCTCCGTGAGACGAGGGATCGAGCCGCAGGCCCGACGTCGGCGGCGGCGCGGCGCCATCGCCGGCGGAGCGGCGCAGCAGCGAGTGCACCCGCACGAGCAGCTCGGCGACCGCGAACGGCTTCGTGAGGTAGTCGTCGCCGCCGGCGTTGAAGCCGGACACGCGGTCCGGGACCGCGTCGCGCGCCGTCAGGAAGATCACCGGCGCCGTGACCCCGTGTGCGCGCAGCGCCTGGCAGACGTCGCGGCCGTCCGCGTCGGGCAGCCCGATGTCGAGCACCAGCAGATCCGGCGGCAGCGCGGTGAACGCCTCCACCGCCTCGTGTCCGGTCATCGTCTCGCGGACCTCGAACCCCTCAGCGCCGAGCGTGCGCGCGAGCACGGAGCGAAGCGTTGCATCGTCCTCGCACAGCCCGACGCGCACCGGGGTCATCCCCGGATGATGGCTGAGCGCCTAGGCGGCTACCGCGGGCACGGGCTGTACCGCGGGCTGCGCCGCCGCGGTGGCCCTCTGCGGCGGAGCCATGCGGGCGCGCTCGAGCTGCGTGTAGACCTGGCCGGCGGGGAGCCGGCCGGAGAGGAAGGACGACAGGACGCGCTGCTCCGCCGGGCTGAGCCGGTGAATCACCACAGGTGCAGGGGTCCTTCCCATCACCTCGTGATTCTTCTTCCCCTCACGCGCTCCTGCAAAACGACGGCGCGCCTCTAATGTTGATCGGCGTTGACGACGTTCTGGCGCCTGCTCGGTTTCCTCCGCCCCTATAGGCGCGGCGTGATCCTGTCCCTGGTCCTCGCCGCGACCGCGATGGCGGTCGGCGTGCTGATTCCGTATCTGGTCGGCCGCACGGTCGACGAGATCCGCGCGGACGGCGCCGATCTCTGGCCGCTCGCGCTTGCGGTGGCCGGCGCCGGCGTGCTCCGCCTCGCGTTCAGCGTCATGCGCCGGATCGTGGCCGGGCGGGTCTCGCTCGGAGTCGAGTACGACCTGCGCAACCGGATGTACCAGCACCTCCAGTCGCTCGAGCTCGCGTTCTTCGACACGCAGCAGACCGGCCAGCTGATGTCGCGCGCGACCGTGGACCTCCAGTCGGTGCGCTTCTTCCTCGGCTACGGCCTCGTCTTCCTGGTGCAGTCGGCGCTCACGATCGTGATCGCCGCCGCTGTCATGTTCGCCCTCGACCCGGGGCTCGCCCTGGTCGCGCTCGCGCCGACGCCCGTCGTGGTCTGGATCGCGTTCCGCTACGGCGCGCGCAACCGTCCCGCCACGCAGGAGGTGCAGCAGCGCATCGCGGAGCTCACGGCCGAGGCCGAGGAGAACATCGGCGGCGTGCGCGTGGTCAAGGCGTTCGCACAGGAGGAGCGCCAGCTGGGCCGCTTCCGGAACGTCGTCGCGCGCGTGTTCGACCAGTCGATGATCTCCACGCGCCTGCGCGCGTTCTACGCGCCCTTCATCGGCTTCCTCCCGCAGCTCGGGCTCGCCGCGCTGCTGCTCGTGGGTGGGCGCCAGGCCGTCAACGGCAGCATCACGGTCGGTGAGTTCATCGCCTTCTACGGCTACGTGCTCATGCTCACCGGCCCCATGCGCGCGCTCGGAATGGTGCTCGGGTTGGCCCAGCGCGCGGTGGCGAGCGGCGCACGCGTCTTCGAGCTGCTCGACCGCGCTCCTCGACTTACGGCCAAGCCCGACGCGCGGCCGCTCCCGTCGGGCGGCGGGCGCGTGGAGCTGCGCGACGTGACCTTTGGCTACGGCGACGACGAGCCCGTGCTCCGCAACATCGACCTCGACGTCGAGGCCGGCCGCACGGTCGCGCTCGTCGGGCCCACCGGGTCCGGCAAGACGACGCTCGTGATGCTCGTGCCGCGCCTCTACGACGTGGACAAGGGCGCGGTGCTCGTGGACGGCGTGGACGTGCGCGACCTCGACCCCGCCTCGCTGCGTCGCGAGGTGGCCGTCGTGTCCGACGACGCGTTCCTGTTCTCGGCGCCGCTGCGCGAGAACATCGCCTACGCGCGGCCCGAGGCCACCGACGAGGAGGTCACGCGCGCGGCCGAGCGCGCCGGGCTCGCGGAGGTGCTGGACGAGCTGCCGGACGGCCTCGACACGCTCGTGGGCGAGCGCGGCCACACGCTGAGCGGCGGCCAGCGCCAGCGCGTGGCGATCGCCCGCGCGCTGCTCGCCGAGCCGCGCATCCTGATCCTCGACGACGCCACCTCGAGCGTCGACGCCACGACCGAGAGCCTGATCAAGTCGGCGCTCGCCGAGGTGATGCAGGGCCGCACGACGTTCGTGATCGCCCACCGGCTCTCGACGATCGCGCTGGCCGACGAGATCGTGGTGCTCGAGGACGGCGAGATCGCCGCTCGTGGCACGCACGACGAGCTGCTCGACAGCTCGCCGCTCTACCGCGAGATCGCGGAGAAGGGACTGCCCGACCAGGTCTTCCTGACGCGCTGCGATCCGGACCGCGAGGTGGCGGGACTGTGAACAGGAGCGCACGCCTTCGCCATCTCGTGAGCCTGCTCGGCCCGTACCGGGGCCGCGTGATGCTCATGTTCGTCGCGCTCGTCCTCGCGACCGGCGCGGCGCTCGCGCCTCCGTACCTCGCGGGGCGCGCGATCGACGACGGCATCCACAAGCACGACATGAGCGTGCTCACGGTGATCGTGATCCTGTTCCTGGCCGCCGCGGCGATCAACTGGGCCGCCACCTACGCCCAGACGTTCCTGATCAACTGGGTCGGCCAGCGCGCGCTCCAGGACCTGCGCATCGAGGTCTTCCAGCACCTCCAGCGCCTCTCGATCGGCTTCTACTCGCGCAACAAGGCGGGCGTCCTGATCTCGCGGCTCACGAACGACGTGCAGGCGCTCGACCAGCTCGTGACCGAGGGCATCTCGACGCTGTTCTCGGCGACCCTGACACTGATCGGCACCGCGGTGATCCTGGTGCTGCTCGACGCCAAGCTGGCGATGATCACGTTCCTGACGTTCCCCGTCCTGCTGGTGGCGAGCGTCGCGTTCCGGCTCGCCTCGGCGGGCGCGTACAAGCTCACGCGCGAGAAGATCGCGCAGGTCACCGCATACCTCCAGGAGACGCTCTCCGGCGTGCGCGTGGTGCGCGCGTTCGGCCAGGAGGAGCGCCACGGGCGGCGCTTCGCGGAGCTGAACGACGAGCACCGCGACGCGAACATGAAGACCGTCTACCTGAATGCGGCCTACTTCCCGGCCGTCGAGCTTCTGTCCGCCGTGGCGACCGCGGCGATCCTGCTCTACGGCGGCAACCAGGTCGTGAACGGCGGCGGCGTGACGATCGGCGTCCTCGCCGCGTTCGTCTTCTACCTGCAGAGCTTCTTCGACCCGATCCAGTCGCTCTCGCAGCTCTACACGACCTACCAGGCCGGCATGGCGGCGCTCGACAAGATCTTCGAGCTGCTCGACGAGGAGCCCGACGTGGCCGACCGCGACGACGCCATCGACCTGCCGCGCGTGCGCGGCGAGATCCGCTTCGACGACGTGACCTTCTCGTACGGCGGCGACGCGCCGGCGCTCGACCGCGTGAGCCTCGTGGTGCCGCCCGGGCAGACGCTCGCGCTCGTGGGAGCGACCGGCGCGGGCAAGTCCACGCTCGCGAAGCTGGTGGCGCGCTTCTACGACCCGACCGACGGTCGCGTGCTGGTGGACGGGCACGACCTCCGCGACGTGAGCGAGCACTCGCTGCGCTCGCAGCTCGGCATCGTGCCGCAGGAGAGCTTCCTGTTCTCGGGAACGATCCGCGACAACATCGGCTTCGGGCGCAGGGACGCGACGGACGACGACGTCGTGGCGGCGGCGCAGGCCGTGGGCGCGCACGAGTTCATCGAACGGCTGGCGGAGGGCTACGACACCGAGGTTGGCGAGCGCGGCGGGCACCTGTCGGCCGGGCAGCGCCAGCTCGTGGCGTTCGCGCGCGCGGCCGCGGCGGACCCGCGCATCCTGATCCTGGACGAGGCGACCTCGAACGTGGACGTGCGCACGGAGTCGCAGATCGAGCACGGGCTCCGCCGTCTCCTGGCGGGTCGCACGGCGATCGTGATCGCCCACAGGCTCTCCACGATTCGCAGTGCCGGGCACATCGTGGTGCTCGATCACGGCCGCATCGCGGAGCAGGGCACGCACGAGGAGCTGCTCGACGCGGGCGGCGCCTACGCGCGCCTGTATCGCGACTGGGCAACGCAGTCCGCCGCCTGAGGCCGGTATTCTGCGCGCTGTGAGGAGGCGTGCCTGTCTGGTCCTGGGGCTCGCGGCCGTCGTTGCGCTGCCCGCGCAGGCGTCCGCGAACGTGACCGTTGACGACTTCAAGGTCGAGCCCGCGTCGAAGCAGGCGGGCGGCCACCCGAACGTCACGATCACCCAGACGTTCTCATACGGAAGCGATGCCGACGACAGCGTGAGGGACGCGTTCGTGCGCCTCCCACCCGGCCTGCTCGGCAATCCGCAGAACGCCGGCTTCTGCTCGCAGCAGCAGTTCAGCTCGGACACCTGTCCGCCGAACTCGACCGTGGGAAGCGTCCAGGTGACGGCGCGCCTGACGGCGACGCCGCTGATCACGCTCACCAACCCCGGCACGGTCTTCAACCTCACCCCGACCGGCAACGAGCCCGCGCGTGTCGGCGTCCTCGTGGAGGCCGCGGGCGGTCTCTCGAAGATCCGGCTCCAGGCCCCGGTGTTCGTGAAGCCGGGTCCCGACGGCTACGGGCTCGAGTCCACGTTCGCCGACCAGCCGCGCAACAGCGGCGGGCTCGGGATCCAGATCACGAAGGTCGCGCTGACCTTCAACGGCCAGGCGAGCAAGGGGCCGTTCATGCGGATGCCCACCTCGTGCGCCACGGGCACCGCCGTGACACGCGCGAACTCGTGGGACGCGTCGAACGTCTTCTCGCAGAGGACCACCACGGTCACGCCCACCGGCTGCGACAAGCTCGCCTTCAACCCGAAGGCCGAGGGCTCGATGGGCACGCCGGGCCAGACCGGCCCGGGCGACTTCCCGCCGGTGTCCACGACGCTCAGGTTCAACCCCGAGGAAGCCGCGCTCAGGCGCGCCGAGGTGGTCCTCCCGAACTCGCTCGCGCCGAATCCACCGGGCACCCAGCGGTCGTGCCCCCGCCCGCTGGCCGACTCCGGCAACTGTCCCGACAGCTCGCGCGTGGGCACCGCGATCATCGACTCGCCGCTCCAGGCGAAGCCGGTGCGCGGGCCGGTCTACTTCGCGCTCAACACCGACAACCCGATACCGGGCCTCCTCGTGATCCTGCCGCCGCCGGTCGGCGTCCGGCTCGACGGCCTCACCGAGCTGGGCGCGTTCGGCACCAAGAACACGTTCGCGGCGAACCCGGACCTCCCGGTGCGGAGCTTCACGCTCGAGTTCGAGGGCGTTCGCCAGGACGCGCTTCTGACGCTGAACCAGGACCTCTGCGCGCCGAACACCGACAGGACGATGGAGCTGCGGCTCGTCGCGTACAACGGCAAGGAGTCGAGCTTCTCGCAGGAGCTCGCGACGCCCGGCTGCGACCCGCGTGCACGCGTCTCGATCCGGCGCAGGGGACGGAAGGCGACGCTCGTGGCACGGCTCAAGGCGGGACGTGACGGGCCGGGCATCACCGGCTTCCGGCTGAAGCTGCCGAGGACGCTCGCGCGCGGCAGGGCGCGCCCGTACGTGGTCGCGGACGGAACTCGCATGCGCGCGCGTTCGCGCAGGCGCCAGGCGAGCAGGACATTCTCGGCTGACGTGCGCTCTGCAACGGTCGTCTGGCGCGGGCTGCGCGCGGGACCGCGGCTGCGGCGCACCACGACCGTGCGCCTCTCAATGTTGGATGCCCGTCCGCACACGACGGCCCTCAAGCAGAGCGTGCGAGTGCGCGGCAAGCCGCCGAAGCGGCACTAGCGCGGCGTGGTCCGGCGCGCCGTCCACGTGCTCGAGGCGCTGGCGCGATCGGACATCCGGATGCGCTACGGGCGCGGCCGGCTGACGATGGTGAAGTGGCTGCTCGACCCGTACGCCGCCGCCGGCGTCTACCTGCTGCTCGTGGCGTTCGTGCTCGACCGTCCGGGGCATGCCGCCGGGCTCAGCCTCGCGTGCGCGATCGTGCCGTTCCAGCTCGTGCTGATGACCGTGCTGAACTCGCTCACGTCGGTGCAGTCGCGCCGCTCGATCGTCGTGAACATGCGCTTCGAGCGCGCGCTGATCCCGTTCTCGTCGGCGGTCGCCGAGGCCGTCGGGTTCGTGGCGACGCTCACGCTGCTCGCGGTGATGATGGTGGCCTACGGGGTCGAGCCGACGCCCGCGCTCCTGTGGCTGCCGGTGCTGGTGGCCGCGACGTTCGCGGTGGCCGTGGCCGTGGCCTATCCGGTGGCGCTCGTCGGCGTCTGGTTTCCGGAGAGCCGGCCGATCATGCTGAGCCTCACGCGCGCGGCGTTCTTCGTGGCGCCCGGCGTGGTCGCGCTCGACGAGATCGCGGGCAGCACTGCCGACTGGCTCAAGGCCAATCCGCTCACCGGGCTGTTCGAGGCGTACCGGAGCGTGTTCCTGGACGGCACCTCGCCGGCCGCGTGGGAGCTGCTCCTGCCGTGCGGCTTCGCCGTGCTCACGCTTGCGCTGTTCGTGCCGCTTTTCCGGCACGAGGGACCCCAGCTCGTGAAGCTCGTGGAGTGACCTCGTGAGCGCTCAGATCGACGCGCGCGGCGTGGGCGTCCAGTTCCACTTCGACCGGCAGCGGCGCGTGCTGTCCCCGACGCTGGCGCGCTTCAGGCGCGGCGGGCCGGCGCCGTGGGCGCTCCGTGGCGTGGATCTCCTGGCGGGGCCGGGCGATGGGATCGCGCTGGTGGGGCCCACCGGGTCCGGCAAGACCACGCTGCTGCGCCTGCTCGGCGGGATCCTGGCCGCGGACGAGGGCTCGCTCAGCGTGCGCGGGAAGGTCGGCACGCTGCTCTCCCCGGCCGCCGGCCTGCTCGGCCTGCTCACCGGGAGCGAGAACGCGGAGCTGCTCGGCGTGCTCGTGGGGATGTCGCCGCAGCAGGCACGCGCGGCGGTGGCGCCGATCAAGCAGGTGAGCGGCCTCGGCGACTCCTTCGAGCTGCCCGTGAGCAGCTACTCCGAGGGGATGCGCGCCCGCCTCGGCTTCGCCGTGGCGGCGCAGCGCGACGTGGACCTGCTGCTGCTCGACGAGGTGCACGAGGCGCTCGACCACGAGTTCCGCGCGGCGGTCGCCGAGCGGGCGCGCGCGGTGCGCGAGCGCGGCGGGATCGTCATCGCCGCCGGGCACGACCACGCCGTGCTCGAGACGCTCTGCGACCGCGCCGTCTGGCTGGAGTCGGGCGGCGTCGAGCGCGACGGCGAGTTCCACGACGTCGTGGACACCTACGTCAAGCCGTAGCCGCGGGCGCGACAGCCTCCGGCGAATGGCGCCCGGGACGCGTCGGCGCCCTCGATCCCCCACTCGGCACGGGACGCCGGGAGCTGTCCCGGGTCGCCGAACGAGTCCGGCACGAAGCCGATCGAGTAGGGGGCCTCGTCGCGGTCGTCCGGCAGCGCCACGAGCTCGTCGACACGCTCGCCGGCGAGGTCCACGACCGCAAGCGTCGCCGGCGACTTCGTGCCGACCAGGAAGCGGCCGTCCGCCAGCCGCAGCAGTCCGCGTGGGAACGGGTAGTCGCCCGGCAGCCGCACCGCGCGCACGATCGCGCCGCTCTCGCGGTCCAGTGCCACGACCCGGCCGCGCGAGCTCTCGTTCACGACCACCCAGGCGTCGGCGCTCGCCACGTTGTGCGCGGGCACAGCGCCCGCCTCGTGCCGGGCCATCACGCGTGGCCGAACGCCGCCGCTTGCCTCGCGGCGGAGCTCGGCCACGACCCAGGTCCAGCCGGGCTCACCCGGACCGCCGATGTCGATCGCCCGCGCGCCGGGCGTCACGAGGGTGAGGTCGACCGGCGGAGCGAAGCGCGCTTGGATTCGCGGGAATGGCGAGCGGCGCCAGAGCCGGATCGCGGCGTCGGCGGCAGTGCCGAGGCCCGCCCTGTGCGCGAGCCGCGTGCCGCGCTCGCGCAGGTAGGGCCAGCGCAGCGGCATGTGTGCCCGCACAAGGCCGAGGCCGACGAGCACGGCGTCGCCGTCGAGTGCCACGGCATTCACGTGGCCGAGGTCGGCTCGCAGGCCGCGGTCGAGCGGGTTGCGGTGGTCGAACGAGCGGTCCATCGGCGGCAGCCAGCCGAAGCCCAGCTCGCGCCGGAAGGCGCGGTCCGCGCGCCAGTGCCAGTGACCCGCGAGCCGTCCGTCCCAATCGAGGCGCAGCAGGAGGTCGTTGTCGGCGCACGTGACCCAGACGCCGCCGGCGTCGGCTGCGACGTCATGCACTCCCCCCATCCACGGATGGCTCAGCACGCGCGCCGGGCGCCAGTCGCGGTCGAGCACCAGCACGCGGTCGTTGAGCGCCACGGCGAGGGCGTCGGGAGTGCTCGCGATGCCGCGTCCGCCACGCAGGCCGCCGCGCGGGTTGCGGTCGCTTGCCCGGTGCACGGCGTCCGGAAGCGGGGCCTTCGCCAGCTCCTCCCAGCCGTCCGTGGAAAGCACCCGCAGCCAGCCGGACGGCGCGTCCAGGCCCGCGCCGCGCACGATCGTCGTGACCGCGATGCGCCCGCTCACCGCGCGGCCGGCCGCCCTGAGCGCGCGCTCCAGTAGTTCGCCAGGAACACGAGCTGGCTGACGGCTGCCATGCACACGAGCGGGACCGCCCGCCGCGGACCGTGCGAGAGCGCGGCGAGCACGAGCCGGAGGTAGAAGCTGCGCCTCACGACGTTCGGCTTCCGGCCACGCTCGGCGCAGAGGGCGCGGTAGGTCACCTCACCGCGCCCGTAGGAGGCGGCCTGCGCCAGGAAGGCGCGAGCGTCGAGGTCATGGAGGTGCTCCACCACGGCCCCCTCCTCGATCACGAGCGCGTGGCCGGCTTCGTGCGAGCGGTCGCAGAAGTCGCGATCCTCGGCGGCCGCGGTGCGAAAGCGCTCGTCGAGGCCACCGAGTCCAAGGAACAGCTCGCGCGTCATCGCGAGGTTGCTCGTGGGCGCGAAGCCGCCCTGGCCGGGCCGGGCGTTGTACATGTCCACCACCACCTCGAGCACCATGTGGCTGGCGGTCGCCCAGCGGTTCCCGGGCAGGCCGTTGCGCACGCGCCCGGCCACGACGGCGTCGGGATCGGCCTCCACGCGGGCGAGGATCCGCTCGGCCCAGTCGGCCGCGGGCACGCAGTCGTCGTCGATGAAGGCGAGCGTGGGCGCGCTCGCCAGCTCCGCCGCGAGGTTGCGGGCCGCGGCGGGGCCGCCGCGCGGTCGCGTGCGCCAGCGCACCGGGACGGCTCCGGCCGCGCCCGGTGCCGGCCCTTCGACATCCGGCCCGTCACCCACCACCACGACCTCGAGCTCATGCGGGGGGAGAGTGGAGCGGCCGAGTGCCGCGAGGCAGCGGGCCAGCGCCAGCGGGCGGCCGCGAGTCGGGACACAGACCGAGATCCGAGGCGCCGCCACGGGATATCCATACCAGCAGGAAGCTAGATTGGGCCGATGCCCGCAGCCGAGGTGGCCGTGATCGTCGAGAGCTTCAACGAAACGGAGCACTCGTCCGTGGATCGTCTCGCCGGTGCTTTGGAGAGCGCCGAGCGAGCCGCCGCCCGTCACGGCGATGCCCGCGTGCTGCTTGCCGACGGCGGCGACAACGCCGAGGTCTCGGCGCTGCTCGAGCGGCGCTTTCCCGGAATCGCGCGGGTTTCGCCGGGGCTGCACGACTACGACGCGGCGAAGGCCGCGGCGGCGGCCGCGGCCGACTCCAAGATCGTGGTCTTCCTAGACGGCGACTGCATGCCGCTGTCCGAGGACTGGCTCGAGGCGCTGATCGAGCCGATCACCACGCGATCGGCCGTCGGCGCGGCTGGGTTCACGGTCTACGAGGGCGGCTGGCTCTCGCGCGTCCTCACGATCATGGACTTCGGCTTCCTGCTGCCGCGGACCGACCACGCGCTCGGCTGTTACGCGTCGAACAACGCCGCCTTCGCCACCGATGCGCTCGCGGCGACGCCGGCGCCCGAGGGCGACATGCGCTGCCGCTGCTTCGCCCATGCGCAGCTGTTCGAGCGCAAGGGCACGCCGCTGCGGCTGGCACCGGCCGCCGCGGTCACGCACGAGGCCGTCCCGCTCGTGAAGGAGCGCCTGCGCCGCGGCTGGGATCTGGTCACCGCGGCGCGGGTCGACCCGCAGCTGCGCCAGGCTCGCTGGCTGCGCGCCGGTGTGCTCGCGGCCCCGCTCTTCTACCTCGACGCGCTCAGATGGGACGTGCGGCGGGCGTTGTCCGCGGGCGGCGACGTGGGGCTGGGCGCGGTCGGCCGGATCGTCTCGGTCCCACTGATGCTCGGCCTGCGGCTGATCGACCTCGTCGGAATCGTCGCGGCCCTGCGCGGCCGCCCCGCTCCGGGAACCGCCCGGACCTAGCGGCGTCCGGCGCGCTTGTCGCGCACGTAGACGACGATGCCCACCGGCACGGAGGCCACCGCGGTCAGGTGATGAAGCCCGTGCAGGAAAAAGCCGAGCAGCGCCTGCCGCTCGCCGTGCCTGCCGCGCAGGAGCGCGTAGAAGGAGCGGTTCAGCCAGGCCGTGAGCGAGAGCGCCGCGAGCGGGGCGGCTCGCCTGCCCCGCGCCAGCGTGGCCAGCGCCACGACCCAGCAGGCGGCGCTCAGCCGGTGGCGCCAGCGCAGGTTGAGCGCCGCGGGCACGCGCCGCCTCGCCACCAGCAGGCCGACCCATGGCACGCCGCGATTCACGAGGTCGGTACGCAGCATGCTCCCGAGCGTCCAGGGCTTCATGTGCGTGCAGCGGAGCTCCGGGTCGAGGACGATGCGCCCACCCGCGTCGGCGAGCCGCATGCCGAGCTCCACGTCCTCGACAGCGCGCCGGTGCGGCGTCACGGTGTCGAAGCCGCCGAGCGCCTCGAAGGCGGGCCTGCGGATCGCGCCGAGCCCGGCCCAGAAGGTCTGCGCGGGCGTCTCCGCCGTCTGGTGCACGTGGTGGTGGAGCAGGTTGCGGAAGGTCGAGACGGTGCCGGGCGCGCTCGGCTCGTCGTCGTAGGAGCCGAACAGAGCGCTCAGGCCCGAATCGCGCTCGAAGGCCGCTCTGATCCTCAGGAACGAGTCCGGATGTACGGCCACGTCGGCGTCCACGAACACGAGCACGTTGCCGCTCGCCGCGAGGGCGCCGGCGTTCCGCGCGTGGGCCGCGCCCTCACCGGGAGCGGTGTCCACGACGAGGATCTCGGCGGGCGGCTCGTGGGCCAGCGCCATGGCGTGCCGGCAGCGGCCGATGGTCGCCGGGTCGTCCGTGGCAGGGATGATCACGGACAGCCGGACGGGCACCCGGCTTCCGGTGGACGGCACGGCATGGACGCCGTCAGCAGTGGCAGCGGGCCTCCCCACGAGCGATCCCCACGCTACCCAATCGGGGGCTAGTCTGCCCGGATGGCCGAAACCGAGGTCACCCGTGCCGCGGACCTGCTCGAGCGGATCTACGCGACGGGGAAGGTCGAGGCAGACGACGGAAGCACGCTCTCACCATTTCCCTCCGGGCTCCCGCGCGAGCACGCCGACGAGATCATGCGGCTCGTCCGCGAGCACCACCTGATGCGGACGATCGAGACCGGCCTGGCCTACGGCATCTCCGCCCTCGCGATCGGCTCTGTCCATCAGGAGCGCGGCGAGGGCACGCACATCGCGATCGACCCGGGGCAGAACACCCACTTCAAGGGGATCGGCAGGCTGAACGTGGAACGCGCGGGCCTCGCCGACCGCGTGACCGTCCTGGCCGAGCGCGCCGACGCCGCCCTGCCGCGCCTGCGCGCCGAGGGCGTGCGGCTCGACTTCGCGCTGATCGACGGGAAGCACATCTTCGACTTCGTCCTGCTCGACTTCTTCTACATCGACCGGATGCTCGAGATCGGCGGCCTCGTCACGTTCCACGACACCTGGAAGCCGGCGGTCGCAGAGGTCGTGTCGTACGTGTCCACGAACCGCGCCTACGAGGAGCTCGACCCGATCGACCACGGCCTGACCGTGCTCCGAAAGCTGGACGACGACACCCGCAAGGGCTGGTTCCACCGCGACTTCGAGCGCGGCGCACGCCGCGGCACCCTTCGCTACGAACTCACCTCACTGCCGGGCCGCATCCGCCGCCGCGCCCAGGCCGCCCGCCACCGCGCCTAAGCCGCCCGCCGGCGCGCGGACACGCTGGCTCGAGACGGTTTCGCGGCCAGTAGATATCCTCGACCTCCTCGTTGGGGGGTCGTCTAATCGGCAAGACGCCAGCCTCTGGAGCTGGTTATCGGGGTTCAAGTCCCTGCCCCCCAGTTACGAACGTATGTTCGTACGTGAGCCGGACCGAACCGGCTCGCCTCAGTCGCTGAAGGCGCTTCGGGTTGCCTTCGCTCCCTCGACGGTGTTCTCCCAGAAGCCGTAGGTGCCGCTCTCCAGCAGCTCGTGGCCGGCGGCTGCCGCTGCTCCGTAGGCCGCGAAGGCGAATGCGCCGCCCACGGAGATGCGGCTCACTCCCGCGTCCGCCAGCTCGCTCACGCTCGGCATCCCTGGCAGGACCAGGACGTTCACGGGGAGGTCGACCGAGTTGACCAGCTCGCGGACCTGGTCGAGCGTGTGGATGCCGGGCGCGAACAGCACGTCGGCGCCGGCCTCCTGGAAGCGCTGGAGGCGGCTGATCGTGTCCGCAAGGTCGTCGCGGCCGTGCACGTGGTTCTCGGCGCGCGCGGTGAGCACGAGCCTGCGCTCGCCCGAGCGCGCCGCCTCGGCGGCGGCGGCCACGCGCTCGACCGCGAGCTCGGGCTCGTAGATCGTGTCGCTCCGCGGCCCGCTGTAGTCCTCCACCGAGCAGCCCGCGAGCCCGGCGTCGAGGGCCTGCCGCACGGTCTCGGCCACCTCGGAGGGGTCGTCGCCGAAGCAGTTCTCGAGGTCGGCCGACACCGGGATATCGACCGCGTCGGCGAGCGCGGCGCCGTGGGCGATCGCCTCCTCGCGCGTGACCTGCCCGTCGAGGCGGGCGAACGAGGCGGCGAAGCCGCTGCTCGTGGTGGCGAGCGCCTTGAAGCCCAGCGACTCGAGCAGCCGCGCCGAGCCCACGTCCCACGGGTTCGGCATCAGGAGGGGGTGCTCGTCGCGGTGAAGTTCGAGGAAGCGCTGCGCGAGATCGGTCATGCGGGCAAGCTAACTGCTCGCGTGCGGCTCGACGGCGTCTCAGAGCGACGCGAGGTCGCTGCCGGCGTCCGCGAGCGCCGCGCTGTCGACCACGATCTTCTCGGAGATGAAGCGGCGCGCATGGTCGAGGTCGTCGGAGCGGCCAACGGTCAGCGCGGCCTTCACCTGCCCCTCGTCGACGTAGAAGACCGTGAACTCGTGGTCATCCATGGAGCCGCGCACGACCGGCTCGCCCGAGCCAGGCCCCACGTATTCCATCGAGACCCAGTCTGCGAGATCGGAGAAGAAGTACGGCACCACGTTGTGCTCGAGCCCGCGGCCGAGCATGTTGAACGCCACCGTCTTGCCCTGGTTGAAGGCCACGTCCCAGTGCTCGATCCGCATCGGACCGCCGTGGATCGGGCTGTTGTACTCGCACATGTCGCCCGCGGCGAAGACCCTGCCAACCGACGTCTCGAGCTCCTCGGAGCACTTCACCCCTCCCCGCTCTCCCAGCTCGAGCCCGGCGGCGCGCGCGAGCATCACGTCCGGCGTAACGCCGATCCCCGCCACCACGAAGTCGCAGTCGAGCTCGAGCCCGCTCTTCATCACGACCTTCGTGACGCGCTCTCCGTCGCCCTCGAAGCGCTCGACCTCCTCGCCACCGTGCACGGTCACGCCGTGCTCCTCAAGCACGTTCTGGAAGAAGCGGCCGACCTGCTCGCCGAACAGCGGCTCGAAGGTCACGTCCTCCATCATCACGACGTGGCACTCCACACCGTGCGCGGCCGTGAGCGACGCCGCCACCTCGCAGCCGATGTAGCTCCCGCCGATGAGCACGGCGCGCTCATGCTGCTCGGCGTCGGCGCGGATCGCGTCGGAGTTGCCGAAGGCGCGCAGGTAGTGGATGCCGTCGAGCTCGCAGCCGTCCACGCGCAGGCGGTTGACGTTCGCGCCCGTGGCGAGCAGCGCGCAGTCGAACTCGATCTCCTCCTTGGTCGACAGCGTGGCCACGCGCGCCTCGAGGTCCAGCTTCATGACGCTCGTGCGGCTCAGGACCTCGATGCGCTGCTCGACCCACCACTCGGCGGGCCGGAACAGCGCGTCCTCGCGCGACTCCTTCCCCTGGAGGTAGCCCTTGGACAGCGGCGGCCGGTTGTAGGGCGGATCCGGCTCGCGCCCGACAAGCAGGATCGAGCCCTCGGCGCCCTCCTCGCGCAGCCAGCGCGCGCAGTTCGCGGCGGCCAGGCCGCCGCCGATCAGCAGGTGGTCGACCGTACGGCGCGCCACGTCCGCTACGCGGCGCTTCGGGCCGTGAAGAGCTCGGTCACGCGCGACTCGATGCCCACGTCCAGCACGACGAGCACCTCGTCGCCCGACTCGATCACCGACTCCCCCGTGGGAACGAACCCGCCGCCCTCGCGCAGGATCGAGATCACAAGCGAGCCGTCGGGCAGCCCCAGCTCCTTCACCGCACGCCCGGCGGCCGGCGAGCCGTCGCCCACCTCGAGCTCGATGATCTCGAGCCGCTCCTCGGGCAGGTCGAGCAGATGGACGAGCCCGTACTTCGGCACCTCGTGCTCGATCAGGCGCAGGATCAGGTCGGTGGCGGAGATCACCGGGCGCACGCCGAGCAGCTCGAAGTGCTGGAGGTTCCGCGGGTTGTTGCAGCGCGCCACCACGCGCGCCACGCCGTACTTCTCGCGCGCGACCTGCGAGATGAGGATGTTGTCCTCGTCGTCGCCGGTCACCGCCACGACGAGGTCGGCGCGCTCGATACCCGAGCGCTCCAGCACCCACAGCTCGGAGCCGTCGCCGTACATCGCGCTGTGCTCGAGCTCCTGCTCGACCACCGCGAAGCGATGGGCGTCGGCCTCGATGACCGTGACCTCGTGTCGCTTGTTGAGCAGCTCTCGGGCGAGGTTCCAGCCGACCTTCCCGGCTCCGACGATCACCACGTACATGAGCTAGCCCGCCACTCCCTCGAACCGGATCTGGCCGCGCACGGCCGCCTCGAGCAGCTCGATCGCGGTCTGCGTGGGGCAGACGGTCTGAAGCCCCTGCTCGGCGTACCAGCGCGCCCGCGCCGGGTCGAGGACACGGACGACCACGCGGTCGACGGCGAAGCGCCGCTGCGCGATCTGCGCGATCACCAGGTTGGTGTTGTCGCCGTCGGTGGAGGCGACGAACGCGTCGGCGCGCTCGATGCCCGCGGCGAGCAGCGCATCGATCTCGAGGGCCGTGCCCTCGGTGAACTGGCCGCCACGCTCCTCCCAGCTGTTCGCCTGGCCGCGGTCGAGCAGGGCGATGGCCTCGGCGTCCTCGTCGAGCACGGATACGTCGTGCCCCTCTTCAAGCATGGAGTTGGCGATGGCGGACCCCACGCGCCCGCAGCCAACGATCAAAACGAACATATCGACCCACAATACATCCGGGCGGCGGCGAAATTGGTCAGTCGGCGCGTCTAGGGAAGAACACCCTCACGCGTGCCCTCCTCGCCCGCGGGCGGCGCGGTCAGGATCACCTTGCAGGGCGCCTTCTCGATCACGTAGCGAGTGGTCTCCCCGATGAAGCGGTCACGCACTCTCCCCCGGCCTCCGAGGATCGCTCCACCGCGCAGCCGGCTGGGCTCCTCGGCGCCGAGGACGATGGCCTCGACGCCCCGCCGGCGCGCCTCCGAGACGATCGCCTGGCCGGCCGAGCGCCCGCGCACCATGGCGGTCGCCACCTCCACGCCGGCGTACTCCTCGCCCACCTCCTTGGCGCGCGCGAGCACCCGCTTGGCCTCGCGCACACGCTCGTCCGGCACGCGCGCGTCGATCGGGAGCGACATCGGGATCTCGAAGACGTAGAGCGCCTCCAGCACCGCACCGCCCTCCTCCTCCTCGCCCTCCGAGGTGGCAAGGCGGCCGGCCGTTCCGATGATGTCGTCGTCGAGCTCCTCGCCGAAGACCGGCACGAGGATGCTCCCGTAGTCCGCGCCCGGGCTCTCCTGGAGCGCCTCGGCCGGGATCGTGAAGCGCTGTGTGAGCGACTTGCCCTCACCCCGCCGGTAGATCACGTACAGCGCGATCCCGCCGAACATCCACGCGCTGCCGATCACGCGCGCGCCCTCGTGGAAGATCACGATGCTGAGCCAGGCGAAGATCGAGAAGAGCGCGCCGAGTACGGCCGGGATCGGCACGCGCGCGCCGCGGATCGGCACCGAGAGCGGCACGCGGAAGGCGCTGGGGCGCTCCCGCTCCCGGAACCGAAGCACGATCACGGACAGGTGCGCGAGCGCGAACGCGATCATCGCGCCGAACGCGAACAGGCCCGCGAGGAAGTCGAGGTCGTGCGGAACCGCGAGCGCGAACGCGATCAGGCCGGCGGCCGTGATCGTGACGTACGGAGTGCCGCGGCGGGAATGGAGGCGCCCCACCGCGCTCGGGATCTGGCGGTTCGTGGCGAGCGAGTACGCGAGCCGGGCGAGCCCGAGCATCTGGCCGTTCATCGCCGCGATCAGGAGCGCGGCGGCGGTGGCGCCCACCACGTAGCGGGTCACGTCGAGCAGCAGTCCCGGCTCGTAGGACGACGGGATCGCGAGCACGGGCGCCTCGAGGAAGCGGCTGCCTAGCGCGGTGTGGTCGCCCACGACGGGCGTGGCCATCAGCGCGGCCACCGAGACGATCAGGAACAGGCCCATCGACACGGCCACAGAGGCGAGCACGACGCGTCTCAGCCCACGGCGCCCGACCCGCACCTCGCCGGCGAGGCCCGATGCGGCCTCGACGCCGATCACGGCGACTGTGGACACGCCCATCGCGAAGATCAGGTCCTCCCACCGCGGTGCGACGCCTAGATCGATCGCCGCGTGGATCGAGCCCGGGTCCCAGTACTGGACGAACCCGATCAGCGAGACCACGACGAGCACGACGATGCTGAACAGCGACAGGCGCAGGACGTTGCCGAGCCGGTCCGCCGACAGGCCTCTGATGTTCTGCATGGCGACGAACAGCAGCGCCCCGCCGGAAATCACGAGCGCGAGCGTGCCCTTGCCGAGCTCACCCCAGAAGACGCTCAGGTACTCGGAGATGACGACCGCGCTGATCGCCATCACGATCAGGTAGTCGAGCAGGATGGCCCAGCCCGCCACGAAGCTCCAGAACTCGTCGAACGCGTAGCGGGCGAAGGTGGATGCTCCGCCGCGCTCCACGTGCAGCGACGTGCCCTCCACGTAGGTGGCGAACGTCACGGCGAAGAACACGCCCGCGACCAGGTACACGAACGGCGTGAGCGCGAGTGCCCTGTCCGCCACGACCCCGAGCGAGAAGAAGATCGCCGAGGCGACCGCGCTCAGCGTGATCGCGAACAGCGCCGGCTCGCCGAGCGTCCGCGCGATCAGGACGCGCGCGCGCTCCGAGCCGCGCTTCAGCCCCTCCGAGCTACGCCGAAAGCCCTCGATGGCACGGTCCGAGACGGGATGGCGCTCGGCGTCGTCGCGCTCGGCGGCCCCGCCGCCCTCGGGCGCGTCGCCCTCGCCGTCCGGGCGGGTCACTGCTCGCCGCCGCGGGCCAGCCAGAAGCGTCCCGCGCCCAGCAGCGCGAGCATCGTTCCGAGCACCACCCCGAGCGCGAGCGGGCCGCCGCCGCGCGCGAGCGCGGAGACGAGCATCGCGATGCCCACGAGCGCCAGCAGCGCGCTCGTGATGCGCGTCGAGGTCACGTAGGCGCGTCTCACCGCACGTCCCTCGACGAGTCGATGATCACGCGGCAGGGACGCTCCGTCAGCACCGTCTCAAGCGTACGCCCGAAGATCGACGCGCCCGTGCGGCGCGGCGGCAGCGGCATCACCACGGCGCGGGCGCGTATCTCCTTCGCCTCCTCCACCACGCGCCGGCCCGCCTGCCCCGGGCGCACCTTCTCCCAGTGCCCGGTCACGCGCCGGCCCCCGCGCACGCGCGCGGAGTCGATCACCGACGAGGCCTTGGCCTCCTGCTCGGGCATGGCGGCGTCGATCGGCGCGTTCGGCGGAACGGTGATCGTCACCAGCACGTGGATGCCGCGGCGGCGGCGCGCGGCGAGCCGGACGGCCGTCGACACGGCCTCGGCCGAGTAGTCGTTGTCCTCGAACGCCACGAGGATCGACTCGTACTCCACCTCGTGCTCGACCGCGGGCTTCGGCGAGACGATCTTGTGCGTCTCTGTGAGCGCGAGCCCCTGGCGGCGCCGGTAGACCACGTACAGCAGCACGCCGGCGACCATCCAACCGACGCCGGAGACCAGCACGCGCAGGTCGAGGACCGTCGCCACGATCAGCGCGATGCCGGTGCCGAGCCCACCGAGGATCGCGAACAGCGGAAGCTCGTGGCCGCGGACGCGCAGGTTGAAGGGCCCCTTCCACGGGCGTTCCGCGTCCGGCTGCTTCAGACGCAGCGTCGTAACCGCCGCGTGCGCCATCGTGAACGACAGCATCGCTCCGAACGCGTAGATCACGCCGAGGAAGTCCGCCTGCCCCGGCACGATCGCGAGGCAGGCGATCCCGCTGAAGACCGCGATCGCTATGTACGGCGTGCGAAAGCGCGGGTGAAGCAGGCGCAGGAACTCGGGCAGCTGGCGGTGCTGGCCCATCGAATAGCTGAGCCGCGACACGCCGAGAATGCCCGCGTTCGTCGCGATGAAGAGGATCGTCGCGGCCAGGATTCCCACGTAGATCTCGGCCGCGGGCTCGAGCGAGCCGAGGTGCATGTTGTCGACCACGCCGAGCACCGGGTCGTTCGCATAGCCGCCCTGCTCCTTCGGCAGCGCGAGAAGCGTCTCGCCGTTCTTCACCGGCATCGCCGACAGCGCCACCGCCGGCAGGAACGTGTAGATCACGGCCACGGCGCCCACCACCAGGCCGATCCCGCGCGGAATCGTCTTCCCGTAGTCGCGCGCCTCCTCGGCCATGTTCGAGATCGTCTCGATGCCGGTGTAGGCGACCATCGCGACCGGGATCGCGATCAGGAAGTCGCCGACCGTCGGAGTCGTGCCGAGGTCGATCTGGCGGACCAGCAGGTCGGAATCGAAGACGAGCACGATGCCCACCACGACGAGCACGACCTGAGTCATGAAGTCGGCGACCGCGAAGCCGATGTTCACCCCGGCGGATTCCTTGACGCCGACGACGTTCAGCGCGCCGAGCAGGATCACCACGACGATGCCGCCGAAGATGTCGCCCGGCGACTCTCCGAGGGGGCTCCAGAAGACGCCGAGGTAGTGCGGCACGAAGAACGCCGAGATGGCAATCGTGATGATGTAGGTGAGCATCTGGCCCCACGCCGCGAAGAAGGACCAGAACTCGTTGAACGCGCGGCGCGCGAAGCTCGAGGAGCCGCCCGCCTCCGGGTACATCGTGGTCGCCTCGGCGTAGGTGGCGGCGGTGGCGGCGAAGATCAGCCCCGCGATCACGAACACCACGGGCGTCATGCCGGCCGCGTAGATCGCGACCAGGCCGAGCGCGTAATAGATCGAGCTGCCCACGTTTCCGTAGGCGGTCGAGAAGAGCGCACCTGTTCCGAGCACTCGCTCGAGGCCGCGGTGCTTGGGGCGGTACTCGGCCATCGACCCCTGAACGCTAGTGGTCGGGGAGGCCGGGTTGCGTCGACGGGCCTGGTCGGGTCAGCGTGAGGACAGGCGGCGACTCGCGGTCGCCAGCGCTAGCCCGCCGCCCGAAGCCAGTCGAGCACCTCCGCCGCGTGCGTGTCCGGCGGGAAGACCGGATAGAAGACGTGCGCGATCCGGGCGTCGTCTATGACGAGCGTGAGCCGCTTGAGCAGCGTCATGCCGCTCGTCTCGAACGTGGGAAGGCCGAGCGCGGTGGTGAGCTCGAGGCGCTCGTCGCTCAGGACCGGGAACGGCAGGCCAAGCCGCTCGGCCAGCTCGCGCTGGTAGTCGCCCGACTGGGTGCTGAGCGCGAGCACGCGCGCGCCGAGCTCCGTGAATTGCCAGTGGGCGTCGCGGAAGCCGCAGGTCTCGGGCGTGCAGCCCCGCGCGCCTGGGATCGCGTTCCAGCCGGGCGGCAGCTCCTCGTCGGGCCGGCCGGTGCGGGGATAGCAGAAGAGGACGGTGCGGCCGTCGAGCTCGGCCAGCGTGATCGTCTCGCCGTTCGTGGCAGGCAATGCGATCTGCGGCACGTCCGCACCGAGGAGGTGCTCCGCGGCGCCGTCGTCCTCGGGGACGGGGAGGTCGGCTGGGATGGTGTGGATGTCGTCCGCGCGCGGCATGGTGGGTGAGCCTAGCCGTGCGTCAACGCCAGGCGGACGCGGCGCAGCGTGCGCTCGCCGTGGACCGTCGTGTCATCCCAGGTCAGGCGCATGACCCGGATGCGGGCGAGCTCGAGGTCGGCGTCGCTCGCGGCGTCGCGCTCGCGGTCGCGGCGCGTGCGGTGGAACTCGAAGCCGTCGAGCTGGACCGCAAGGCCGCTGCTCTCCCAGTAGGCGTCGACCTCGTGCGTGGTCGCCTCTCCCTCGACCAGGGCGTTGAAGAATGGCGCCGGGATGTCCGGCGCGGCCGCCAGCAGGTCCCTGAAGCGCCGCTCGAGCTCGCTCCTCTGAGTGCTGGGCCGGTAGGCGGCGATCGCCCTTCTCAGCGCGGCGGCGCCGCGGCGGCCGTCGGCACGGTCGAGCACATCCATGACCGCATCGAGGTCGAAGATGCGCTGCCGCTCCGCCCTGTCGATGGCGACCGCGAGGTCCGACTCTCGAACGACCGCACTGAGGTCGAGCAGCGTCCGCGCGACGCTCGTGACCGGGATGCCATCGAGCGTCGTGTGGTCCTCCGGCGCGAGCACGCGCGTGCGATGGATCGTTATCCCCGGCACGCTGAGACCGGCGACCGGCGTCGTGGCCTCCAACCAGCCCCCGCCCGGCCTGAGCGCCCACAGTCCCGCCGCCGACCGGTGGCTCAGAATCGCCCGCAGGCCCGCGGCCATCACCGCCGCCAGGTAACGCCCGCGTGACGTGAGCCGCGCGAGCGTTACGGAGTAGACACGCCCGCCGTGCAGCGAGTGGAGTCCGCCGGCCCGCACACGGCGTCGAACCGCGTACCGGTCGAGCCCGAGCTCGTGAAGCTGCCCGCGTGAGACCACCCCATGCTGCCGCCCGGCCAGCTCGGCAAGCCTCCGCCCGACCGCAGCTGGATGATGATCGTTGCGGATTCCGCCACGTTTGTCATCCACCTGACGAGCGTGGCAGCCGTGGTGTTACCGGTGGGTGACCTGTGTGACGGGACCGTGACGGCCGGCCGGCGCGCGGGCCGTGAGGCTCGCCGCGCGCCCGCCGCGGAGCTCCGCCGAGCTCTGCCGGTTAGACCAGGAACGGGATGATCAGCAGGGCCACGATGTTCGCGACCTTGATCATCGGGTTGATGGCCGGGCCGGCCGTGTCCTTGTAGGGATCGCCGACGGTGTCGCCGGTTATCGAGGCGGCGTGGGCCTCGGAGCCCTTGCCGCCGTACTCGCCGTCCTCGATCAGCTTCTTCGCGTTGTCCCACGCGCCGCCGCCGGCGGTCATGGAGACGGCCATGAAGAAGCCCACCACGATCACGCCGATCAACAGGCCGCCGAGCGCCTGGGTCGACAGGATGCCGACCACGAGCGTGACCACGATCGGGATCAGCGCCGGGACGATCATCTCCTTCTGCGCCGAGGCGGTCACGATCGCGACGGCCTGGGCGTAGTCCGGCTTCTCGGTGCGGTCCATGATGCCCGGCTTCTCGCGGAACTGCCGGCGCACCTCCTCGACCACGCCTGCGCCGGCACGGCCGACCGCCTCGATCGCGAGCGCGGCGAACAGGTAGACCATCATGCCGCCGACCAGTAGCCCGACAAGCACGGGCGGCTGCGAGATGTCGAAGCTGACCACCTCCGCGCCCGACTTGGCCGCCTCCTCGCGAAGCTCCTCCACGAAGGCGGCGAACAGCACCAGTGCGGCCAGGACGGCGGACCCGATGGCGTAACCCTTCGTGACCGCCTTGGTCGTGTTGCCGACCGCGTCCAGCGGATCGGTCACGTTGCGGACCTCCTCGGGCAGGTTCGCCATCTCGGCGATACCGCCCGCGTTGTCCGTGATCGGACCGAATGCGTCCAGGGCCACGATCAGGCCCGTAAGCGACAGCTGCGCCATCACTGCCACGCCGATGCCGTAGATGCCCGCGAGCTCGTTGGCGAGCAGGATGCCGCCGACCAGCAGGAGGGCCGGAAGCGCCGTGGACTGGAAGCCCTGGGCGAGCCCCTGGATGATGTTCGTGGCGTGACCCGTCTGCGACGCGCGCGCGGTCGTGCGCACGGGCCGGAAGCGGGTCGAGGTGTAGTAGTCGGTGATGACGAACAGCCCGGCCGTCACGCCGACGCCCACGAGCGTGCAGAACCAGAGCGTGAGCGCCGATGGCGCCGAGGAGCCGGCGCGCAGCAGATCCGAGACGCCCTCCTTGTAGGAGAGGTCGCCCATCATCAGGAGCGTGATCGGGAGGAACGCCAGCGCGGCGAGCACGCCCGACACGATCAGGCCCTGGTAGAGCGCGCGCTCCACGTTGCCGGCGCGGCTCCGCACCGCGTAGGTGCCGATGATCGACGCGAGCAGCGACACGCCGCCGATCACGAGCGGATAGGTCGCGACGGTCCCGAGCTCCTGGAAGGTCAGGACGCCGAGGAGCATCACGGCGACCGCGGTGACCGCGTAGGTCTCGAACAGGTCGGCCGCCATGCCGGCGCAGTCGCCGACGTTGTCGCCCACGTTGTCGGCGATC
>DASYMP010000312.1:0-1941 GCA_036009005.1 Thermoleophilaceae bacterium | reverse complement strand
GCCTCCTCGAGCACGGCGACGAGCTCGTCATGTTTGTCGGACTGCCAGTCGGGGTTGCCGAGGACGGTGAAGACGGGCGTCTCGAGGTCGCGGCAGGCGTCCGCCAGGACCTTCGCCTGCTCCGGCTCGCCGTGAGTCGTGAGGTCGCCGGCGAGGAGGATGAGGTCCACGGTGCCGTCGATCTCCGCGAAGGCTTGCTCTGTCTGCTCGCGGTTCGACTCGCTGCAGTGCATGTCGCCCGCAGCCGCGACCTTGATGCTGGCGCCGTTCGACGGCGGGCCCGGGCGGCCGTTGGCTTCGACTGGCATCGTCAGCCACCGTACCCACCTGGCGTGCATCGAAATCAGTTCGATGGGTACGTGGATGGGGTGTCAGACCACCCGTTCGCAGACATCGAGGCCACGCTGAAGAAGTCGGTGGCGGCGTTTCGCGAGGCCGGCGTGCCCGCGCTGCTGGCCGGGAGCCTGGCCGTGTGGGCACGCGGCGGCCCCGAAACGCGCCACGACCTCGACTTCGTCGTGAAGCCCGAGGATGCGGAGGCCGCGCTTCAGGCCTTGGTCGACGTCGGCATGGAACCGGAGCGGCCGCCAGAGGGCTGGCTGCTGAAGGCTTGGGACGGCGAGGTGCTCGTGGACGTGATCTTCGAGCCGCGCGGGTTGATCGTCGACGACGAGCTGATCGCGCGCGGCGAGGAGCGCGAGGTGATGGCGATCGGGATCCGGCTGATGGCGCTCGAGGACGTGCTCACGTCGAAGCTGATGGCGCTGGACGAGCACTCCGCCGACTTCTCGCAGCTCCTGCTGATGACCCGCGCGCTGCGCGAGCAGATCGAGTGGCAGGCGCTGCGCGACCGCACGCGCGAGTCGGCGTTCGCGAAGGCGTTCTTCACGCTCGCCGAGGAGCTCGAGATCGCGACGCAGCCGGACCCCACCTTGGGTGGACCGACCGCGCCGGCCTCTCGCCCGCGCGTGCGGGTGCTGGAGGGCTAGCGCTAGCTGAGCTTGTGGCGCAGCCGGGCGATGCGGCCCGCCGGCGGCATCACGGGGCGGAACGGGTCGTCGAGGTAGGCGGTGAGCGCCTGGCGCGAGGCCTCCTCGGCGCGGTCCGCGCGGTCGCTCTGCATCTGCACGAGGTCCGCCATCTCCTTGGCTGTGCGCTCGGCCTTCGCCAGCGCGGCCTCGGCCCGCTCGGCGCGCTCGCGCTCGCCGGCCACGTTCACGTGCTCGGCTGCGATCAGCTGCGCGAGGCTCTCCGCGGTGGCCTCGGCCGTGAGGCGCTTGGAACGCTCGTCGGCGCGGGCCTCTTCGGCGCGCGCGAGGCGGTCCCTCAGGTTTGGCTGTGCGCTACCGAGGCCGCCTGGAATCAGCAGCTCGTCGTCGGTGACCTGCGTGATGGCCTGCTCCAGAAGGTAAGTCATCGTCGAGTGCCTCCCCTGCCGGGCCGCGTCCGTGCGGCCTGTCGATGACATGGTTGTGGCAGAAATTGGCGGGCGTGGGAGAAAAGTGGACGAATGTTCGGCGCCGCGAGCTGGGTCTCGCGGCGTTCGCGGCTGTGGCCTTTTCGCTGCTGATGCACTGGCCGCTTCCGCTCGTGATCGGCCGCGACGTGCCGCGCGACCTCGGCGATCCCCTCCCCCAGGCATGGCAAGTCGCGTGGGACGGACACGCCCTGGCACACCAGCCGCTCGACTTCTTCCAGGCCAACGTCTTCTGGCCCTTGAAGAACAGCCTGGCGTTCTCGGACGCGCTCGTGGGCTACGCGCCGGCCGGGCTGATCGGCAGCGGCCCGCACGCGGCGGTGGTGCGCTATGACCTGCTGTTCCTATTCGCCTACGCGCTGGCGTTCTTCGGTGCCTACCTGCTCGCGCGGGAGCTGCGCGCGGGTGTGATCGGCGCCTTCGTGGCGGGGGCGGCCTTCGCGTACGCGCCGTGGCGGCTCGAG
>DASYMP010000311.1:0-35446 GCA_036009005.1 Thermoleophilaceae bacterium | reverse complement strand
GACGCGAACCGGAGCGTCTACTGCGCCACGAAGCACGCCGTCGAGGGGCTCACGAAGGCGCTCGCGGTCGAGCTCGCGCCCGCCGGCATCCGGGTGAACTCGGTGGCGCCGACGTTCATCGAGACGCCGATGACCGCGCCGTTCTTTGCCGACCCCGCCTTCCGGGAGTCCGTCGAGTCGCGCATACCACTCGGCCGGATCGGCAGCGTCGAGGATGTCGTGGGCGCGGTCGTGTTCCTCGCCTCGCCCGCAGCCGCGCTGATCACGGGCACGAGCCTGCTGGTCGACGGCGGCTGGACCGCGCGCTAGGCGCCCGGCGCTGCGCACTCGCGTCCGCGACCGCCGAGCTTCGGGTGACCGGCTCGCGGGTTGCTCACGCACGAGTCCGCTTCATAGGATGGGCACGTGGGCTCGGACTATGACTTCGTGATCGTCGGAGGCGGGTCCGCCGGCAGCGCGCTCGCCAACCGGCTGTCCGCAGATCCGGGGACGAGCGTGCTCGTGCTCGAGGCGGGCCGGCCGGACTATCCGTGGGACGTGTTCATCCACATGCCCGCCGCGCTCGCCTTTCCGATCGGCAGCCGCTTCTACGACTGGAAGTACGAGTCCGAGCCGGAGCCGTACATGGGCGGCCGCCGCGTCTACCACGCGCGTGGAAAGGTGCTCGGCGGATCGAGCTCCATCAACGGGATGATCTTCCAGCGCGGCAACCCGCTGGACTACGACCGCTGGGGCGCCGACGCCGGGATGGACACGTGGGACTACGCGCACTGCCTCCCGTACTTCAAGCGCATGGAGAACTGCCTGGCCGCGGCGGCCGACGATCCGTTCCGGGGCCACGACGGTCCGCTCGTGCTGGAGCGCGGCCCGGCGCAGGGTCCGCTCTTCGACGCGTTCTTCGAGGCGGTCCAGCAGGCGGGCTATCCGCTCACCGACGACGTGAACGGCTACCGCCAGGAGGGCTTCGCGGCGTTCGACCGCAACGTCCACAACGGCAAGCGCCTGTCGGCCGCGCGCGCGTACCTGCATCCCGTGATGGACCGTCCGAACCTGACCGTGGAGACACGCGCCTTCACCACCCGCATCGCATTCGAGGGCTCGCGGGCGGTGGGCGTGGACTACGCGCGGAGCGGGCGCCGCAAGCGGAGCGTCCGCGCGGGCGAGGTGATCGTCTGCGGCGGAGCCATCAACTCACCCCAACTCCTCCAGCTGTCCGGCGTGGGCGCGGCGAGCGAGCTCGCTCAGCACGGGATCGACGTGGTCGCGGACCTGCCGGGGGTGGGGGAGAACCTCCAGGACCACCTCGAGGTCTACGTCCAGCACGGTTCGAAGCAGCCGGTGACGATGGCGCCCTACTTCGCCATGAAGCGGCGGCCACTCGTGGGGCTCCAGTGGCTGCTCCGAAAGAGCGGTCCGGGGGCGACCAACCACTTCGAGGCCGGCGGCTTCGTGCGCGGCAACGACGAGGTGCGCTACCCGAACCTCATGTACCACTTCCTCCCGATCGCGGTTCGCTACGACGGCACGTTGCCCGAGGGCGGAGGCGGCCATGGCTACCAGGTCCACGTGGGGCCGATGTACTCAGACGTGCGCGGCACCTGCAAGATCGTGAGCCGCGACCCGCGCGACAAGCCGGCGCTCCGCTTCAACTACCTCTCGACCGAGAACGACAGGCGCGAGTGGATCGAGGCGGTGCGCGTCACGCGCCGGATCCTCGACGCGCCGGCATTCGAGCCGTTCAGCGCCGGGGAGCTGTCGCCGGGGCGGGAGGTCGACAGCGACGAACAGATCCTCGACTGGGTCGCGAAGGACGCCGAGACGGCGCTCCATCCGTCGTGCACCGCCCGGATGGGGACCGACGAGCTGTCCGTGGTCGACCCGCTGACGATGCGGGTGCACGGCACCGAGGGCCTGCGCGTCGCCGACGCGTCGGTGTTCCCCTACGTGCCGAACGGGAACATCTACGCGCCCGTGATGATGACCGCGGAGAAGGCGGCCGACCTGATCCTCGGGAACACCCCGCTGCCCGCCGAGCCCGTCGAGTTCTACCGCCACGCAAGCGCTCCAGCAACTCGTGCGGATTAGAGGGTGCGCAGCAGGGCGTCGATCGCCAGCACCTCCTCGGCGGCCGCCTGCACACGCTCGAGTGGGAGCTCCCCGCGCCACGAGCGGTTCGACGCTTCGGCGAGCCGCTCGCCGGCATCGATCAGCGCTCCGTAGAGCGCGTCGTGCAGGAGCTCGCGCGGCGCGCTCACCTCGGTGGGCCGCTCGGGGCGCTCCAGCGCGCGCGCCAGCTCGCCCACGTCCTCCAGCCGCGTCCGGTGCATGCGGACCTCGTCGAGCGCCCGCGCCCGGAGCGCGTGGTGAAGCGACTCCGCCGTCGCCTCGTACAGCATCAGCACCGTCTCCCTGATCGGCTCGACCAGCTCCGCGGGCACCTCCACCGATACGCGCGCCATGCCATCCCCCCTGTCATGAGGGCACGCGAAGGCAGGTATCGTGGTGATGCGCCGAAGCTCCACCTTCGGTGCCATGCCCCGGGACGTGGTCGCGTCGCCGGGGCGCTTATCTGTTGTGATCTGCTCACGAACATACGTTCGGATGCGGACGGAACGGGGCGGGGCGAATCGGGCAGCGGGCGGCCTTTCACCTCACACGCGACCACGTCCCGTGCTCTCGGGCCCGAGGCGTGCGTAGGCCAAACGCATGAGGCGCTGTGTGCCGCGCGGGACTGGTCGCGTGCCTACCCAACACCGGTGCCGCAGACCGGGCAGTCGGGCCGGCGCGGTACGTCCTCGGTGGTCACGCTCATCGTTCGCAGGTCGTAGATGAGCGCGCGCCCGAGTGAGGCCGGCGGGAACAGGCCGGTGAGCTGGTGCAGGACCTCGAGCGCGACCTGTCCGCCCACGAACGCGCAGACCGGGCCGAGCGTCGCGGCGGGCGAGGGCCGTCCGCGCCGCTGCTCGACCAGCTCGTCGTAGAGCGGGTAGCCCTCGCGATAGCCGGCCTCCTGGCACTCGAAGCAGCCGGTCTCGCCGGGCACGTACAGCGGTCCCACGCGGCCGACCGGGGGCGAGTGGCTCAGCGTGATGAAGGGCACCCCGGCCGCGAAGCACGCCGCGTTCACCCAGCGTTCGATGTCGTGGGGCGGCCAGTCGGCGCTGTTGACGACGATGTCCGCCCGCCCCATCAGGTCGCGCAGATCGTCCGGGCCTTCGATCTGGCGCTCGACGGCGACCACCTCGCACGCCGAGTCGAACGCCGCGAGCGCCTCGGCCGCCGCCTCCACCTTGATCCTGCCGATGTCGCGCTCGCGGTAGAGGATCTGCCGGTTGAAGTTGCTCTCCTCGACGCGGTCGTGGTCCACCAGCACGAGCTCGCCGATGCCGCAGCAAACGAGCGCGTACGACGCCCAGCTGCCGAGGCCGCCGGCGCCCAGCATGAGCACGCTCGCGCCGCTCAGGCGCCGCTGGTACTCCGAGGCGGCCACGTCCGGGCTGCCGACCTCGCCGAAGTAGCGCAGCTGGCGGTCGCGCCTCGCCAGGGTGCGCGCCGGGACGAGCTCGTCGTCGGCCGCGTCGTCCAGCAGCTCGGCGGCCTCGAGGTCCGTGAGCGCCTCGGCCACCCGGCCGGCCCCGAACTCGCGCGCGAGCTCGGCGCGCGTGTGCGTGCCGTCGAGCGCGGCGAGGAGCGCCTTCCCCACCGCGTCCGGGCGCTCGATGCGCAGATCCGATTCCTCGGTCGGGCGCAGCACGTAGATGTCGCCGGCGCCGCTCGTGACGAGCTCCTTCGTGCGCTTGATGCGCGGTCTCTCCATGGGTCCCCTCGCGAAAGCGGCCCGGCCCGGCAGCGAGCCGGGCCGGGGCCGCCGACAGGTCAGCCGAGCTTCGTGGTGGACAGCGCCGGAAGGACCGGCTCGGTCTTCGTGATCTTCACTTGGAGTCACCCCCTCTCCTGTGCGTGGCTGTGTAGACGACCTTGGGGTGAGTGGCCTCGTCGGCCGGCTCGGCCAGCGAGCAGTCGGGCAGCACGCCGCATACCGAGACGCACCGGAGTCCGGCGCGCTCCAGCAGCGCCTCCACGCGGGCGCGCGGGAAGTGGCGCTGGCGATGCGTGACCGGCACGCGTGAGTACAGCTCCTGGCCTGACGGCACGAACACGTCCAGGTCGGCGACGGCCTCGCAGCCCGCATCCGCTTCGGGCGTCGCCCTTCCGCGCCACGCGAAGAGGACCCCGTCGCGCTCCGCCACGGAGTCGGACGCGAACGTCGTCCGGTAGGTGAGCAGCGAGTTCAGGTCGAACACAGCGACTCCGCCGGGAGCGAGCACAGCGCGCATGCCCTCGAAGGCAGCCGCGAGCTGGTCCTCGTCCAGGAGGTAGTTGAGCGCGTCGTCGAAGCAGGTCACGAGGTCGAACAGCCCGAGCTCCGGGAGCGCGCGGATGTCGGCGTGGAGCAGGTGCGCCCGCGTGCCGCGCCGCGCCGCCTCGGCGAGCATCGCGGTCGAGAAGTCGCAGGCGGTCACGTCGAAGCCGCGCTCGAGGAAGGGCACGAAGCTCTTTCCGGTGCCGCAGGCCAGGTCGAGGAGGCGGTCGCCCCGCAGCCCGTGCCGGCGGGCGTGCGCGAGCGTCTCGCTCGCGAAGGCGTGGTAATCGGACTCGAACGTGAACGAGTCGTAGTACGGCGCGAAGGCGTCGTAGGCCGCGGATGTGTCCCCGCCCGCGACGGTCATCTTTCGTCTAAGGTCGCGCGATGGCGCGTAGGACGCTGGATCTCGTGGACCCGCGAATCGCGAAGGCGCTGTCGCATCCGATGCGCGCGCAGATCCTCATGATCCTCAACGACCGCGTGGCGAGTCCCAACGAAATCGCGGAGGCCATCGACGAGCGGCTGCCGAACGTGAGCTACCACGTGCGTGCGCTTCTCGATCTCGAGACGATCGAGCTCGTGGACACCGCGCAGCGGCGCGGCGCGATCGAGCACTACTACCGCGCGATCGTGCGGCCGTATTTCACGGACCGGGACTGGAAGCGGCTGCCGCGCTCGGCCCGGCAGGCCATCTCCGACTCGATCCTGCAGATCCTCTGGGACGACGTGTCCGCGAGCATCCAGGCGGGCCTTTTCGAATCGCGTACCGACCGCCACCTGGCTCACAGCCGGATGGTTCTCGACGAGGAGGGCTGGGCCGCCATGGTCGAGCTCCTGAACGGGGCGCTCGCCGAGGCCGAGCGGATCGAGGCGAGCAGCAAGGCGCGCCTCAAGAAGCTGGACGACGGCGAGGGGATCCCGACGACCCTCGCGCTGCTGCAGTTCGAGTCGCCCAACGCGGCTGGCTGAGGCCTGCATGCTCAGGAGTCTTAGACCGTACAAGGTCTTTTACTGGTACAACTCATGAATCTTGCCCAGTGAGGGACCTCGTCCAGGGAAGCGACGGCGGCTACGCGTGCTGGCGGTGGACGGCCAGCCCCTTTTCCGCGACGCGGTAGCGCGAGCGATCAGCTCCCGGCCGGAGCTCGAGCTGGTGGGCAAGGCGGGCCACGGCCGCGAGGCGCTGCACGCGCTCGGCGACGCGCGCCCCGACGTGGCGATCGTCGGCGGCACGGACGACGGCGTGAGCGGCGAGCAGCTTCTGAACGCGGTGGTACGCGATGGCCTCCGCACGCGCGTGCTCATGATCGCGGCACGGCCGCAGCCCGAGCAGGTCTACGCGGCCCTGGCGAGCGGTGCGGCGGGCTACCTCACGAAGGACGCCGACGCCGAGGAGCTGTGCGACGCGGTCACCGCGGTCGCGCGCGGGGGGACGGTGCTGTCGCCGGGGCTTCAGGCCGGTGTCGCGGGCGAGATCAGGCTGCGCGCCACTCCCGCCCGCCCGCTGATGAGCGAGCGCGAGCGCGAGACGCTCGCGCTCGTGGCGGAGGGGATGAGCGCTCCCGAGGTGGCCCGAGCGCTCCAGCTCAGCACCGCGACCGTGAAGACGCACCTGCATCACATCTACGAGAAGCTCGGCGTGTCAGAGCGCGCGGCCGCCGTTGCCGAGGCGATGCGGAGAGGTCTGCTGGAATGAGCCGATGGGCACGCTCGACCGCCGCGACTTCCTTGTAGGCACGGCGGGCGGCGCGCTCGCGCTCGGCGCTCCGGGCGGATCGGCAACCCTGTCGCGGCGCGCGCTCCGCGAGCTGCGCGCCGACGTGCATGGCCGGGTGCTTGTGCCGCGCACGAGCGCGGCGCTCGTCTACAACACCCGCTTCGACGGCCGCCGTCCCGACGCCGTGGTCCAGGTGATGGACACGGCCGACGTGGCCGCGGCCGTGCGCTGGGCGAACCGCTTCGACGTCCGGCTCGTGGCGCGCTCCGGCGGCCACAGCTACGCCGGGTACTGCACGACCGCCGACGGCGTGGTGCTCGACCTGTCGCGACTGCGCGAGATCCGCGTGAACCACGGCCGCGCCACCGTGGGGCCCGCGGCGAAGCTGATCGACGTGCAGCGACAGCTCACGAGCCACGGGGTCACGGTGCCGTCGGGCTCCTGCCCGACGGTGGGCATCGGCGGCCTGGCCCTCGGTGGCGGCCACGGCCTCGCCGGTCGCCGCCACGGGCTCACCAGCGACAACCTCGCGGCCGCCCGGATCGTGACCGCGGACGGCCAGGTGAGGCACGTGGACGCGCACGACCACGAGGAGCTCTACTGGGCGTGCCGGGGCGGTGGCGGCGGGAACTTCGGAGTGGTCACCTCGCTGACGCTTCGCACGCACCGCGTCTCGCGCGCCGCCTACTTCTTCCTGTCCTGGCCGTGGTCGCAGGCCGACGAGGCGATCGCCGCCTGGCAGCGATTCGCGCCCGAGGCGCCGCCCGCGCTCACCTCGATCCTGTCGCTCGGGACGACCGGCGGGGCGGGCTCCCCGCGCGTGGCCGCGCTCGGCCAGTACTTCGGCGACGAGTCCGCGCTGCGGCGGCTCGTCCGGCCGCTCACGGGCGTGGCGGGCGCCCGCCTCAGCGCCGGGAGCTCGAGCTACTTCACGATGGTGCTCCGCTGGGCGGGCTGCCTCGACGGCGGTCTCCCGGCCTGCCACCGCTCCACGCGCTCGAGCTTCTACGCGAAGTCGGACTACTTCGACAGGCGGCTCGGGCCCGCCGGGCGCGCGAAGCTGGTCGACTGGATCGAGCGGCGCCAGCGCACGCCCTCGCTCGGCTCCGGCGCGCTGCTGCTCGACGCGTACGGCGGCGCGCTCAACCGGCCGGCCCCCGACGCCACCGCGTTCGTGCACCGCGAGATGCTGTTCTCGCTCCAGTACCTCGCCTACTTCAACGGCCGCGCCGCGGGGCGCGCGAGCCGCCGCTGGATCGACGGGACCTGGCACGCGCTGCGCCCCCATGCGTCCGGGGAGGCGTACCAGAACTACATCGACCCGGATCTCGACCACTGGCAGCGCGCGTACTACGGCACCAACCTCGACAGGCTGCGCGAGCTCAAGAAGCGCGTGGACCCCGACTTTCGCTTCCGCTTCCCGCAGGCGATCCCGCCCGCGCCCTGATGGACCGTGAATCGCTCCGGCGGCTGCGCGCGCAGCCCGGCTATCCGCGCTTCGTCGCGGCGGCCACGCTCGCGCGCGTATCCGACGACATGCTCAGCGTGGGCGTGGTCCTCCTCGTGCTCGACCGCACCGGCGACGCCGCGCTCGCCGGGGCCGTGATCGCGGCCGTGACGCTGCCGAGCCTCGTCACCGGGCCGCTGCTGGGGGCCTGGCTCGACCTGACCGGGCGGCGGCGCACGCTGATGGTCGCCGACCAGCTCGTGATCGCGTCGGTCCTCGTGGGGCTGGTGGTGCTCGTGGGGCACGCGCCCGGCTGGCTGCTCCTGCTGCTCGTGCTGCCCGCCGGCGCCACCTATCCGCTCTCGTTCGGCGGCTTCACGAGCATGATCCCGTCGCTCGTGCCGGGCGAGCTGCTGCCACCCGCGAACGCGCTCGAGACCACGAGCTTCAACTCCGCTCTCGTCCTCGGCCCAGCGCTCGCGGGCACGCTGTCGGCCACCGTCGCGCCGGAGGCGCCGCTTATCGTGGAGGCGGTGCTCGCGCTGGCGGCGCTGGTGCTGATCGTCCGCATCCCGTCGCTCGACACGGAGCCCGAGCGAGGCGAGGAGCGCACGCTGCTCGGCATCGTCGCGGAGGGGCTTCGCCAGATCGTCTCGGTGCCCCAGCTCCGCGGCGTGACCGCGGCCGCGGCGCTCGGGCTCGCCGGCCTCGGCCTGCTCACCGTCGCCTTCCCGCTGTTCGCAGTGGAGCGGCTGGGCGTCGACAAGAGCGCCGCCGGCTACATGTGGGCCGCCTTCGCGGTCGGCTCGACCTTCGGCGCGCTCACGCTCGTTCGCCTTCAGCGGCGCTTCCCGGCCGAGCGCATCGTGCTCATCGGCTACGCCCTCTTCGGCCTCCTGATGCTCACCTGGCAGCTGGCCGGCACGCTCGCCGCCTTCCTGGCCCTGGTCGCTGTGGCTGCCATGGCGGACGGTCCGGCCCTGGCGGCGCAGTTCGCCGTGCGCCAGCAGTACGTCCCGCCCTCGCTCTACGGCCAGGTATTCACGACGGCCGTCGGGCTGAAGGTGGGCTGCCTCGCGCTCGGCGCGGCGGCCTCGGGCGCGATCGCCACGAGCATCGGACCCGCCGAGACGCTGGCGCTGGCGGCCGCGATGCAGATCCTCGCCGCCGTCGTGGGAATCATTCTGGTGCGTCTTCCCGGTCGTCGGGCGCCAGATGCAGCTGCTCCCCGGAGCGCGGCTCGTAGGGCCTGAACTCCGGCGGCGGCAGCGGATCGGTCGTGGCGTCCACCTCGGCGGCGGCGCCAGGCCGGCGCGGGGCGCGCCGGCGGCGGATCGGCGGGCTGCCGCCCGGAGCGTCGTCGGGCACGTCGTCGGCCGGGTGCTTCGCGCGCTCGCGCACGCCCGCGAGGAAGAGGATGGCCGCGCACACGATCGCGAGCAGGTTCTGGCCGAGCGGCCGGTCGAGTATGCGAGCCACGATCAGCGCGCCGGCCCAGACGCCCGCCGCGGCTATCACGGTGCCGTCCCCGAAGGGGAGGTGGAAGCGCTTGCCCTCGGCCCGCGCGAACAGCAGCGCGAGCACGCCGCCGGCCAGGACCACCTCGCCCGCCTCGACGAACGAGAAGGGTCCGAACGCGCTCACGATCAGGAGCAGCGCCGCCCCCGCGGCCACGCGCTGCTCGAGGTTCAGGAGCCGCGCCGCGCGCACCGCGCGCCGCGCGAGCTCAGCCATCGTCGAGCGGGCGGCGGCCCCCGAAGCCCGCCTCCGGATCGTGCCAGTAGCCGATGGCGTCCTCGCCCTCCTGCCAGCAGAGGTAGACCTCACGCCCGTCGCGGAGCGACGGGAAGTCGAGCAGCCCGCGGTCGAGGTCGCGCAGCACCACCTCGAGCTCGCGCAGGTGGATCATCGAGTTGCGCAGCTCGAGGAACCCCTCCGAGACCGTGCGACCGGGCTCGCCACCGCCGTTCGTGGGGCTCGCCTCCGAGAGCGCCTCACGCGCCTCGCGGTCGCCGAGCCGGTCGCGCGCCACGCGCATCCGCTCGATCAGCTCCACCACGTGCGGCAGCAGCTCCGCGGCCTCCTCGAGCGAGTAGTGGCGCTTGTGGATCACGCCGCCGTGCGGGCGCCCGCGCGGATGCGCCGCTCGAGCAGCTCGGCGTCGGCCTCGGAGACGGCCCGCAGCTGGCCCTGGAAGGCGAGCTGCCAGTGCTCGGCGGGCCACTTCCTCACGTGCTCCAGCTCCCCGGCCAGCTCGACCGCCGGCACGAACTCGTCCTCGTCGAGCACGATCTCCGGCTCGGTCTCGAAGCGCCACGGGTACTGGTCGACCTTGCCGGGCTTCCCCGGCCAGATCTTCACGCGGTCCTCGTACATCTCGCCGGTCACGCGCACGATCCCGCCGAAGGCCTGGATCGCCGTCAGGTAGAAGACGATCCGGTCGCCGGGCTCGATCTGCTCGGCCATTCCGCGGCGGCCTTCCTTGGCGCCGATGACCTGGAAGCCGTGCTCGCGCGTGGCGCGAAAGTTGTCGAGCGAGCCCGTGAGTACCCAGGTCTTAGCCACCCGCGACAGCCTAGTTACTGTGTGGCCGAGGTGGCCGACGGCGAACTGAATCGGAGCTCGGCGGGGGTCTCGCGACGCGAGCTTCTGCGCGCCGGTGGCGCGGGTGCGCTCGGGTACGCGACCCTTGGGCTCGCGGGCGCGGGCGCCCAGGTGCCCGCGCGCATGAACGTGGTGGTGGTCGTGATGGACAGCCTGCGCGCCGACCACGTCTACGGCCATCGCGCCCGCACCGCGGCGTGGGACCGGGTCGTGAGCCAGGGCGTGAGCTTTCTGAACGCCCACCCCGAGGGCATGCCGACGATCCCCACGAGGCGCTCGATCATGTCCGGCAAGCGCGTCTACCCGTTCCGCGGCTGGCATCCGTATCCCGGGCTGCCGCCGCAGCCGGGCTGGGAGCCCGTCGGGAGCGACGGCGAGATGTGGACCACGACGCTCGCCAAGTCCGGCTGGACCACCGGCTACGTGACCGACAACCCGCACCTCCTTCTGCCCGTGCACCGCCGCTTCCGGCGGAAGTTCGACAGGGTGGAGCTGGTGGAGGGCCAGGTGCCGGGCCACAAGGCAAGGCGGCGCGTGTCGCGGAGCGAGCTCGACCACCACCTGCCGAAGGCCCTGCGCGGCACGCGTGCCGAGCCGCGCATGAGGAACTACCTGGCCTGGAACCCGCCCGGGCGCGACGAGAACGACTACAACGCGGCGAAGGTCTTCCGCCACGGCATGGACTGGATCGAGTGGGCGCGCGCCCAGCAGCCGTTCGCGCTCGTGATCGACTCGTTCGACGCGCATGAGCCGTGGGACGCGCCGCGCCGCCTGGTCGACCTCTACGGCCCGCCCGATCCCCATGGCGTCGAGCCGATTCAGCCGTTCCCGACGCCGGCCGCGCGCTCGAGCGAGGTGGACCTGACGAAGCGGCTGCTCCGCCGGATGCGCCAGCTCTACGCCGCCGAGGTGACGATGGTGGACGTCTGGCTCGGCCGCTTCCTCGACCGGCTCGAGAACCTGGGCCTGGCCGAGAACACCCTGCTCGTGCTGGTCTCGGACCACGGCGTGCTGCTCGGCGAGCGCGGCTGGGTCGGCAAGCGCTACTCGGAGATGCACGAGGAGCTGACCCACGTGCCGATGGCGATGCGCCACCCGGCGGGCAGGGGGAGGGGCCGCACGAGCAGCTACTTCGCCTCCCCCCACGACGTGGGCCCGACGGTGCTGTCGGCCCTCGGCGTGGACGAGCCGAAGGGGATGAACGGCGCGGACCTGTCACCGCTGTTCGACGGCCGCGCGCCGAGCCGCAGGCGCAGCTACCGGACCGCCGCCTACAACACATACGTGAGCGCCGCGGACGAGCGCTGGCTGCTGATCGCGGGCAACCACCGCGAGGAGCTGCGGCTCTACGACCGAAAGCGCGACCGCTACGAGCGCCGCAACATCGCCCACCGCCACCCCGAGCAGGTGAGGCGCCTCTGGAACATGGTGCTCCACGACGCCGGTGGCCACCTGCCGCACTTCCCAAAGGGCTAGCGGCCGCTGGTCAAGGGATTTCGTCCGTGTGCCGATACAACTCGGACACCAGAGCAGGTTGTCTTGACTCACGCACCCCCGTCGCGAGGCGGGTCCGCAAAGCCACGGAACTCCGCCGGAGTTAGCCGGGCTCCAAGGGAAATGCTACTCCGATCGCTCCGGCGACCAGCGGCAACCAGGGGAACGTTGTAGGGCCTGCTCACCCATATAGGGAGGACATTCATGTCCAACCGCACCGATCGAAAGCGCTCCGCGCGTGTCTCTGCCGCCATGGCAGTCACCGTCGCGTTGTTCGCCCTGCCGGCTGCCGCGCAGGCCGCCCCGGTCCACCTCGCCACCGTCAGTCCCTTTGTGGTCCTGGGTGGTTCCACCGTCACGAACACCGGCCCCTCCGTTCTGAACGGCGATCTCGGCGTTTCCCCTGGGACCGCGCTTGTCGGCTTCGGGCTCCCCGCGGTCGTCAACGGAGCCACGCACGCGAACGACGCCGTCGCGGCGAAGGCTCAGTCCGACCTCACCACCGCCTACAACGTCGCTGCCGGGCAGCCCGTCGCGCCTGCCAACGACCTGACGGGCACGGACCTCGGCAATAGGACGCTGACCGCCGGCGCCTATCGCTACACGTCCTCGGCGCAGCTCACCGGCCCGCTCACGCTTGACGCGCAGGGCGATCCGAACGCCCAGTTCGTGTTCGAGATCGCATCACAGCTCACGACGGCATCGGCAAGCTCGGTGGTGCTGATCAACGGGGCCTCCCCGTGCAACGTGTACTGGCAGGTCGGTAGCTCGGCGACGCTCGGGACCACCACAGCGTTCCAGGGCAACCTGATGGCGCTGACGAGCATCTCGCTGAACAACGGCGCATCGGTGACCGGCCGGTTGCTCGCCCGCAACGGCCAGGTCAGCCTCATCAACAACGTCCTCGACGCCTCCCGGTGCGCAACCGGATCCGGGACGGGTGACGGAGGACCAGGAAACGGAACCGGCGGTGACGGTACCGGCGGGCGGAGTACCACGCACAACGGCAGGGCGACCATGCGTCGTGCCCCGAACCAGGACTGCACGGACGGGTTCAGCGCAACGGTCCGAGGCCACCTGATCGAGCGTGTCGTCTTCCGTATGGACGGCAGGCTCGTCGGCAACCGAAAGAGCTCGCCGTTCAAGGTGTTCGTCCGGGCTTCCAGAGCCGGCGTGCATCGGATCAGAGCTCGCGTGACGTTCAAGGACGCCACGCGCGCCAAGACGCTGAGGTTCCGCTATCGCGCCTGCGCCGCCGCGGTTCGCGAGCCGCGTCGCGGCCCGGCGCAGCTGACGGGATGACCCTCGCCACTCCGAGACCTCCCCGCTTCCGGTGGGGGGTCTCGGCGCTGGCGGTTGCGGCTCTCACGGTCGGAATGTCGTATGGCCTCGTGGCCCCCGCACGCGCCGCGCCCTCCGCCGTGCCCACCAGCCAGCCGCTGGTGGTCCTCCTGCACGACCACATCGCGCGGACCGGGCCGAGCCTTGATGCACGCGTGGTCGGAGCCGTTGGTTCCCTGCGGCCGCTCACGCGTGTGAGGACCGTCCTCCCCGTACTCGGCTACGCCGACCGGAAGTCCTGGGTCCAGGTCCTGCTTCCCGGGCGGCCGAACGGACACACCGGTTGGATCCGCACCTGGCAGACCAGGCGCGCTGACACCCAGTGGCACATTCGCGTCCGACTCTCCGCGCGCCGCGTCATCGTCTATCGCGACGGGCTCGTCGAACGCCGGTTCCACGCGGTGGTGGGCAACCCGTGGACGCCGACCCCACGTGGCGAGTTCTTCGTCGAGGAGGCGGTCGCCCTGTCATCCCAAGACCACGGCGGCCCATTTGCACTGGCCACCAGCGCCCGATCCGAGGTCCTCCAGGAGTTCGACGGGGGCCCAGGTCAGATCGGCCTCCACGGCACCGACAACCTCCCGGGCGCGCTCGGCACCGCGGCCTCCCACGGCTGCGTACGGGTGAGCACATCCGCCATCACCTGGCTCGCCAGACGAATCGGCAGCGGGGTCCGGATCACCATCAGTCGCTGATCGGGATGTCCTCCACCTCGGGCTCGGCCGGCTTCTGGTCGAGGCGCTCCAGGTACCAGTCGATCAGCGAGCGGAGTGTCAGGAGGAACTCCCGGATCAGGTTCGTGACCTGACCCTCGAGCTCGCGCGGCGCCATGCGGCGCATGCCGTCGAGCATCGCGAAGAGGGCGGCGGGGTCGGGCGCGGCGTGGCCGCCGCCCGGGGGCGCGGCGTGGCCGCCTTCCGGCGGGGGCTGGCCCTCAGCCTCCATCGGTCGCCTTCTCGAACGTGATCTCCAGCGAGCCGTCGTCCAGGCGGGCGCCCGCCGTCGCGTAGGCGGCCAGGGCCGGCGGCAGCATGATCGTTCGCTTCTGGGCGCCCACCCGCACGATCACCTCGAGGCCGATCTTCTTCAGGCTAAGGTCGCCGCGCTCGGCGAAGGGCACGTCCACGCGCAGGGTCGCCGTGCCGTTGTTCGTGACGAGCTCCTGCGAGAGCCGGTCGTGGAGCATCGCCCCGGGGTCGAGACCGTCGAAGACCGCGGCCGCCAGGCGGTCCAGCATCTCGGCGCCGATCACCTCGCGCTCGAAGTAGTCCGCCGTGAGCACCGGCACGGGAGCGAATGCGGAGCGCACCAGCTCGAGCTGCTCCTCCTGCGACTCGCGCCAGCCGGCGAAGTAGCCCTCGGAGGGCAGCAGGCGGTTCACCACCACGGCGTCGGTCAGGTAGCCGTACAGGTTCAGGTAGGTGAAGGTCCGCATCGACTCCTTCACGACCATCCGGTCGGGGCTCGTCACGAGCCGGATGCTCGTGCGCGAGCGATCGCGGAGGATGCCGTTCATCGCCACGAGGTTGCGGGCGAGGCGCTCCACGTCCTCGAAGACCGCGTCGCCCGGCAGCGGCATGTCGAACAGTGCGCGCGCGAACGGGGCGAGCCGGCGCTGCGACGGAAGGATCCGCTCGAGCCACCACGTCACGACATCCGGGAACGAGAGCAGCCGGAGCGTCTCGCCGGTGGGCGCGCAGTCCACCACCACGCAGTCGAACTCCGCCTCGTCGTGATGGCGCTTGATCCACAGGAGCGAGAACAGCTCGTCCATGCCCGGCGGGACGGTCAGCTCCTCCGCGGAGATGCGATCGATGCCGCGTTCGGCGAGCAGGTCGCCGAGCCAGCCCTGCACGCCGTCCCAGTTGCGCTCCATCTCCTCCTGGGCCTGGACCTCCTGCCCGAACAGGTTCGGGCCGATCTGGGTCGGCTGCGGCCCGAGCGGCGCCTCGAGCGAGTCGGACAGGCTGTGGGCCGGATCGGTGGACAGCACGACGGTGCGCAGGCCGGCCTCGGCGCAGCGGCGCGCGGTCGCGGCGGCCACGCTCGTCTTGCCGACCCCGCCCTTGCCCGTGTAGAGGATCGTGCGCGGCGCCATTAGCGGTCGCACTCTAAAGGCATCGGCGCCCCCCGGAGCCTCAGCCCGGCTGGTTCTCCACCTCGATCTCGGAGCTGTCGCTGTCGCGCTTGCCGAGCCCGGTGCGCAGCTCCTTGGCCGCCACGCGCACCGTGAAGGTCGACGGGCCGCGCGGTGTCCACGTGAAGTAGCCGCTCCCGCGCCGGAACGTCGCGAGGCGGTCGAAGACGACCCTGCCGTCCGGCCGCGTCACGGTCATCTGGACCGCCGACAGCTTCGAGACGTCGAAGCGAAGCGCCACCGGCCTGTCCTCGGTGGCGGTGACGGGTCCCTCGTAGGTCACCTCGGGCGGGTCGACCTGGTAGCCGCGGTACTTCTTCGCGTACTCGCAGAAGATCGCCCCGAGCCGGCGCGTGCACATGCTCGCGAGGAACTCGCGCAGCAGCTCGTGGTAGTCGTGGTTGGCCTCGTGGCCGGCGTAGTTGTAGAGCGTCCAGTCGCCCACGTCGCTGAACGGGATCTCGCGCTCGGCCTCGGGCTCCGCCTGCCGGAACAGCCGCAGGGCACGGGCGTCGCCCACCACGCGGTCGAAGTCGTAGAGCCCGATCAGCGACTGGAGGAACGCGTTGAAGATGTAGAGCCGCGGGGCGAACGAGTACTGGAGGTAGTGCACACCGCCGCGCGGCCCGGTGGTGCGCACACCCCTCGGCGGGTGCGCGTCGAACGCGCCGAGCGCGCGCCGGGCGGTCTCCGCGTACTTCGGCTCGTGCAGCAGCTGGGCCGCGCGGCCGAGCGCCTGGATTCCGGTGGCCTGGGCCATGCCGCTCATCCAGGGCGGCGTGCCGCCGCCGAAGTAGAAGAGGTACTCCCAGGCGATGAACCCGCGCCCGCGCTTCACGGCGAGCGCGGTCATCTCGTCGAGGATCCGCCGCAGGGCGGCCTCGTCGCAGGTCGGCGCGCCGCTCTCGCAGAAGCCGTGCAGGTGGTTCGCCTTCTTGAAGGTCGAGAGCGGGTGGAGCTGGAGGCCCTCGCCCGCGAAGTACTGGAAGAGGATCTCGCTGCCGCGGAAGCTCACCTGGTCGCCGGGCGCGGGGTAGGGCTTGTGCGGCCAGTACTGGCGGTTGCGCTCGAGCTGGAGGAACGCGACCGGCATCCGCGTGGCACCGAGCCGCCCGCGGAGAGCCAGCGACTCCACGGACGTGAGCACGTAGCGCAGCTGTGTCGCGCGCGCGCCGCGCAGCCGCCGCAGGGTGCGGACCGTGAGCAAGTAGGTGGTGCGCCAGCGCCGATAGTCGGCGCGCTCGATGTGGTCGCGGCGGAGCTCGCGGCGCAGCGCGCGGTAGACCGCGGTCCGGCCCGCCCGCGAGGAGGCGTGCGCTCTCACGCGCGACGCGCCGGCCGACACGCCGCGCCGCCCGCCCGGCAGATCAAGCGCGATCTCGGCGCGCGTGGGCACCGCCGGGTCGAAGACCCTCTCGGCGTGGTTGCCGTCGACGACGATCACCTGTCCCGCCTGTGCGGGCGCCGCCAGCGCGACCGTCGCCACCGCCGCCGCGAGGGCGGTTCGCTTCACGTACCCCATTGCGCTTTCTCCAACGTCCTAAATGCCACCGAGTTGCGGTGCCTCCAGCTAGTCTGCGCCGCGTGCGCCGCGCCCTGTTCGTACTGCTCTTCGCCGCTCTGGCGCTCGCCTCCTGCGGCGGCGGTGGCGGCAAGGAGGACGTGCAGGACCTCCTCGACAAGGCGTTCAGCACCCCGATCAAGAGCGCCGACCTGAAGCTCGACGCCTCGATCCAGCTCAAGGGTAGCCCCGGCCTCGACAAGCCCGTCCGGATCACCGCCACCGGCCCGTTCCGGACGAACGACAAGAAGCTTCCGTCGGCGGACATCGAGCTGAAGGTGGGCAGCGACGGCGGCGGGCAGACGATCACCACCGGCTTCCTCTCGACCGGTGACCGCGCCTTCGTGAAGTTCCAGGACGTCTACTACGAGCAGCCGCCGTCCGAGGTGGCTAAGACGAACCGCTCGATCGCTCAGAACAAGGGCAAGCGCGGGTCGCTGAAGGCGCTCGGGCTCGACCCGCGCAGCTGGCTCGCGGACGCGAAGGACGAGGGCGAGGACAAGATCGCCGGGGTGAAGACCCGGCACGTCTCGGGCCGGCTCGACGTCGAGGCGGTCATGCGGAACCTCAACCAGTTCGTGCGGAAGTCGGGCGCGGCGCTCGGAGGCGCCACCGGGCAGGCGCCGCCCAAGCCGCTCGGCGAAGCGGACATCCGCAAGATCGGCGAGGTCGTGAAGGACCCGACCTTCCAGGTCTACGTGGGCGAGGAGGACGACGTGATCCGGCGCGTGGCCGGCAAGATCGAGTTCGACGTGCCGGAGGCCAGCCGCGCGGGCCTCGGCGGGATCCAGTCCGGCTCGATCGAGTTCTCGGTCGAGTTCTCGAACGTGAACGGCGACCAGCAGATCGAGGCACCCGCCCGCGCACGACCGCTGTCCGCGCTCACGCAGTCGCTGGGCGGCGCCAGCGCGCTGCCCGGGCTGGGCAGCGGCGGCAACTCGCAGCCGGCGACGCCGTCCGTGCCCGACAACGCCACGCCGGAGGCACAGGACTTCAAGGAATACGCGGACTGTCTCGACAAGGCGCGCCCGGAGGACACCGAGGCCCTCCAGCGCTGCGCCGACCTGCTCCAGCGGCCCTAGGCCACCTTGCGCAGGTCGCGCTCGGGGTCGATGCCCCAGCGCGCGGCCAGCTCGGCCTGCTCGGGCCCGACCGCCCAGCGGTCGGGCCGCTCCTCGCCCTCGTGGTCGGGCGACGCGCCCTTCAGCAGCATCGAGCCGCGGTTGTCGCCGATCGCGCGGATCTCGACCACCTCTTCGTCGCTCAGCACCGGCTCGGCCGGCACGGCCGCCAGCTCCTCGCGCTTGCGCTCGATCGGCTTCGCGTCCGGACCGCTCTCCTGGATCAGGGTGGGGGCCACGCTCTCGACCGCGCGGTGGGCGAGGTTCCAGACGCAGGCGAGCTGTAGCGGCGTGAGCCCGTGCCGATCGGCGATCGGCCGGATCCGCTCGAGCCGCTCGCGCCCCGTCTCGACCCAGCCGGCGGGCCGGAAGCCGCGATGGTCGTGGTCGTCGAAGCCGTGCCCGGGGAGCACGTCGTCGTGGAAGAGGCCGCCGTAGTCGACGACGCGCGTGATCACGCTCACCTCGTGGCGTGCGGCGGCGTCGAGCGCGAGCTCGCCCGGCCAGGGCTCGAACGGGTTCAGGATCAGCATCGCCCAGTCGATCACCTCGCCGTAGCTCTCGAAGCAGCCGATCAGGTCGAGCGTGAAGCCGTTCGCCGGGCCCGGCGCCACGCCGAGCGCCCGCGCGAGGCCCTCGTCGCGCAGCTCGCGGAGCGCCTCCCAGACCTCGGCCGACTCGAAGCCGCGCCGGTCCGGGTTGTGCAGCAGCAGCAGGTCGAACGAGTCGGTGCCGCAGCGCTCGAGGCTCCGCTCCACCGCCATGCGCAGGTAGTCGCGATACCCCTCGGGACCGCGCAGCCGGGGATCGGTGAAGCGCGGGAAGCCCTTGGCGCCCTCGCGCTCGCCCTCGTAGAAGTCGTGGCCCACGGCGCCCACCAGCGAGTAGTCGCCGCGCGGCACGCCGGCCAGTGCGCGGCCGAGCAGCGTGTCGGCCTCTCCGGCGCCGTAGGTGTCGGCGGTGATGAGCGTCCGGATGCCCCCACCGGGCCGCAGCAGCGCCTCGAAGCGCTCGTCCGAGATCGGCTCGCCGAAGCGCATGAAACGCCCGCCGCCCCAGGTGCCGACTGCCACGTGGCCAAGCATGCCTTCACTCTAAGGTGCAAATCGTGGAGCTCGACGTCCTGGCACCCTGGGCAGCGCTGATCGGCGCGCTGGTCGTGTTCCTGTGGCTCGATCTGCACTTCTTCGCGCGCGGGCGCGAGCCGAGCTTCAGGGAGGCGGCCTGGTGGTCGGTCGGCTGGCTCGCCCTCAGCCTGCTTGCGGCGATCCCGGTGCTGCTGCTCGAGGGCGGCGACGACGCGATCACCTACACCACGGTCTACCTGATCGAGCGCTCGCTCTCGCTCGACAACCTGTTCGTCTTCCTGCTGCTGTTCGCGTACTTCGGCGTGCCCTACGCGCACCGGCCGCGCCTGTTGTTCTTCGGGATCGTCGCGGCGCTCGCGATGCGAGGGGTCTTCATCGTCGCCGGCACCGCGCTGATCGAGCAGTTCCACGTCGTGATCTACCTGCTCGGCGCGGGGCTGCTGGTGCTCGCGTATCGCGTCTTCCAGGGGGTCGAGGAGAACGTCGACCCCGACCGCAACCTGATGGTCCGGCTGGTGCGCAAGTTCTACCCGGTGACGGGCGAGTTCCACGGCGGACGCTGGTTCGTCCACAAGGAGGACTCGCGGCGCCGCTACGCCACGCCGATCTTCCTGTGCCTCTCGGCGATCGTGTTCGCCGATGTGGCGTTCGCCATCGACTCGATCCCCGCGGCGTTCGCGATCACGCGCGACCCGCTCCTGATCTGGATGGGGAACGTCTTCGCGCTGCTCGGCCTGCGCGCGCTGTTCGTGCTCGTCGAGAGCCTGATCGCGCGCTTCCGCTATCTCGACGAGACGATCGCCGTGGTGCTCGGCCTCGTCGGCGTGAAGCTGCTGATCGAGGATCTCGTGAAGCTCGGCCCGGTGGCGAGCCTCGCCGTGATCGCGGTGGCGTTCACGGTCGGCATCGTGCTGTCGCTGCGCGCGGACAGGCACGACCCGCAGGTCGAGGACCACCGCGAGGAGCGGGTCGAGGCGATGCACCGCCTGGACGGGCGCGACTAGGACTCGTGCGCGGCTCGCCAGCCAAGCAGGCCGGCGAAGCCGAGCAGGCCCGAGCCGGCGACCAGGTCGACGGCCGCCAGCAGGCGCGGGCCGAAGCGGTGGCGCACGGCTGCCACGAGCACCGAGAGGGCGGTGAACGCGGTCAGCGTGCCGAGCGCGACTCCGCCGAGCATCAGCGCGCCGCCCTCGACGGAGGTGGCCGCGTCGCCGATCGCCGCAGCCGAGGTGGCGCTGAAGATCGCGGCCCAGGTGGCGATCGTGAGCGGGTTCGAGGCGGTGGCGGCCACGGCGGTTGCGAAGGCTCGCCGCGCCGAGCCCACCTCGTCGGTCGTCTCGCCGCCGAGCCGCACGCGGAAGGCGGCCCAGAGGGTGCGTGCTCCTATCGCCGCGAGGACGACGGCGCCGACGATCCCGAACCCGAGCCGCAGCGCGTCCGCCTCGAGCAGGCTCGCCGCGCCCGCCAGGCCGAGTCCTGCGTAGAGCAGGTCGATCAGCGCCGCGCCCGCGCCGATCGCGATGCCATTGGCGATCGCGCCGCGCAGCACGCTGCGGATGCACAGAAGCGAGACCGGGCCGGGCTGCGCGCCCACGAACAGCCCGAGCGCGAAGCCGACGAGCACCGAGCTCATGCCCGCAGCCTAGTCGGGGTTCCAGGTAGAACAGGGGCGTGCGCCGCCTCGTGCCCGCCCTGCTCGCCGCGACCCTGCTCGCCTCGTGCAACTCCGGCGGCGAGAGTGAGCCCGCGCCGGAGCGGCTGCCCCCGCGGCAGGTGACGGGCGCGGAGCTCGGCGCCCACCTCGCGGCGCTCCAGCGGATCGCGGACCGCAACGGCGGCGCGCGCGCAGCCGGCACGCGCGGATACGACGCGTCGGCGGACTACGTGGCGGCGCGGCTGCGCGACGCGGGCTGGGACGTGACCCGCCAGGCGGTGCCGTTCACTTCCTTCAGGCTTCGGCGCGCCTCGCTCCGAATCGGCGGCCACAGGCTGAGGCGCGAGCACGACTTCCAGGTGCTGAGCTACTCCGGGTCGGGCCGCGCCGCCGGGACGCTGCGGGCCGCCGGCAACGGTTGCCGGGCATCGGACTTCGCCGGACTTGGGAGCGGCGACATCCCGCTGGTCGGCAAGGGCGGCTGCTTCTTCCGCGACAAGGCGCGCAACGCCGAGCGCGCCGGGGCGCGCGCGGTGGTGGCCGTGGAGGCCGTGGCGAGCAGGCGCGGCGTGCCGAGCGCGACGCTCGCCGTGCCGGGGATCCAGATCCCCGCCGTGGTGGCCTCGCTGCGGGCGCTCGGCGGCGCGGGCGACGGCGATGCGGCGAGCGTGACCGTGCGCGCCACCATGCGCCGGGCGACGACCGAGAACGTGATCGCGCAGACGCCCGGCGGGAACGCGGACGAGGTGGTCATGGCCGGCGGGCACCTCGACTCGGTGGCCGGTGGCCCGGGCATCGACGACAACGGCAGCGGCGCGGCGAGCCTGATCGAGCTCGCCGAGGCGATCGGACCCAACCCGCCCGGCGGCCGCGTGAGGGTCGCGTTCTGGGCGGCCGAGGAGCTCGGGCTGATCGGCTCGCGCCACTACGTCAGCGCGCTCGACGAGGGAGAGCGGAGGCGCATCCGCGCCTACGTCAACCTCGACATGGTCGGGTCGCCGAACGCGGTGCCGGCCGTGTACGTCGACGGTGACAGGGAGCTCGAGCAGGTCCTCGCCGACGCGGTGCGCGCCAAGCTCGGCGGCATCCGGGCGGGCGCAGCATCCGACCACGCGGCGTTCCACGCGGCCGGCATCCCTGTCAGCGGGCTCTACACGGGCGCCACCGAGCTCGGCCCGAAGCGACGGCCGCGCGACCCCTGCTACCACCTGGCCTGCGACACGATCCGCAACGTCGATCGCGGCGTGCTGCTGGAGATGGCGCGCGCCGCGGCGAGGGCGCTCGAGACGCTGTCGGCACGTCACGGGTAACGGCCGGGGTCGCGTCCGGAACGGACCTCAGGCGAAGAAGAAGACGAGCCCGAAGACCGCGTACAGCGCGAGCAGCTGCACGCCCTCGAACCAGTTCGACTCGCCCTCCTGGGTCACCAGGTTGGCGATCAGCACCGCGAACAGCAGCGCGCCGAGCTCGTAGCCGTTGAAGACCAGCGCCATCGGATTCGGCCCGAACACGAACGAGAGCAGCACGAGGACGGGAGCCACGAACAGCGCGATCTGGGCGCTCGAGCCGAGCGCGATGTTCACGGCGAGGTCCATCTTGTCCTTCGCGGCCACGAGCACGGCCACCCAGTGCTCCGCGGCGTTGCCCACGATCGCGACGACGAAGACGCCGACGAAGAACTCGGACAGGCCGATCGTGTGGGACGCCTCGGTGATCGACCCGACCAAGATCTCGGACATCACGCCGACGGCCACGGCCGCGAGGGCGAGGTAGATGCCGGCGCGCTTCACCGACCAGTGATGCGCCTCCTCCTCTTCCGACTCGTCGCCGAACGGGTTGAAGACGGCGCGGTGCGTGCGCAGCGAGAACCAGAGCCCCGCCGCGTAGCTCACGAGCAGCACGAGCGACACGCCGAGCGAGAGCTTCTCGAGGTCGGAGCCGAAGTTCACGCGCTCCTCGCCGACGCTCGGCAGCCCGCCTCCGTGGATCAGCTGGAAGAGCGCCGGCGCGATCAGCGCGGCGAGAGCCAGCATCAGCATCGCGGACTGGGCGTTCGCGGCGGTCCGGCTGAACGACTGCGTCTCGCGCGACCAGCCGCCCACGAGCATCGCGGCCCCCATCACGAGCAGGACGTTGCCGATGATCGAGCCGACGATCGAGGCCTTCACGACCTCCTGGAGCCCCTCGAGCAGCGCGAAGAAGGCGATGATCAGCTCTGGCGCGTTGCCGAAGGTCACGTTGAGGAGGCCGCCGATGCCGGGGCCGGTGCGGGCGGCGATCGCCTCCGTGGCTTCGCCCATCACGGCGGCGCATGGGATCACGCCGAGCGCGGCCGCGGCGAATATGAGCACGGGATCGGCGTGCGCCAGCTCGACCGCGATCGCGACGGGGATGAAGATGCCTAGCCAGTGAACGGGACGCATGGGCCGGTCACCATAGGGGGTAAGGTCGACGCACAGGGTTGATCGACCATGTCAACAACCTGAAGTTGCAGCACCTGGTCGAGCTTTCCAAGCTCGGAGACCGCTGTGCGGCGATCGAGGAGGAGATCGCGGGGTGGCTGGCTGAGCACGACGTGGTGTTCGCGGGACAGACGATCCCGTTCGTCCTGATGCCGCACTTCGTGTCGCCCGGACAGCTGCGCCGGGTGAAGCGCGCGGTGGCATGCCTGTCAGCGGTGCTCGACCGCTTCTGCGACGCCTACGCGGAGGACGAGCGCCTCCGCGACGAGCTCGCGCTCCCGGCCGCGGAGGACGCGCTGATACGGCTCGACCCGGGCTTCTCGAGGCCGCTGAAGATCTGCAGGCTGGACGCGTTCCTTCAGGGCTACGACGTGAAGTTCCTCGAGTTCAACGCCGACTCGCCGGCGGGCATCGGCTACACGGACGTGCTCCACGAGGGGCTCGCTCGCGCAATCTCGCTGCCGCGCGTGAGCGCCGAGTTCGACACCTCCTACACGCCGATGCTGCCCGTGCTGGTGGACACGCTGATGTCCGCCTACCACGAGCTGCGCGGCGAGCGCAGGGACCTGCCGGAGATCCCGCGCCTGGCGCTCGTGGACGTGGACGGCAGCCCGTCGGTGCCGGAGTTCCGGATCATCTGCGCGGCCGCGAGGAGAGCCGGCATCGAAGCTCTCCACGGCACGCTCGAGGACGTGCGCTACGACGGTTCCGTGCTCACCGTGCAGGGCGAGCCGATCCACCTCGTCTACCGGCGCGCGCTGCTCGAGGACCTGCCGGAGGGGGACCTGATCGCAGCCGCGCGCGACCGCAGCGCGGCTGTGGTGAACCCGTTCCGCGCGCGCGTGGCCAACAACAAGAAGCTGTTCGCCCTGCTCGGCGACCCGCGCTTCGCGCACCTCGTGGAGGACTCGGAGCGGCAGGTGATCGCCGAGACGATCCCGTGGACGCGCGTGCTCCAGGAAGGCCGGGCGGCATACGGGGACTGGGTGGTCGACCTGCTCGCGTTCGTCTCGGACAACCGCGAGCGGCTCGTCATGAAGCCCGCCTCCGACTACGGCGGCCACGGCGTCTCGCTCGGGATGGAGACCGGCCAGTCCGAATGGGACCGGCTGATCGAGGAGCACGCCGGCCACGGCGACTACGTCGTGCAGGAGTACGTGCCGGTGCCGGAGGAGATGTTCCCGGCGGTCGAGGACGGCCACGTGCAGATGCGGCTCAAGCGCTTCAACATCAACCCGTTCGGGCTGGGCGGCCGCTACGCGGGGATGATCACCCGGATATCGGACCAGGCCGTGATCAACGTGTCGGCCGGCGGTGGGCTCCTGCCCAGCGTCGTGGGGCGGCACAGGGAGCCACTCTTGGCGGAGGACACCGATGACGAGGCCGCTTGGCTACGACGTTGACGACAACGCCATCCGGTTCTCGAACTACTTCCACGTGCTGCGCGAGCTCGTGCACCTCACGAACGGATGGATGCCGCTCGAGCCGAGCTTCGAGCGCAAGTACGCGCTCGGCGACCACGTGCACGACGACGCGCGCGCGCTCACCAAGATCAGGCGCCGCCTCTACGAGCTGAGGCACCCGAGCGAGTACCCCGGCTCGCCGTCGCCCGAGCTGTCCGCGCTGCTCGACCGGATGGCGAGCGCCCACAGCGCGCATGAGTACCTGACGGTCGCCTACACGGAGGCGAAGCCGGCGCTGGCGCGCGCCATGCGCATCCATCTCGACAACCTCGACCCGGTGGCGGACGAGCCCTCGCTGCGGCTGCTCACTCAGCTCGTGGAGCGCCAGGAGCGCCACACCGACGGCCATGGGCGCTTCGACTGGGACATCGGCGCGCTGCCGGTCACGCTGCGCGGCGAGCCGCGAGAGCTGCGGATCCTGCCGCCGCTCGAGGAGCCGGCGCGTGACGAGTTCGTCGAGGTGACCGCCGGCGGCGACCCGTACCTGTCGCGCGACCTGTACGTGAACGGCGCGGAGAACCACGTGCCCGTGGAGCGCGAGGAGCAGCAGCACTTCTTCCACGGGCTGATGGACGCCGAGCTGAGCGCGGCGGAGCTGATGGCGCGCAACTCGCACGAGCACCCGGAGCTGCCGTGGGACTTCCACGTGGACATGGCCCGCCAGAACTGGGACGAGGTGCGACACGCGCGCCTCCACGACCTGCTGATGAAGGACGAGCTCGGCTGCGCCTGGGGCGACTTCCCGGTGGGCTTCTCGTACTTCCGGTCGATCTACGCGTACGACCTGCTCGGGCGGCTCTGCCTCTTCAACGGCACGAGCGAGCAGCGCGCGATGTGGCGGCATTCACACCGGCGCAAGAAGCTGATGGAGCTCGGCCAGGAGCGGGTGGCGCTCGTGTTCGACTACCTGTTGGCCGACGAGGTGCCGCACGTGCACAACGGCGTGCGCTGGGGCTCGTACCTGCTGGGAGGGAGCGAGCAGGCCTACCGGGAGAAGGTGCGCGAGCTGCGCGCGTCGCTCGACGAGACCGGCGCGCCGGCGCCCGCCCCGGCCCCCTAGACCTCTTCGACGTCCTCGTCCGGCTCGGGCGGCGCGTTCTCGTCGTCGTCCACGAAGTCGTCATCGTCGTCGGCGTTCACGCTGATCTCGGCGGTGCGCCCGTCGCCGCCGTGGTAGGTGGCCTGGAACGTCTCGAGCAGCTCGTCGCGGCGCGCCTCGTCCACGGGGACCTCGTCCGCGATCAGCACCCAGTCGGCGCCCTCGAAGTCCTCCATGTTGAAGATCTCGCCGTCGATCGAGGGCGAGTCGTCCACCACGACGAGGATCTCGGTCTGCGGGTTCAAGTAGCACCCCGGGCGCAGGAGGAGATCATCGAGCTCGAAGCGGCGTTCGTCGGCCATTGACCGCAGCCTATACCCGGCGGGTGCACGAAATCACGCGTTGAGATCGCGGAGCTGACGGTCGACCTCGGTCTCGACGTCGAGCGGCTCCTTGCCCTGCCTGAGGCGGCGCTCGTTGCGGGCGATCACGAGCTGGCGGACCTCCTCTCTCAGCACGGGGTCGCCACTCACCGGCGGGCTGGAGGTGAGGGCGGCCAGCTCCGCCTCCACGTCGAGCGCCGCCTCGCCACGCGCCTCGCGCCGGCGCGACTTCGCCTCGAGCATCTGGCGAATCTCCTCCTGCGTCTCCGCCGGAGATGCCGGCTCCTCCCGCCGCATCTCGAGGTCGCCGCGTCCCAGCCCCGAGTAGATGCCGCCGCTGCCCCAGTACGACAGCGCGGCGACGAGCACCGCGACGATCGATACCGCGATCAGAATCGTGCCGAACGCGTCCACGGGGGTAGTTTGACCGCATGTGGAAGCGCTTTCGCCGACGCACGTTCGCGCCGAGCCGCCCGGCCCTCTATCCCGATCAGATCGGGCTCGTGATCTTCACGATTATCGCTTTGGGAGTGGGTATCTACGTGGTCGCGCGTTTCCTCGTGTAACCTGCCGGGTAATTGTTGACTGACGAGTCAATCGGTCGTCTTAGATAGAGGAGCAGCAGCAGTGGTCGACTTCACGCTTTCCGACGAGCAGAAGGACATCCGCCAGCTCGCCCACGACTTCGCCGAGAAGGAGATGCGGCCGGTTGCGTGGGAGCTGGACAAGGATTCCACCTTCCCCACCGAGATCATCAAGCAGGCCTGGGAGCTCGGCCTGATGAACAACCACATCCCCGAGGAGTACGGCGGCCCGGGCCTCGACTTCCTCACCGGTTGTCTGATCGAGGAGGAGCTCGGCTGGGGCTGCTCCGGCATCGGCACCTCGCTGATGTGCAACGGCCTCGCCACCGCGCCGGTCATCCTCGGCGGCTCCGACGACGTCAAGAAGGAGTTCCTCGGGCGGCTCACCGAGGAGCCCAAGCTCGCCTCGTTCTGCCTGACCGAGCCGGACGCCGGCTCGGACGTCTCCGGCATGCGCACCACCGCTGTGAAGAACGGCGACAAGTACGTCATCAACGGGACCAAGTGCTTCATCACGAACGGCTCGCACGCCGACTGGTACACGGTCTACGCGAAGACCGACAAGGAGGCCGGCCACCGCGGCATCTCGGCCTTCGTCGTGCCGCGTGAGCTCGACGGCGTGACCGTCGACAAGAAGGAGGACAAGCTCGGGCAGCGTGCCTCCGACACGGCGATGATCTCGTTCAACGACGTCGAGATCCCGGCCGAGTACCTGATCGGCGAGGAGAACAAGGGCTTCAAGCTCGCGATGATGACCCTCGACCGCACGCGCCCCGGCGTGGCGTCGATGGCAGTCGGCATCGCGAACGCGGCCTTCGAGTTCGCCCGCGACTACGCCAAGGAGCGCGTGCAGTTCGGCGTGCCGATCGCGATGCACCAGGCGATCCAGTTCATGATCGCCGACATGGCGACCAAGATCGAGGCGGCGCGCCTGATGGTGTGGAAGTCGGCCGTGCAGCTCGATCAGGGCCAGCGCAACACGCTTGTCAGCTCGCACGCGAAGCGCTTCGCCGCGGACTCCGCGATGGAGGTCACCGTCGACGCCGTGCAGGTCTACGGCGGCTACGGCTTCATCAAGGAGTACCCCGTGGAGAAGCTCATGCGCGACGCCAAGATCATGCAGCTCTACGAGGGCACGTCGCAGATCCAGCGCCTCGTGATCGCGCGCGAGGTGCTCATGCCTCGCCGCGTGGAGGAGCCCGCGGCGGCTGCCGCGTAGTTAGGAGTAACAATGTCCGCCAGAGATGGCGGGCAAGGAAGAAGCCGTTCGGGATGCGGTCGCGCAGGCGGGCGGCATCGAAGCTGCGATCGCGCCCGGCGCCAAGGGGCAGGATCCGTTCGCCGGCGAGCTGCGCCGGCGCTCGATCCTTCCCCTTCTGGTTCTCCATCTGATCAACGAGGGTCCCAGCTACGGCAACAAGCTGATGGAGCGGATCGGGGCCATGACCGCAGGCGTCCTCTCCGTCAATCCGAACACGATGTACCCGCTGCTCCGGCGCCTGGAGGGGAGGGGTCTCATCGAGGGCCAGTGGGAGCACCCCGAGCGCCGCTCGCGGCGCTACTACTCCCTCACCGACGAGGGCCGGACGGAGTACGCGCGGCTCGTCGAGGAGGTCCGCCCGTTCCTCGACTCCGTGAAGTCCTCGATCGACGAGATCGTGCGCGAGGTCTACGGCGGGTGAGGCGAGCGAGCGCACGCTCGGCCGTGGCCCTGCCGCCGGCTGAGGTGCTTCGGCTGTGGTCCGACACGGATCGCTGGGCCAGCTTCGTCGAGGGGTTCGCCCGGCTCGTCGAGCTCGGGCGCGGCTGGCCGTCCGAGGGCGGCCGCGTGGTGTGGGAGTCCGCGCCAGCGGGCCGCGGCCGCGTGACGGAGACCGTGGTGGAGAGCGCGCCGGACCGCTTCTCGACGCAGGTCTTCGAGGACGCCCTGGCGGGCACGCAGACGCTGCGCGTCCTCCCCGCGGGCGACGGCTCCGAGGCGGAGCTGAGCCTCGAGTACGAGCTCGCGAAGTACGGCCCCCTCGCGGGCATCGCGGACGCCCTCTTCATCCGCCGCGCCCTCCGCGACTCGCTCCACCGAACCCTGCGCCGCTTCGCGATCGAAGCCGCCGAAGACGCCCGCGCCCTACCCGACAATCCTGCCTAGGGTGCGTATAGGCACCCCTATCCAGGACTGTCGTCGAGGAGGGGCCGGAGTTCCGCCAGCATCAGGCGCCGATCCTCCATTACGTCCCCGTAGGTGTAACGGCGGAACTCGTCGCCGCGAGCGCGCGCCTCGCGCTCCCGGCGCCGGTCCTGCTCCCATGCGTGGCGCGAGTTGTGGAACCGGTAGCCGTCGAGCTCGACCGTGAGGCGGCGCTCCGGCCAGCGGCAGTCCACGCGACGGCCGCCGGCGACCCGGTTCGTCAGCGGTAGCGGGAGGCCCTCGTCGCGAAGGAGCTCGAGGAAGCGGCTTTCGAGCTTGCTGAGCGACACACGCACGTCGCCGTGGATGACCCGCCGAAGCTTCCGCGCACCCGGAGTCTGGGGCCGCCGTGCCAGGACTGCCTCGACCATCCTCGGCGTGGTCCGGTAGCGCACGCCGGCCTCATGACACGCGCGCGCGAGCGCGTCCGGGCTCAGCTGGGCAGCGACGTCGACCAAGGTTCTCGCGACGGTCGTGACCGGGATACCGCGAGCGTGGGTCACCTCGCTGGCGTCGATGAAACGGCAACGGCGCGTGATCACACCCTCGATGCGTCGTTCTGTCCGACAACTGACTTGCGGTGGGGGAGCCGGACCCCTCACCAGCTCCCAGACATGTGCCGACGCGAGGCCGCTGAGAACCGCGCCGTCCCCTCCAGCCAGCACGGCTGCCAGGTAGGTCGCGTCGGTGCTCGGCGCCTCGTGCCCCACGCGATACACGCCGGGGTGAACTCGGATCAGGCCACCTCGTCTGACGCGCCCGCCGATCTGGGCCGCCGTGATGCCGGCCTGAAGCAACTCCGCGCGCGTGACCACACCATGCCCCGCACTCGCGATCTGGGCGAGGTCCTCATCGACAGTCCTGGATAGGTGTCGCATATGGACCCCTAAGCAGGACTGTCGATTAAGTCGCCCCCGGCTCGGGGTGGGGCGGCCTCCGATAGCCTCCGCCGCCATGTTTGTCTTCAAAGCTGCCGTTGTCGGGGCGGGGACCATGGGCGGTGAGATCGCTCAGGTCGTGGCCTCGGCCGGTATTCCGGTCGTCCTCAAGGACGTGAAGCAGGAGTTCGTCGACACGGGTCTCGAGAAGGCCCGCCAGGTGACCGAGGCGCAGCTCGGCAGCCTCGTCAAGAAGGAGAAGATCACCCAGGAGGACGCCGACGCCCAGCAGAAGGAGATCCTCGGCCGGGTCACGGGGACCACCGACTACGCCGCGTTCGGTGACGTGGACTTCGTCATCGAAGCCGTCCCGGAGCGCATGGAGATCAAGCAGGCGGTCTTCTCGGAGCTCGACGAGGTCACCCCGGGGCACGCGATTCTGAGCTCCAACACTTCATCGCTATCCGTTACCGAGATGGCCGAGGCCACGCTGCGGCCGGACAAGGTGTGCGGCTTCCACTTCTTCTACCCGGCCTCGATGATGCGCCTGATCGAGGTGATCGAGGGCGACGAGACCTCGGACGAGACGCTTCAGGCGGCCTCGAACTTCGCGCAGGCGATCCGCAAGACGGCGGTCCGCTGCGGCGAGGTGCCCGGGTTCGTGGTGAACCGGATCCTGATCTCGGCGATGTCCGAGGTCTGGAAGGTGACCGAGGACGAGGATCTCGACGTCAAGGACGTCGACAAGGTCATCCAGGAGTCCGGCACCGTGCCGATGGGGCCGTACTACCTGTCGGATCTGCTCGGGCTCGACACCGCGCTGCACGTGGCGGAGCACCTGCACGAGTCATACGGCGGGGAGCGCTTCGCGGTGTCCTCGCGGATGAAGGAGCTGGTCGAGGCGGGCAACCTCGGCGCGAAGACGGGGAAGGGCTTCTATGAGCACGGCTAGCGCGTCAGGACTCGAGACCGTCGTCGAGCGGATGGGCCTGAAGACCCTGGTGGAGTCCTGCCTGGTGCTGGAGGAGGGCGTCGCCTCCGCCAAGGACATCGAGATCGGGATGATGATGGGCGCCGGCATCCTGCCCGGGCCGTTCAGCCGGGCCGACGACGCGGGCCTCGACACGATCCTGGAGCGGCTCGAGCGCGCGCAAGCGGAGTGGGGCGACGCCTTCGAACCGCCCACCGTGCTGCGCCGGCTCGTGGCCCAGGGCCGGCTCGGGAAGAAGTCCGGCCAGGGCTTCTTCCCCTATCCGCAGGCCGATCCCGGCGAGCAGCGCGAGACGGTGCTGCTCGAGACGCGCGGGGACGTGGCGATCGCCTGGCTCAACAGGCCGCCCGCGAACCCGCTCTCGCCGCAGGCGGTGAACGACCTGATCGACCTCTGGGAAGCGGTCGAGGGCAAGGCGCGCGCGCTCGTGATCGCCTCCTCGAACATCTTCACGTTCTGCGCCGGGGCGGACATCAAGGAGTTCACGAAGATGTCGCCCGACACCGAGGGCGCCGAGCTCGTCGAGTCGGCGCACCGCTTCATGCGGGGGATGGAGCAGTCCTCGACGGTCACGATCGCGGCGGTCAACTCGATCGCCTTCGGCGGCGGCTGCGAGCTGGCCATGGCGTGCGACTTCCGCATCGCGGCCGAGTCGGCGACCTTCGGCCAGCCCGAGATCAATCTCGGGATCATCCCCGGCTTCGGCGGCACCCAGCGGCTGCCGCGGCTCGTGGGCGAGTCGAAGGCGCTCGAGATGAACCTCACGGGCGACCCGATCGACGCCTACGAGGCGCACCGAGTCGGCCTCGCCACCCAGGTCGTGCCCGACCACGAGCTGTTCGACACGGCGATGGCGTGGGCGCGCAAGCTCTCAGAGCAGGCGCCGATCGCGACCGAGGAGATCAAGAAGCGCTCGGCGCAGCCCGATCTCGACGAAGGACTCCGCAGCGAGGGCGAGGGCTTCGCGCGCGCGTTCGGGTCGGAGGACGCGAAGGAGGGCATCTCCGCCTTCCTCACGAAGCGCCGCCCCAAGTTCCAGGGCAAGTGAGGTCGGCACCACCCAGCGCGGCCGCCGGGCGCGTTGCCGGCCTGCTTCGCGACTCGCAGCGCGCCGTCGTGCTCACCGGCGCGGGGATCTCCGTGCCCTCGGGCATCCCCGACTTCCGCTCGCCCGCCACCGGTCTCTGGGAGAACGTCGATCCCATGGAGGTGGCCCACATCGACGCGTGGCGGCGCGATCCGAACCGCTTCTGGAGCTTCTACGGCGACCGCTTCGCCTCGCTTATCGACAAGACACCGAACGAGGCGCACCTCGCGGTCGCCGAGCTCGAGCGGCGCGGGCTGGTGCGCGCGGTCGTCACGCAGAACATCGACCGCCTGCACCGGCTCGCCGGTACGGAACGGCTGATCGAGATGCACGGGTCGATCGACCAGAGCGTCTGCATGCAGTGCGGCGGCAGGGTCTCGATCGGCCGCGTGGTCGAGCTGCTCGCCGAGGGCGAGGGGGCCCCGCTCTGCGAGGCCTGCTTCCTGCCGCTGAAGCCGGACGTCGTCCTCTTCGGCGAGCTCCTCCCCGAGCGCGCGCTCGCGGAGGCCCAGGCGCTGGCGATGGACGCCGACCTGATGATCTGCGTGGGCTCCTCGCTCGAGGTCTACCCGGTGGCCGGTCTCCCAGCGATCACGCATGGAGGCGGAGGGCGACTGGTGCTGATCACCCAGGGCCCGACGCCGTATGACGGCGACGCCGAGGTGAAGCTGGACGGTGACGTGGTGAGCGAGCTGCGCTCAGTGCTCGCCGCGCTGTAGCCGGTGGCGCCTCAGCGCGAGCTCCATCGCCGCCACCGCCTCCTCGAGCGCCGCTGTACTCGCGCCGGGCAGTGGGCCGTGCAGGGCCTCGTTGGCCGCCGTGGCCACCGCCTCGCGGTGCGTGGCGAGCGAGCCGCCGGCGGGCCCCGAGTCGACGGCCGCGACGCGCGCGGCCAACAGCGCCTCGATCGCCACGCGCGCCTGGAGGGCGGCCTCCGCGAGCCGCCCCGCGTTCAGGTCGGCGCGCGCGCGTAGGACGAGCTCCTCGCAGGCCAGCGCCTGCTCGCGGCCGCCGAGAAGCGCGGCGAAGCGCTCCTCGGGCGCCTCCATCGAGCGCCTCCGGCGCCTGCCCGCGCCGAGCGGGACCTCGCGCGCCTCCCCGTAGCGCCCGTCTGCCACAGCGTCGCCGCTCCCGTACCCGACGCGTGCCACGAGCGCGCGCGCAAGCGACACCTCCGTCGCGTACGGGTCGGCGGCCGCGACCCGGTGGGCATGGAGGGCGCGGTTCAGCGTGACCACAGCGGCGGAGAGCTCGGCATCGAGGTCCGCCTGCGCGAGCCAGCCCGAGGCGTCCTCGTCGGTCGCGAACGGGGTCGAGCGAACCACGGTCGCGCGCGCGGTCGGAACCGGCTCGGCCTCCGCCTCGCTCACCGCCTTCGCCCTGCGCCCGCCGAGCAGCTTGCGCCGCTCGGGCGCGCCCAGGGTCGTCAGGACGAGGACGCTCTCGACGAGCGCGTCCGCGGCCGGTCTTACGAGATAGCGCCCGTCAGGGGGTCCCAGCAGGAACCCGAACTCGAGCTGGACGAATCCGAAGGGGCCTTCGGCGCCCGTGGCTACTCGCCCAGGTGGGCGTTGCTGGCGCGCTTGTGCTTCGCCGGCAGCGAGTACTTGGACGGCTTGGTCGGCACGACCGGGTTCTCGATCTCACGGAGGCGCGAGATCAGGTCCGACCACTGGCCGGGCTCGAGTACCGCGAGCGCCTGCTTGCCGAGCTTCTTGTTGGCGCCGAACATCGGCTGGAAGCCCACGTGGATGTGGTCGTTGTGGTCGCCCATCGCCAGCGTCGCGCCGCCGATCTCGAGCAGCGAGATGATCTGGTGCGGGGCCATCGTGCCCTGGAGCTGCATCAGGCGGCGGACCGTCTGCTCCGTGATCCCGCCCGGCTCCTGGTGGCCGAGGATCGGGATGCCGTTGACCATCGCGATGTCGACCGCGTTGCCCGTGGAGTGCTCGGAGACGTTGCCCGAGCTCGTGTAGAAGCCGTGGCCGCACTTCATCGAGGTGATCGTCGGGCGCAGCCCGGACTCGGCGAGGTACTCGAGCGTCGCGAGCACGCGGCGGTCGATCTGGCCGGAGCGGATGTCGTCGCGCCCGCACTCGTAGATGTCGATGCGCTCGTCCGAGAGCACGCGCTTCTCGAGCAGCGGCTTCGGCAGCAGCAGGATCTGGCCGATCGACATCGCGCCGGCGTCGTCCTTGCCGTACAGGACGTTGCGTCCGGACGCGCGGTAGATGGCCGTGGCCTCGAGCAGCTTCCAGCCGTCGAGGATCGGCTTCGGGTCGACGTTCGGCGCGCCGCGGCCGGCCGGGCGAATCGCGAAGTCGAGGTGCGGCGCCTTGCCGGCGACGCTCTGGCCGATGCGCGCCACGATCGTCCCACCGATCACGCGCGAGCCCTGCTTCAGCGGGCGGAGGCGGACCTTCGACGGGTCGAGGCCGTAGGGGCGCGAGAAGTAGTTCTTGAAGGTCTCGAACTTGCCGTTCTTGCGGGCCTGCGAATCGAGCTGCTGCTCGAGTCCGCCGGCCTCGCGGGCGCCCGGGAGATCCGGGTGGGCGAACATGCGCTCCTTGACGGGGGCGGAGGCCTGCGTCCGGTCGGCGGGCACGTCGCCGCCGCGGTCGCGCTCCTTCGCCTTGTCGGACGAGTCGAGCTGGCGGCCTGCGGAGGCGGGCTCGGCCGGCGTCGGGTCGGACGGGTTCGCGGCGAGCGCGGTGGCGTTCCGCCTCGGGTCCGTCGCGTCGCGCTTCGGCACCGGGTAGTACCGCGAGATCTGGCCGAGGTGGGCGTACGTGTAGCGGTTCCCGTACACGTCCTGGAGCACGACGTGGCGGCCAAGCTTCTTGTTCTTGCCGATCTTCTTGATGACTCCGTCGTTCACGGCGACGACCGGCGCGCCCTGCTTGGCGAAGATGTCGATGCTGCGCCGGTTGTCGTCCGACTCCACGAGCTGCGCCGCGTTCTCGCCCTGGCGCACGCGCTTCAGCAGCTGCTTCTCGGCGATGTCATCCGCGTAACGCGCACGCGCGAAGACGGGGAAGCGGCCCTCGGTGAGTCCGGTGAGCGAGCCGATCACGTCGGCGGGCACGCCGGCGATCAGGCGCGCGCGAAGAAGGACCGAGTCGACGTACCAGTCGGCGTGGTTGTAGGCGAAGATCGAGCGGCGCACGTCCTGCTCGTAGCCGGCGGCCTTCAGGTAGCGCGCGGCGGCGAAGATGGCGTCGACCGGGTTGTACGGATCCTTCTCGCCGTCCTTGTTGGCGTCGACCCCGTACATCTTCCAGGTGGACGGCATGAACTGCATCCACCCGAGCGCGCCCGCGGAGGACACGTTCAGGTTGCGGCCGTAGTCCGTCTCGATCTCGTTGATCGCGGCGAGGACCTCCCAGCGCACGCCGTACTCGATGCCGGCGGCCTGGTAGATCGAGAGGAGGAACGGCGGCACCCGGAACTTGCGGATGATGAAGTTGGGGACGCCGGTGGCGGTCGACGGGCCGGGCAGCACGTCGGTGAAGCCCGGGTTGCTCGTCGTCGGAGTGCCGTCGGCGTTGCGGAGCGGCGAGCGACGTCCCTTGCGCTTCGCCTTCGAAAGCTCATCCTTAGCTCGAGACTTGATGTCACCCGTGAGCTCGCCGTTCGGGCCCTGCTTGTCCTGCACGCGCCGGCCGGAGCTCGAGTGCTCCTGCTGCGAGCCGCCGTCGGAGCTGGGGCCCTGGTCCCCGCCCGGGTGGGCCGGAGTTGGCGCGTCGGGGGACGTGTTCGGCACGTCCGTGTTCGTGCCGGGCGGCGTCGTGGGAGTGGTGGGCGGCGCCACCTGCGGGCCGGGCAGCTGGATGTCGTCCAGCGT
>DASYMP010000310.1:0-5776 GCA_036009005.1 Thermoleophilaceae bacterium | reverse complement strand
ACTACGTCGAGGCGATGTGGCTGATGCTCCAGCACGACGAGCCGGACGACTTCGTGATCGCCACCGGCGAGGCGCACAGCGTGCGCGAGCTCGTGGACGTGGCCTTCGATCAGGTGGGGCTCGACCCGAGCGAGTACGTGCGCACCGATCCGCGCTTCCTGCGGCCGGCCGAGGTGGACCACCTGATCGGCGACTGCACGAAGGCGCGCGAGAAGCTCGGCTGGGAGCCGCGCACGAGCTTCGAGGACATGGTCCGGCTGATGGTGGACTCCGACCTCGACATGCTCGAGCGCGGGGTACCGCAGAAGCAGGCGGGCTGACCATGCCGCGGCGGGCGAGCTAGTCGACCGCTCGGCGCAGGAGGCCTCGCGCCAGCTCGCGCTCGCCGGCATCGAGCACGACCAGGTAGAACGCGGCCCAGTAGGCGGCCACGCCGCCGATCGCGATCGCGGCGACGGCGGGCAGCGTCTCGGGGTCCGCGCCGAGCCGTAGCGCGAGCAGGGCGAGCGCGAGCAGCGCGCCGAGCGCGTAGGCCGGCGCCGCGCGCGCGAGCAGCTCGCCGAACGTGACGCCGGACGCGCGCAGCCCGATCCGAAGCAGCAGCGGGAACGCCGCGGCCAGCGCGCCCGCCGTGGCCACGGCGGGGCCCTCGACCCCGAGCTCGGGCGTGAGCACCAGTGCCAGCACCAGGCTGAGCACGGCGGCGCAGGCCAGCGTGCGGCCGGCGGCGCGCGCCTCGCCGGCGCCGGCGAGGAAAGCGGGCGTGACGATCAGCGCGCCGTACAGGAGCCAGTAGGACACGAGAATCGTGAGCGCCGCCGCGCCGTCCGTGTAGTCCTCGCCGAGCCAGACGCCAACTATCGGCTCGGCGAGCACCATGAGCGTCACGCACAGCGGCACGAACAGCGCCAGCGTGTAGCGGCTGCCGCGCAGCGCCAGCTCGCGCATGCGGCGGCGGTCGTCGCCGGCCGCGTAGCGCGAGGCGCTCGGAACGGTCGGCACGGCCAGCGCGCCGCCGAGCGCGTAGAGCATGTTGTGCGCGCGCACCGGCCCCTCGTAGAGGCCCACGGCCGTGGGCGTGCGGTACGCACTCAGCACGATCCGCCCCGACGCGTACATCGCCAGGTTCGACAGCTCGATCACGAGCAGCCAGCCGGCGGTAGGGATGATCTCGGCGCGGTGGCGCCGCGCCGCGCCGAGGCGCACGAAGTGGAACGGCAGGCCCGCGCGGCGCACCAGCACGGCGCAGATCAGCCCGCTGAGGAGCGGCAGTGCCCCACTCAGGGCGATGATCAGCCCGAGGTTCGCGTCGGCCAGGATGACCGCCACCATCACGACGAGGTAGATCGCCACCGCCGCGATCTCCGCTCCCGCCGCGGTGGGGAACATGCGCTCCGCGCGCAGCCCGTCCAGGTTCACGCTCGCGACGATCCCGACCGCCGTGAGCGCGCCGAGGCCGAGCCCGCCGAGGCGCGCATCGCTCGCCAGCGGGCCGTCGAGGACGGTGCCGGCAAGCACCACCGCGACGAGCGCGACGACCACGCCGGTGAGCACGCCCACGACGGCATACAGCGCGGCGGCGGCGGCGAAGACCTCGGCGCGCGTCTCGCGGTCGGCGGCCGCGGCCATCGAGCGGATCGCGGAGCTCGCGACGGTGTTGCGGAGCACGAGCAGGTAGCCCGCGAGCGACGCCACGAGGCCATACGCGCCAAGCTCGTCGACGCTGTCGAGGCGCCGCGCCAAGAGCGTCACGATCACGAGCAGGGCGAGCAGCCCTGAGGCCTGCGCCAGTTGCTGGAGGAGCGCGCCGGACGCGACCAGCCGCGCCTCGCCGGGGCCACGCATGGTCGCCACGATACGTACAGCGTCGGCGGTCCGTGCAGGTCTACACTTCGCGGGCCCCGATGATCCGCCCCCAGCCGCAGCCCGACGACGCGGCAGCGAGCCCCTCAGCAGTTGCCGACGAGATCCCCACGCGCGAGATCCTCGGCGTCCCGATCGCCATGACGGACTACCGCGGCGCGATCGACGCGATGGACACGATGATCGAGACGCGCGAGCGCGGCTACGTCTGCGCGGTCGCGGTGCATGCCCTGACCGTCGGCCTCGACGACCCGGAGATGGCGGACGCGCTCGCGCGCGCGACGCTCGTCCTGCCCGACGGGATGCCCGTCGTGTGGGCCGCCAACCTGCTCGGGGCGAACCTGAAGGACCGCGTCTATGGGCCCGAGCTGATGCTGCGCTACAGCGACCGCTGCGCCGAGCGCGGCCACCGCGTCTGGCTCTACGGGGGGCGCGATCAGGGCTCGCTCGTGCAGCTTGCGCTCAGCCTGCGCCGGCGCCACCCGGGAATCAACATCGTTGGTGGCTACTCGCCGCCCTTCCGGGAGATGAGCGGCGAGGAGGAGGACGCGCTCGTCGACCAGGTCAACTCCGCGAAGCCGGACGTGCTCTGGGTGGGCATCGGCGTGCCGAAGCAGGAGAAGTGGATGGCGCGGATGCGCGGGCGCCTGGACGTGCCCGTCATGTGCGCCGTGGGCGCGGCGTTCGACTTCCACGCGGGCCGGATCTCGCAGGCGCCCTCGTGGATGCAGCAGCGCGGCCTCGAGTGGATCTACCGGATCGCGCAGGAGCCGCGCAGGCTGCTTCCGCGCTACCTCTACTTCAACCCGCGCTTCGTCCTGGCGTTCGCGCGTCAGTACCTGAGCCGTACGTAGACTGCCTCCCATGGAAGCGAGCGTCGCCGTCATCGGCCTCGGCCGGGTCGGCCTGCCTCTCGCGCTCTCGTTTGCGGACCGCGGGCTGCCCACGATCGGGGTGGAACGACAGCAGCCCGTGCTCGACCAGGTGGCTGCACGGCAGATGCCGTTCTCGGAGACGGGCACGCAGGAGCTGCTCGAGCGCGTCATGGAGGGCGACCGGCTCGAGCTGACCCGGTCGGTGCAGGACGCCGCGCGCGCCGACCACATCGTCCTCACGCTTCACACGCCTTCGCACGTCCACATCGAGATCGACATCTCGCACGTGCGCGGGGTGATCGACGACCTCCTGCCGGTGCTGCGCGAGGGCCACTCGCTGATCCTGCGCTCCACGGTCGCACCCGGCACGACGGAGTGGGTGGCGGGCTACATCGAGCAGCGGCGCGGCTTCCGCGTGGGCGAGGACCTGTTCGTCTCGCACGTGCCCGAGCGGATCGCGGAGAACCACTTCCTCGAGGAGATCGCCACGCTGCCGTGCATCGTCGGCGGCGTCGGGGAGAGCTCCTCGGCCAAGGCGGCCGAGCTGTTCGAGGTGTTCGGCACGGAGATCGTGCAGACGAACCCGCTTCAGGCCGAGCTGGCCAAGATCTGGACCAACATCCTGCGCTACACGCAGTTCGCGCTGCCCAACCTGCTGATGATGGAGTGCGAGCAGTACGGGGCGAACGTGTTCGACGTGATCGAGCTGATCAACCACGACTATCCGCGCGGCGGGATGGCTGCGCCGGGACTCACGGCCGGCGCCTGCCTGCGCAAGGACTTCACGTTCTCCGAGGAGCGCTCGAGCGCACCCGGGATGCTGCTCGCGGTGTCGCGCGTGCACGAGACCGTGCCGCTGTTCATCGTGAAGGGGCTGAAGTCGCGGCTCGGCGGCTCGCTGCGCGACCTGAAGATCGCGGTGCTCGGGCTCACCTTCAAGCGCGACTCCGACGACGTGCGCGACTCGCTCGCCTACAAGCTCGTTCGCATGCTGGAGCGCGAGCTCGCCCACGTGGCGCGGCACGACCCGCACGTGCCCGGCGAGTCGGATTCGCTCGAGGCCGTGCTGGACGGCGCCGACGCCGTGGTGATCGCGACGAACCACTCCGCCTTCGAGGGCCTCCTTGAGCGGCTGCCGGAGGGCACGCTGCTCGTGGATCCGTGGAACGTGACCGGGTCCGGCGAGGTCTTCGGCGTCGCCCGCGATCGCGCGATCGCCGAGTGACGCGGGTCCTCGTCACCGGGGGCGCCGGCGCGATCGGCTCGGCGGTGGTCAGGCGTCTGCTTCGGGACGGCGACTGGACGGTGCGCGTCTCGGACCAGCGCGAGGCGCCGGACTGGATGCGCGACGGCTGCGAGGTCCACCGGGGCGACCTGCGCGACAACGGCGAGGCGCGCCAGGCCGCGGAGGGCTGCACGCACGTGGTCCACCTGGCGGCGATCGTCGGCGGCATCGGCAACTTCCACAAGCTGCCGCACACGCTGATCGAGGTGAACCACGCGCTCTACAACGCGGTCTTCCGCGCGGCGCTCGAGGAGCGCGTCGAGCGGCTCCTGTACGTCTCGTCCTCGATGGTGTTCGAGAACGCCACGGTCTTCCCGACCCCCGAGGACCACGTGCGCGACTGCCCGGCGCCGCACTCGGCGTACGGGTTCTCGAAGCTCGCGGGAGAGGTCTACTGCCGCGCGCTCCACGATGAGCACGGGCTCGCGTACACGATCTGCCGCCCCTTCAACGCGTACGGCCCGGGCGAGTTCCCGGACGCCGAGCCGGGCATCGCGCACGTCGTGCCGGACCTGATCCAGAAGGTGCTGGCGGGCCAGCGGCCGCTCGAGATCTTCGGCTCCGGCGAGCAGACGCGCACGCTCACGCACGTGGACGACATCGCGGACGGGATCGTCACGGCGCTCGGCCATCCGGCGGCGGAGAACGAGGCCTTCAACATCTCGGCGTCGGACGAGCGGACCGTCGCGGAGATCGCTGCGCTCGTCTGGGAGGCCTGCGGGCGCGACCCTGCCGAGTTCGAGCTGCGCCAACTGCCGAGCTTCGAGGTGGACGTGCAGCGGCGCTGGCCCTCGGTCGAGAAGGCGCGCGACGTGCTCGGGTGGGAGGCTCGGATCGACCTGCGCGAGGGACTGGCCGAGACGGTCGAGTGGCTGCGTGGCTGACGCGCCGCCCGCCTTCGTAACCGGAGGCGCGGGCTTCGCGGGCCGCTTTCTGGTCGCGGAGCTGGGCGAGCGAGCCGTGGCGCCCGCGCGCTCCGAGCTCGATCTGCTCGACGCCGGCGCGGTGCGGAGCGCGCTGGGCGGCGCAGGCCCGGCGCGGGTGTTCCACCTCGCGGCGCACGCCTCCGTCGGGCTGTCCTGGAAGGACCCCGAGACGGTCCTGCGCGAGAACGTGACGATGACGCTCAACCTGCTCGAGGCGGTGCGCCTCGAGGCGCCCGAGGCGATCGTGGTCCTGGCCAGCTCGGGCGAGATCTACGGGCCGCCCGAGCGCCTGCCCGTGGACGAGTCCGCGCCGCTCCGTCCCCAGAACCCGTACGCGGTCTCGAAGGCGGCCTGCGACCTGCTCGCCGGCCAGTACGCGGACGCGCACGGGCTGCGCGTGATCCGGGCGCGCGCGTTCAACCAGGCGGGGCCGGGGCAGTCGGACGAGTACGTGGTGGGGACGATCGCGCGGCAGGTGGCCGAGGCCGAGCTCGCGGGGGCGGACGAGGCCGTCGTCATCACAGGCAACCCCGACGCCGCGAGGGACTTCCTCGACGTGCGTGATGCTGCCCGCGCGTACGTCGCGGCCGCCGAGGCGCCGGCCGGCGCCTACAACGTCTGTAGCGGGACGGCGATCACGGTCCGCGAGGTGGTCGAGCTGGCCGGGCGGGTGGCCTCGGTGGGGGTGCGCCACGAGATCGACCCGGAGCGCGTGCGCCCGCACGACGTGCCGGAGGTGCGCGGCAGCGCCGAACGGCTCGCGTCCGCGTCCGGATGGGCGCCCGAGATCACTCTCGAGCGGACCGTGGCGGACGCGATCGCCGGCT
>DASYMP010000309.1:0-5839 GCA_036009005.1 Thermoleophilaceae bacterium | reverse complement strand
AACTAGCCGAGCCTGAACGCCGGCCCGCCTACCCTTTGACCGATGGCGGGCCGGCGCACCATCCTGATGGTCGAGGACGAAGCCTCGATCACCGAGCCCCTCGCGGAAGCACTCGACCGCGAGGGGTTCGCCACGCGTGTGGCCCCCACCGTCGCCGACGCCCTCAGCGCCGCCGAGGAGGAGATGCCGGACCTGGTCCTCCTCGACGTGATGCTCCCCGACGGCTCTGGCTACGACGTGGCCCGCGCCCTGCGCGAGAGGTCGAAGGTCCCGATCATCATGCTGACCGCCCGGGGCGAGGAGACCGACCGCATCGTCGGCCTCGAGCTGGGCGCGGACGACTACATCGTCAAGCCCTTCAGCGCCCGCGAGGTGGCCGCGCGCATCCGGGCGGTGCTGCGGAGGACGGGCGAGGGCGCGGGCGCGGCGGCTGCCCCGGCGGCCGAGAAGCAGGGCCCGCAGGAGGTGGGCCCGGTGCGCGTGGACCGCGACCGGCGCGCGGCCAGCGTGGGGGGAGCGGAGCTCGACCTCACACGCAAGGAGTTCGAGCTGCTCGAGCTGCTGACCCGCGAGGCGGGCAGCGTGATCTCGCGCGAGCGCCTCATCGACGAGGTCTGGGACACGAACTGGTTCGGCTCCACGAAGACGCTCGACGTGCACGTGTCGAGCCTTCGGCGCAAGCTCGGCGACGACTCGCAGAGTCCCCGCTTCATCCACACCGTCCGCGGCGTGGGCTTTCGCTTCGCCTCCGCCGACGAGCTATGAGCCTCCGCGCGCGACTCGTCGTCGCGTTCGGCTACGTGCTGGTGCTCGTGATCGTCGCCCTGGAGGTGCCGCTGGCGCTCAACCTGTCGAAGCGGGTCGACGCCGAGATCAAGAGCAAGGCGCAGAGCCAGGCGCAGCTCGTGGCGGCCGGCGCGTCGGGCCGCCTCGGCGACCGCGCGCAGCTCAAGCGCCTCGCCGTCAGCTCGGAGAAGAGCCTCGGCGGCCGCGTGCTCGTGGTCGACGACCGCGGTCGCGTGCTCGCCGACTCGTTCAGCGACGTGACGCGAGGCGACAACTACGGGACCCGCGAGGAGATCCGCAGCGCGCTCCAGGGCAGGGCGACCCAGGGCGAGCGCCACAGCGACGACCTGGGGCAGGACATCCTCTTCACCGCCGTGCCCGTCGTGTCGAGCAACCGCGTGATCGGCGCGGTGCGGGTCACGCAGAGCGTCGGCGCCGTGGCGAAGGAGCGGCGCGACAACGTGCTCGCGCTCGCGGGGGTCGGCGTCGTGGCCCTGCTGCTCGGCGTGGTGGTGGCCTGGCTTCTCGCCGGCTCGCTCGCCAAGCCGCTCCGCGGGCTCGCGGGCACCGCACGGCGCGTGGCCGGCGGCGACCTCGACGCGCGCGCGAGCGTCGAGGGCTCGGCCGAGCAGCGCGAGGTGGCCACCGCGTTCAACGACATGACCACGCGCATGGGCACCACTCTGCGCGGCCAGCGTGACTTCGTTGCGAACGCTTCGCACCAACTTCGCACCCCGCTGACGGGCCTGCGGCTGCGGCTCGAGGCCGCCGCGCTGAAGAGCAACGACCCCGAGGTCGAGCGCGAGCTCGCGGCCGCCGAGCACGAGACCGAGCGGCTCGCCCGCCTCCTCTCAGAGCTGCTCACGCTCGCGGGCGGCGGCGAGCGTCCCGCCGCCCATCCGCTCGACGTGTCCGAGCTCGTCGACGCCGCCTGTCGCCGCTGGCAGGGCCCGGCCGAGCGCTCGGACCACGAGCTGCGGGTCGAGCCCGGGCCGCCCGCCGTCGTGGCCGCCTCGGCGGAGGACCTCGCCGCGATCCTCGACAACCTGACCGAGAACGCGCTCAACTACTCGCCGCCCGGCACCGCCGTGACGCTCACCTGGCAGAGCGACGGCCAGACGGCGCGCATCGCCGTGCTCGACGAGGGTCCCGGCCTCGACAGCGACGAGGGCGACCGCGTCTTCCAGCGCTTCTACCGCGGCTCCGCAAGCCGCGGCGGCGCCTCGGGCACCGGCCTCGGCCTCGCGGTCGTCGAGGCGCTCGCGGCGCGCTGGGGCGGCGAGGTCACGCTGGCGAACAGGCCCGAGGGCGGCGCCCGGGCGGAGGTCGCGCTCGAGGCCGTGCGCGCTTTACGAAGACCTGACGCGGAGCTTGACGAGTCCTTGCCGAGGCGGAGCTAGGGTCGTTTCCATATGAGCTTCAGACGCCTCGCAACCCTCGCCGCACTCGCCATCGCCGGCGTGGCGGCCGCGGTGGGCATCGGCCTGCTGGCGAACACTGTCTCGGGCGACAGCGTGGGCCTCGGCGCCGAGCCGCTCAGCGCCGGCGAGCCGCTCGCCCCGGCGAGCGCGCGGGCCGACGAGCGCGCCGCCGAGAAGCGCCAGAAGGCGCTGCGCGAGCGCCGGCGCGACCGCGCCCGCGCGCGTAAGAAGGCCCGCGACGAGGCCGCCAAGCGCGCGGACACCGTGGCGGTGCCGGCCCCCACCCCCGCCCAGCCGACCGTCACGACCTTCGACGACCACGGCGGCGACTCGAGCGGCAAGGGCGGCGGCGACGACAGCAGCGGGTCGGGCTCCTCGGGCAGCTCCGGCAGCTCGGGCAGCTCGAGCCATTCGGGCGGCAGCGACGACGACTGACCCGTCGCCGCTCTAGCATCCACCGCCGCATGAAGGCACTCGTGACCGGCGGCGCCGGCTTCATCGGATCGAACCTCGTGGACGCGCTGCTCGCGCGCGGGGACGAGGTGACCGTCGTGGACGACCTCAGCACCGGGAAGCGCGCGAACCTCGAGCACGCGCTCGCGAACGGCGCACGGCTCGAGGAGGTCGATATCCGCGAGACGGAGTCGCTGAGCGACGTGGTCGGCCGCACGAAGCCCGACGTGATCTTCCACATGGCCGCCCAGATCGACGTTCGCAAGTCGGTGGCCGACCCCGCGGCCGACGCGCGCATCAACGTCGAGGGCACCGCCAACGTGCTGAGCGCGGCGCAGGCGCACGGGGTGAGGCGCGTGGTGAACACCTCGACGGGCGGGGCCATCTACGGCGAGGGCCGCCAGATCCCGGCGCCCGAGGACCACCCGGTCGCGCCCGAGGCGCCCTACGGCCTCTCCAAGTTCTGCGCCGAGCAGTACTGCGAGATCTTCACGCGCATGCACGGGCTCTCGACCGTGTCGCTCCGCTACGGGAACGTCTACGGCCCGCGCCAGGACCCGCTGGGCGAGGCCGGCGTGATCGCGATCTTCTGCGGCAAGCTGCTCGAGGGCGGCACGGCCACCGTCTTCGGCGACGGCACCCAGACGCGCGACTACGTCTACGTCGACTACGTGGTCGACGCCAACCTGCGCGCCGCCGAGGCGGACGCCACCGGGCCGATCAACATCGGGCTCGGCAAGGAGAAGTCCGTGCTCGACATCATCGAGGTGCTGAGCCGGCACGCGCCCGACGGCTTCGCGCCCGACCACGCCCCGGAGCGCCCGGGCGAGGTCCAGCACATCGCGCTCGACCCCTCGCGCGCGCGAGAAGAGCTCGGCTGGGAGCCGAAGGTCGAGCTCGACGAGGGCCTCGAGCGCACCCTCGAGAGCCTTCGCTAGCCTCGCCGCGATGCGCTGGCCCGCCCTCATAGTCGTCGTCGCCTCCCTGCTTCTGCCTGCCACGGCATCCGCCAGGCCGCAGAGCACGTTCTTCAACTCGGTGATCCCGAGCCGGGTCGACCACCTGATCGGCTTCATCCCGACGACGTTCGCCATCCATCCGGTCGGGCAGCGGGTCACGCCGATCACGGTCCGCGTGGGAGGGCGGCGCTACCGCTACATCTTCGACAACGCCGCTGCCGTGGTCGGGCCGTCGGCGAACATCTACCTGAGGAACATGCTCCGCCTTCGCCGCTACCCGAGCCCCCAGGGCGTCTTCCTCGACCGCAGGCTGAAGAGCGCGGAGCGTCGCTACCTGACGGTGCGGCTCGACCTGGCCCGCGACGCCGACGTCCTCGTGGCCGCCCGCGATCACCCCGCCTGCACCGGCGGGGTGTCCCGCTCGGTCGCCAAGGGCATTGCCGCGGGAACGATCAAGACGTGGTCGGCGGCCGGGGTCCCCGCGCCGCCGAGCGGCGACTCGATCGCGCTCCGGCGCGCCGGCAGCGGCAGTGACAAGTTCGTCGAGCCGCGCTTCGGCGCCGGCTCCAGGCTGCCCGCGGGCGCCCGGAAGGCCTACGACGGCGGCCTGGGCGAGGCCGCGTCGGGCGACACGGCGATCGCCGCGGTGACCAGCTGGTCGCGTGCGCGCGCGTACGGCTCCAGCACGTGCGCCATCCCGGTGGGTGGCTCGGCGCCCACGGATGCCTCCGTGCGAGCGCTGTCGCACCCGAACGCCTACCCGATCTCGTTCGTGATGCTGAAGCGCCTCAAGGACGTCCGGCCGATCGCGGCCGCCTTCGTGAAGTACCTCGACGGTCCACGCGCGGCGGAGTCCTTCCGCACGCGCGGCATGCTCCTCGTGAAGGACGTGTGGCCGTAGGCCTTCGCTGACATGTCGCGCACCGGGCAGACGCTCGTCGATATCCCCGAGGCCACCGTGAAGGTGCTCGTGGACCGCCCGGAGCTCGTCCTCACCTACATGCGCTCGCGCACGGAGGGCGGCCCCGGCCGCCACGTCCATCGCGAGCACGCCGACGGCTTCGTGGTGCTCGAGGGCGAGTACTCGTTCGAGCTCGGCGAGGAGCGCGCCGCCCGCGGCGCCGGCGAGGCGATCGTCATCCCGCCGCGGGTGATCCACCGCTACGAGCACGAGACGACCGAGCAGGCCGCGTTCCTCAACATCCACGCGCCCGGCATGCGCTTCGCCGACTACCTGTTCGGCGAGCGCCCGCCCGAGGACGCGGACAACATCTTCGACCCGCCCGAGGAGGAGGGGCGTCCGGCGAGCGACGCGATCACGCTCGCGTTCGCCGAGGACGGCGAGGTCGTGACCGACCGCGCGGAGCGAACGATCCGCATCCTGGCCGCCCTGCCCGAGCTGTGCCTGACCTGGACGCGCTACGTCCCCGGCGAGGAGGGGCCCGGCCCCCACATCCACAGAGAGCACGTGGACGCGTTCTTCATCCTGAGCGGCGAACTCGACTTTGGGCTCGGCCCGGACGTCGAGCGCGTGACCGCCGGGCCGGGGACATTCGTGCTGGCGCCGCCGGAGCTGGTCCACACGTTCCGCAACGGCGGACCCGGCGAGGCCACCTGGCTCAATCTTCACGCACCTTCCAAGGGTTTTGCGGACTTCCTTCGCGACGACGACTTCGTCTGGGATAGCTTCGACCCACCCGCAGATGGCGGCCGGCCGCGAAACGAAGCCGTCCTGGACCACGTTCACCCCGCTTAGAGCACACAATATGTAGTGCTTCCGGGAGGAAAGAAGCACTAGGGGTAGTAGAATTACCTCTGTGCACTGTCCGTTTTGCGAATCCGGCTCCACCAGCGTGGTCGACACGCGCGATGCGGGCGATGCCGTCCGCCGCCGTCGCGAATGCGAGGGCTGCGGCAACCGCTTCACCACCTACGAGCGCGCTGAGACGAACGTCATCGTCACAAAGCGCGACGGCCGCCGCGAGCGGTTCGACAGCCGCAAGCTCCTGGGAGGGCTCGAGCGTGCCGCCAACAAGCGGCCCGTGAGCTCGGAGCAGCTCGAGCGCCTGTCGGACTCGATCGCGGCGGCGGTGAGGCGGAGCGGTCCGGAGGTCGAGGCGGGCCAGATCGGCGATCTGGCCGAGCGCGGGCTTGCCCAGATCGACCCGGTCGCGGCCATCCAGTTCGCTTCCGTCTACCGCAACTTGGCCGACCTCGACG
>DASYMP010000308.1:0-9737 GCA_036009005.1 Thermoleophilaceae bacterium | reverse complement strand
CCGGCGGTCCCGCCAGCGCCACGGCGCGCTGCGCGATTCCTACCGCGCGCGGCGTGCCGAGCTGCTCGGCGAAGCGCAGTTCCTCACGCGCCAGCTCGAGTGCGCGCTCCTCCTCGCCGAGCTGCGCGAGCGCGACGGAGGCGACAGAGCGCCACGGGAGGAGCGTGGGCGAGCTGCATCCCCACGAGTCCGCTCGATCGAGCTCGAGCGCGATGTCGGCCGCGCCGCGGGCGTCGCCCGTGGAGAGCCGCAGCCACGCGCGGGCGAGCGCGAGGTCGTCCTGCACCACCGTGTCCGCGTCGCCGGCCGGCGGGAGGCCGGAGATGATCGCCTCCAGCTCGTGGAGCGGGCGCTCGCGCTCCAGGCCGGCGAGCACCGCGGTGGCGGCGGCGATCGGAGCGTGGCCGCGGGCGCGCGTGGCGTCACGCGCGATCCGGAGCGCCTCGGCGGCATCGGCCTCGGCGGTCTCGACCGCGCCGGAGCGGTAGCGCACCCAGGAGCGCTCGGCGAGGAAGACGCCGACGGCCGAGCGGTCGCCGTAGTCGCGCGCCGCGCGGACCAGCCGGTCGAGGACCGCGCCGGACTCGTCGTAGCGCTCGAGCAGCGTGAGCACGAACGCGGGCATCGGACGCCCGACGCTCGCGCGCATGACCGACTCGTAGTAGCCGTGCTCCTCGACGCTGAGCGCGCGATGGATCAGCTCGTTCGCGCGCGCGGCGTCCGCCTTCTCGGTGACTGCCACGAAGGCGAGCGCGATCAGCGAGAAGCGCTCGAAGTCGGTCTGGGGCGCGCCGCGCGGCTCGTCGAGGTGGTCGAAGAGGTCGCCAAGGCGGGTGCGAACGCTCGCGCTGTCGAGGCCGGCGGCGATCAGCGTCTCGAGCAGCGGCTGCGCCGCCTTGGAGTCCTCGGGCACGTCCCTGAGCGCGGCCTCGAGCACGTCGGCGGCGCGCGACGCGCGCCCCGCCACGAGATGCAGCACGCCGGTCCAGTGGAGCGCGCGCACTCGCGTGGGGCCGCCGGCCTCGGCGGCGCGCTCGAGGTGGTCGCCCGCGTCGGGATCGCCTGCATGCGCTGCCGCGAGGCCCAGCTCGAACAGGACCTCGCCCAGCTGCTCGGGCTTCGGGCGCTCGACCACCGCGCGCTCGAGGTAGCGCACAGCCGCGGACGGGTCGCCGAGCGCCTCGGCACGGCGCGCGGCGGCGCGCAGGGTCGCCACGGCCCAGTCGCCCTGCCCGGATTCGCACACAAGCAGGTGCGCCGCAACGGCCACCGGGTCGGCGTCGCGCTCGGCGAGCATCCGCGCGGCGAGCTCGTGGGCGCGCGAGCGCTCCACGCCCGGCATGTCGTCCTCGATCGCGGCGCGCAGGATCGGGTGCCTGAAGCGCAGGTGCGGCTGCCCGGTCACGAGCCCCGCCCGCTCGAGCTCCGCGAGCGCCTCGGCGGCGTCGTCCTCGGGCACGTCGGCCAGTGTGGCCACGTCTCGCAGCGACACGTCGTGCTCGCCGAGGATCGCGAGCGCTCGCGCCACCGGGGCGCCGGCGCTCGACAGGCGCTCGAGCCGGAGCAGCACGGACGCGCGGACCGTGTCGGGGCCGAGCGTGGACACGCGCTCGGCGCTCGCGGCCGTGGGCTCGATTCCCTCGACGCGCACCTCGCTCACTAGCTGCTCGAGCAGGAACGGGTTGCCGCCGGTCGCGAGGTGGCAGGCGGCGGCGAAGGCGGGGTCGACCGAGCCGAGCAGCGCGCGGATGCGCTCCTCGGCGCCGTCCGGGGACAGCGGCCCGGGGCGGATCGAGGTGGTCGACGGGTCCGCGAGGATCTCGGCCAGCGGCACGCCGAGCTGGCCCACCTCGGCGGTGCGCACCCCGAGCAGCAGCACCATCGGCAGGTCGGCGATCCGGAGGCTGAGGAAGCGCTCGGCGGCCATGGAGGCCTCGTCGGCCCACTGGGCGTCGTCAATCGTGATCAAGAGCGGCTGCTCGCGCGCGAGGTTGGCGGTCAGCCAGTAGAGCCCGTGGAGGCGCTGGTACATGAGCTCGGGGTTGTCCGGCTCGTCCGCCGTCCCTCCCGGGTCCAGGATCGGCAGCGCGAGCTTCGCGGCGCCGGTGAAGAGCGCCGCGCGCTGCTCCTCCGTCTTGTCGAGCGTGACGGAGTCGGCCGTCTGGCGGACGATGCCGTACGGATAGCTGCGCTCGAGCTCGGTCGCGCGGACGGTGAGCGTGTACATGCCGCGCTGCCGGGCGAGCTCGACGCATTCCGCGACGAGGCTCGACTTGCCGATGCCGGGTGGGCCCTCGACGGCGACGACGCTTCCCCGTCCCGCCACCGCGGCGGCGAGCGCCTCGTCGAGCGCGCGCAGCTCCGACTCACGCTCGAGCAGGTTGGGGTCACTCGTGGGAGGTGGCGAGTCCATCGAGTCCATCCGGAAGTTAGGGGTCGGGTTCGGGGGTGCTCCTGATGCGGCGCCGAGCGCGCTGGTCGATTATCGCGGTATGTCAACTGCCGACCAGCCCGTCACTGCGCACGTGGAGCTTGTGCTCGAGGAGGAGGGCGTCCGCGGAGTCCTGCGAGCGCAGCATACGCCGGATCTTCCGTTCTCGGGATGGCTCGGCCTCGCCGTTGCCGTGGACCAGTGCAAGCGCGCCGCACTGGTCGAGCAGGGCAGGGGGTAACCTCCGGGCGCTTGCCGCCCTCCGCCGAAACACTTCGCCGAACGCCGCTGTTCGAGCGCCACGAGCGCGCCGGGGCGCGGCTCGTGCCGTTCGCCGGCTGGGAGATGCCGGTCCAGTACGAGGGCATCCGACCCGAGCACATCGCCGTGCGCACGCACGCGGGCGTGTTCGACGTCTCGCACATGGGCGAGATCGAGACGAGCGGTCCGCAGGCCGAGGAGTTCCTCCAGCGCCTCCTGTCCAACGACGTGTCGCGCATCGCCGACGGCGGCGCGCAGTACTCGGTCCTGTGCCGGGACGACGGCGGCGTCCTCGACGACCTGTTCACCTACAGGCTGGGCCCCGAGCGCTTCCTGACGGTCACGAACGCGTCGAACCACGACAAGGACCTCGCCTGGTTCCGCGAGCACGCCGGGGACTTCGATGTCGAGGTCTCGGACGCGCATGAGCGCTGGGCGATGCTCGCCGTGCAGGGCCCCGAGGCGCGCGCCGCGGTCACGCGGATCGCCGACGGCGAGCTGCCCGAGCGGATGCGCACGGCCGAGCTGACGGTCGCGGGCGCGGACTGCCTCGTCTGCGGAACGGGCTACACCGGCGAGGACGGCGTCGAGATCCTCGTCGCGCCCGGCGACGCGCCGGCGGTCTGGGACGCGCTGGTGGAGCAGGGCGTCAGGCCCGTGGGCCTGGGCGCGCGCGACACGCTGCGTCTCGAGGTCTCGTTCCACCTCTACGGCAACGACCTGTCGGAGGAGCGCAACCCGATCGAGGCCGGGCTCGGCTGGTGCTGCAAGCTCGACACGGGCTTCATCGGATCCGACGCGCTGCGCGACATCGAGCCGGCCGACGCGCTCGTGCCCTTCGCATTCACCGGCCCGGGCATTCCGCGGCAGGACAACCCCGTGCACACCGAGCACGGCGAGGGAGTGGTCACGAGCGGCTCGCTCTCGCCATGTCTCGAGCTGGGCATCGGGATGGCGTACGTGCCGGTCGCGGCGGCCGCGCCCGGGACCAAGATCGAGGTGGACGTGCGCGGCAAGCGGCGCGACGCCGAGGTGAGAGAGAAACCGCTCTACCGGAAGGAGACAAGTGGCTGAGGCCAGCTACCCCGAGGACCTGAAGTACCACGCCGAGCACGACTGGGCGCGCATCGACGGCGACCAGGCGACGTTCGGCATCACGTGGTACGCACAGGACGCGCTCGGGGAGGTCGTGTTCTTTGACCCGCCTGAGGTGGGCACCGCGGTGTCCAAGGACGAGTCGTACGCCGAGGTCGAGTCCGTGAAGGCGGTGTCGGACGTGTTCGCTCCGCTGTCGGGCGAGATCGTCGAGGTGAACCAGGCGCTGGCCGACAGCCCCGAGAACATCAACGGCGATCCCTACGGCGAGGGCTGGATGGTCAAGGTCCGGATGTCGGACCCCTCGGAGCTCGACCAGCTGATGGACGTGGGCGCCTACCGGGAGCTGCTCCAGGCGGGTAGCTAACTTCGTAGAGGCCGAATGAGCCGCTACACAGGAGTCACAGACGAGGATTTGCAGGCGATGCTCGGCGCTATCGGCGCCGACTCGCTCGAGGATCTGTTCGCGGACATCCCGGAGTCGGTGCGCCTCGGCCGCGAGCTCGACCTGCCGCCCGGGCGCTCCGAGCAGGAGGTCTACGAGCACCTGGCCTCGCTCGCGGCGCGCAACCGCAGCACCGAGGAGGAGATCACCTTCCTCGGTGCCGGGATGTACGACCACTACGTGCCGGCGCTGATCGACACGCTCACGTCGCGCTCGGAGTTCCTCACCCCCTACACGCCCTACCAGCCGGAGATCTCCCAGGGCGGGCTCCAGGTGATGTTCGAGTTCCAGACTGCGATCTCGGAGCTGACCGGGCTGCCGGTGGCGAACGCGTCGGTCTACGAGGGGCCGAGCGCCGTGGCCGCCGCGGGCTACCTGGCGAAGCTCGAGACGAAGCGCACCCGCCTCGTGGCGAGCCGCGGGCTCCACCCGCACTCGCGCGCCGCGCTCGCGACGCACGCGGCGGGCTACGGGATGGAGGTCGTGGAGGTGCCGCTCGATTCCGACGGCGCGACCGACCTCGAGGCGCTTGCCGCGGCCGTGGACGACGACACGGCCGCCGTGTTCGTGCAGCAGCCGAACTTCCTCGGCACGGTGGAGGACCTGGGCGCGCTCGCCGAGGCGGGCAAGCGCACGGGCGCGCTGATGGTCTGCGCGGCCGATCCGATCCCGCTGGGGATCCTGAAGCCGCCGGGGGAGCTCGGCGTGGACATCTGCGTGGGCGAGGGCCAGTCGCTCGGGAACAGGCTTGACTTCGGGGGACCGTCGTTCGGGTTCTTCGCCGCGGCGGAGCGCTTCATCCGCAAGATGCCGGGGCGGATAGCGGGGGAGACGCGTGACGTGGACGGTCGGCGCGGCTTCGTGCTCACGCTCCAGACGCGTGAGCAGCACATCCGGCGCGAGAAGGCCACGCACAACATCTGCACCGCGCAGGCGCTGAACGCGCTGGCCGGGGTGGTCTACCTCTCGTGGCTCGGGAAGCGCGGCTTCGTCGAGCTGGCCGAGCTGCTGCTGCGCCGGACCCACTACGCCCGCGAGGCGCTCGCTCTCGAGGCGATCAACCCCGGCCCGGTCGTCCGCGAGTTCGCGGTGCGCGTGCCGGACCTGGACGCCGCGCTCGCCCGCGCCCGCGAGGCCGGCATCAACCCCGGCTACCCGCTCCGCCGCGATTACCCCGAATTCTCCGACGGCCTGCTCGTCGCCGTCACGGAACGCCGCACGAGGGAGCACATCGACCGCCTCGCCGAGGTCCTGACCGGCACCGCACCGCCCGCCGCCGCCGCCTCCGCGCCCGCCGCCTCCTCCGCCCCCACCGGAGCCGCCGTATGAGCGACACGGTCACCGTCTTCGAGCGCTCCCGTGACGGTCGTCGCGCTTTTGTGGCACCGGAGCTCGACGTGCCGGAAGTGCCGGTCGAGGATCTGCTCCCCGCCGATGCCATCCGCGAGCGCCCGGCGGAGCTCCCGGAGATCACAGAGCCCGAGCTCGTGCGCCACTACACGACGCTCTCCTCGAAGAACTTCCACCTGGACGAGGGCTTCTACCCGCTCGGCTCGTGCACGATGAAGCACAACCCGAAGCTCCACGAGCGCGTGGCGGCGCTGCCGGGCCACGCGCGCCTGCACCCGCTCCAGGACCCGGAGTACGCGCAGGGCGCGCTCGAGCTGATGTGGCGCCTCCAGGGCGCGCTCGGCGAGATCGCCGGGCTGCCGCACGTGTCGCTGCAGCCGAGCGCCGGGTCGCACGGCGAGTTGGCCGGGCTGCTGCTCACCCGCGCCTACCACGAGGACCGCGGCGAGCAGCGCACGAAGGTGCTCACGCCCGACACCGCCCACGGCACGAACCCGGCCACGGTGACGATGGCGGGCTACGAGGTCGTGAAGGTGGGCACCGCCGACGACGGCGGCGTGGACCTCGACGACCTGCGCGCCAAGGCGGGCGACGACGTGGCCTGCCTGATGCTCACGAACCCGAACACGCTCGGCCTGTTCGACCGCAACATCGAGGAGATCGCGCGGATCGTCCACGACGCCGGCGCCACGCTCTACTACGACGGCGCGAACCTGAACGCGGTGATGGGGATCACGAGGCCGGGCGACATGGGCTTCGACATCGTGCACTTCAACCTGCACAAGACGTTCACGCAGCCGCACGGCGGCGGCGGTCCCGGCGCCGGCCCGATCGCCTGCTCGGATCGCATCGAGCCCTACCTCCCGGTGCCCCAGGTCGTCGAGCGCGAGGGCCGTTTCGAGCTCGACCTCGACCGGCCCAAGTCGATCGGGAAACTGCGCGGTTTCCAGGGGAACTTCGGCGTCTTCGTGCGCTCGTACGCGTACATCTGCTCGCTGGGCCGCGACGGGCTCAGGGACGTCTCGGAGGTCGCGGTCCTCAACGCGAACTACCTGAAGGCGTTGATGGCGGAGCCCGGTATCGCCGAGTACCTCCCCATCGCCTTCGACCGGACCTGCATGCACGAGTTCGTGCTGTCGGGCCGCGGGGCGAAGGAGGAGCTCGGCATCCGCACGCTCGACATCGCCAAGCGCATGCTGGACCACGACGTCCACCCGCCGACGGTCTACTTCCCACTGCTGGTCGACGAGGCGCTGATGATCGAGCCGACCGAGACGGAGACGAAGGAGCGCCTCGACCACTTCGCCGAGGTGGTCCGCGCGATCCTCGACGAGGCGAGGGAGGACCCCGAGGTCGCCCGCACCGCACCGCACACCACACCGGTCCGCCGCCTCGACGAGGCGGGCGCCGCCAAGCGGCCGGTCGTCCGCTGGCGCCCAGACGCCGAGAACCCCGGCGACCCGCAGCGCGCGGCGGAGGTATCGCCGGCCGCGCCGTCGACCTGATCGCGATCGCCCGCCCGGCGGAACGGCCGCGATAAGGGGTCCGGAGTCACTTAACCGTGTAATGCACGGTCAGACGACCTCGGACCCCCTCAATGCCCGCCGTTTGGCCGCTTTGAGGGTGGGGGCAACCCACCACCATGAGCGGCCTCGGCGGCATCGCCCCGCAGCAGCGCGACCTCTCGCGGCGCCGCGACCGCCAGGCGTCCGCCGTGCTCGCCGCGGCGGCGGCGATCAGCATGGTCCTGTTCTTCCCGCTCGGCCTCGTGCTCGGGCTCGTGGCGGCGGGGTACGCGCACGTGTCGGGCGCGCGGATCGCGTTCTGGGTGGCGATCGCGGTCGTGCTGATCGGCCTCGTGTCGGTGGTCTTCGGTCTCACCGACTTCGGTGGCGGCGTCTTCCAGGGCTAGGATTTCGCCGCATGGAGGGCGCTCCGGCCGGGACCGTCGCCGGCGAGGGCATAACCGCCGCTGAGCTTCGCCTCGCGGCGCGCAACCACGGGCTGCCGCTCGAGGCGCTCCGGCACGACCTCACGCCGCCCGGCCTCCACTACCTGCTGATCCACTACGACATCCCGGCGGTCGATCCCGAGACGTTCCGGCTGGAGCTGACGGGCGCGGTCGAGCGGCCGGTGGAGCTGTCCCTGCCGGAGCTGCGCGGGCGCGAGCGGGTGGCGGACACGATCACCTTCGAATGTGCCGGCAACGGCCGCGCTCTGCTCGAGCCGCGCCCGATCAGCCAGCCGTGGCTGACGGAGGCGGTTGGAACCGCCGAGTGGGGCGGAACGAGGCTCGGCCCGCTGCTCGACGAGGCCGGCGTGAGCGAGACGGCGACCGAGCTCCTCTTCACCGCCCTGGACACGGGAGTCGAAGGCGGAGAGCACCAGGCCTACGAGCGCGCGCTGCCGATCGCGGACGCGGCCGACGCGCTGCTCGCCTACGACATGAACGGCGAGCCGCTCCCGTCGCAGCACGGCTTCCCGCTCCGGCTGGTCGTACCGCGCTGGTACGGCATGCAGAACGTGAAATGGCTCACCCGCATCACCGTGCTCGAGGAGCCCTACAGCGGCTTCCAGAACGCCGTGGCCTACCGCATGTACGACGCCGACGGCGAGCCGGGCGAGCCCGTGACGCGCATGCTGCCGCGCTCGCTCACCGTGCCGCCCGGCGTGCCGGATTTCATGACGCGCACGCGCCACCTCGAGCCGGGCCGGACAACGCTCCGAGGCCGCGCCTGGTCGGGGCAGGCACCGATCGAGCGCGTGGAGGTCTCCACCGACGGCGGCGCCAGCTTCGCCGCGGCCGTGCTGGACCCGCCGCTCGCCGAGCACGCCTGGCGTGGCTGGAGCTTCGCCTGGGACGCCACCGCCGGCGAGCACGTGATCGCCAGCCGGGCCACCGACGCTGCCGGCAACACCCAGCCGCTCGACACCCCGTGGAACCTCAAGGGGTACGCGAACAACGCGCTGGAGCGGATCACCGTGCAGGTCGCGCCCTAGACTGGCCGCCCCGTGCGCATCTTCAGCGGCATCCAGCCGACCGGGCGCAAGCACCTCGGCAACTACATCGGCGCGATCCTCGGCTACCTCGACGGCCAGGAGCGCGGCGATCCGGCGATCTACTGCATCGTCGACCTGCACGCCACGAGCGTGGCCTACGACCCGCGGGCGCTGCCCGTCTACGTGCACGACACGACCGCGATGCTCATGGCGGCCGGGCTCGACCCCGAGCGCTGCATCCTGTTCCGCCAGTCCGACGTGGCCGAGCACTCCGAGCTGTGCTGGCTCCTGTCGTCGGTGACCGCGTACGGCGACCTCCAGCGCATGACGCAGTTCAAGGACAAGGCCGAGCAGGAGCAGCAGCTGGTGCGCACGAGCCTGTTCCTCTATCCGGTGCTCCAGGCGGCGGACATCCTGCTCTACGGGGCCGACGAGGTGCCGGTGGGCGAGGACCAGCGCCAGCACATCGAGCTGGCGCGCGAGATCGCGCGGCGCTTCAACTCCAGCTACGGCGAGGTCTTCGTCGAGCCGGAGGCGGTGGTCCCGAAGGTCGGCGCGCGGATCATGGACCTCCAGGACCCGACGAAGAAGATGTCGACCACGGGCGGGACCGAGGCCGGGCTCATCTACATCGACGACGAGGCCGACGCGATCGTCAAGAAGGTCAAGCGCGCGCAGACCGACTCCGGCAGCGAGGTCGTGCGCGGGCCCGACAAGGCAGGCATCACGAACCTGATCGACATCCACGCGGTGGCGCGCGGCGTGAGCCCCGACGAGGTCGAGCGCGAGTTCGCCGGCCAGGGCTACGGCGCGTTCAAGCAGGCCGTGGGCGAGGCGACGGCGGACATGCTCGCCCCGGTGCGCGAGCGCTACCTCGAGCTGCGCGCGGACGAGGCCGCGCTCGAGGAGACGCTCCGCCGAGGAGCCGACCGCGCTCGCGAGATCGCGGCGCCGCTGATGGTCGAGGTTCACGAGCTCATGGGTCTGGGCGTCCGGCGCCTGAGTTAAGAAATTGCCTTGTGATTCCGATCACAAGGCAAATGAAGGCGCTCGACCGCCCACTGGTCCGGCCGCTCCTCATCGTCCTGCTCGGCACGCTGGCGTGGACGATGTGGGTGACGGACTTCGGCGTGCACCTCTGACCGGGGCCGCGTC
>DASYMP010000307.1:0-17757 GCA_036009005.1 Thermoleophilaceae bacterium | reverse complement strand
GTCCTGGCCCTCGAGGATGCGGTCGCGGTACTCGTAGATGATCTCGCGCTGCTGGTTCATCACGTCGTCGTACTCGAGGACGCGCTTGCGGATCAGGAAGTTCTGCTCCTCGACCTTCTTCTGGGCGCCCTCGATCTGCTTGGAGAGCATCTTGTGCTCGATCGGCAGCTCGTTGCCGTCGTCGTCGACCTGCGCGAGGAACTTGTTGTCGAGGATCCGGTAGATGCGGTCGCCGGCGAACAGCCGCACGAGGTCGTCCTCGGCCGACAGGTAGAAGAGCGACTCGCCCGGGTCGCCCTGGCGTCCCGCGCGCCCGCGCAGCTGGTTGTCGATCCGGCGCGACTCGTGGCGCTCGGTGCCGCAGATGAAGAGGCCGCCGGTCTCCATGACCTTCTCGCGGTCCTCGACCACCTGCTGCTCCATCTTCGGGAAGAGCTCGTCCCAGGCGCTGTTCCAGTCGTCCGTGTCCGGCTCGAGCCCGCGCTTCGTGAGCTCGACCTGGGTGAGGTGCTCCTCGTTGCCGCCGAGCTTGATGTCCACGCCGCGGCCGGCCATGTTGGTGGCGATCGTGACCGCGAACGGGCGGCCCGCCTCGGCGATGACCTCGCCCTCTCGCTCGGCATGCTCCGGCTTCGCGTTCAGCACGGAGTGCTTGATGCCGGCCTCGTCGAGCTCCCGCGAGAGCACCTCGGAGACCTCGACGGAGATCGTTCCGACGAGCACCGGCTGGCCCGTGCCGTTCCGCTCCTTGATCTCGTTGACGACCGCGGCCCACTTGCCGTCCTTCGTCTTGTAGATCTGGTCGTTCCGGTCGTCCCGGACCATCGGCCGGTTCGTGGGGATCTCGACCACCTGGAGCTCGTAGATCTTCATGAACTCGGTGGCCTCCGTGAGGGCCGTCCCGGTCATGCCGGCGAGCTTGTCGTAGCGCCGGAAGTAGTTCTGGTAGGTGATCGTGGCGACCGTCTGCGACTCCTCCTGGATCGCCACGTTCTCCTTCGCCTCGACGGCCTGGTGGAGGCCCTCCGACCAGCGCCGGCCCTCGAGGATGCGGCCGGTGAACTCGTCGATGATCTTGACCTCGCCGTCGATCACGGCGTAGTCGACGTCCTTCTTGTAGAGCACCTCGGCCTTCAGCGCCTGCTGGAGGTGGTTGACGAGATTGCCGTACTCGGCTCGGTAGAGGTTGTCGATGCCGAGGAACTTCTCGGACTTGGCGACGCCGCGCTCCGACACCGACACCGTCTTGTGCTTCTCGTCCGGCTCGAAGTCGAAGTCGGCCTGCCAGTCCTTCGACTTGGCGTCGAGCGTGTCGGGCTTCTCGCCCGGCTCCATGATCTTGGCGAGCTTCGCGAACTTGTAATAGAGGTCCGCGGCCTTCTCGGGCTGGCCCGAGATGATCAGCGGGGTGCGGGCCTCGTCGATGAGGATGTTGTCTACCTCGTCCACGATCCCGAAGCCGTGCCCGCGCTGGGCCTTCGACTCCATCGAGTCGGCGAGGTTGTCGCGCAGGTAGTCGAAGCCGAACTCGGAGTTCGTGCCGTAGACGACGTCGCGCGAGTAGGCCTCCTGCTTGTCGATGTCGTGCTGGCCCGACTGGAGGATGCCGACGGTCACGCCGAGCAGGTCGTAGATCGGCTTCATCCAGAGCGCGTCGCGGCGGGCGAGGTAGTCATTCACGGTCACGACGTGGACGCCGCGCCCGCGTACCGCGCGCCCGTCCTCGTCACGCGAGGCGAGCCCGTTCAGGACCACCGGCAGCGTGGCCGTGAGCGTCTTGCCCTCGCCGGTCTTCATCTCGGCGATCGAGCCGTCGTGGAGGACCATGCCGCCGATCAGCTGGACGTCGAAGTGGCGCTGGCCGAGGGCGCGCTTGCCGGCCTCGCGCGTGAGTGCGAACGACTCGAACAGGAGGTCGTTGAGCGACTCGCCGCTCAGGGAGCGCTCGCGCAGCGCGGCGTAGCGCTCGCGGAGCTCGTCGTCCGACTCGAGCTCGAGCTCGGGCTCATAGGCATTGATGAGCTCGACGTTCCGCTCGAACGCCTTGAACTTCTTGCCCTCGCCGACGCGCAGCGCGCGGTCCAGAATCGACATAACAGGGCAACGGTAGCAAGGGCCCCCGGGACCCTTGAGCAAGCCATCGCTCCGCCGCGGGCACCGCCCGCGGCCTCGCGCACGGCGCTTTTAGACGGCGTGCTGCTGCGCCGCGGCGCGGTGCGCCTCGCGGCGGGCGCGGCGCTTGTCGCGGTGCTTCTTCACCTGGCGCGCGAGGTCCTCCGCCATCAGGTTGAGCGCCTGCCCGGCGTCGGACGCGCGCTCGCGCGCGCGCAGGGTCACGCCCTTGAGCCGAAGTGCGCCGTCGGCCACCTGCTCGCCGCGCTCCTCCCTGAGCTCGATCGTGAGCTCCGCAAGTGGCGAGACCTGGCGCGCCACCTTCCCCAGCTTCTTCTCGACCCTCGAGAAAAGCTCCTCGTCCGCGGCCTTCCCACCTCGACCCTTGAGCTGGATGCGCATCTGCCCTCCTGGACGTTCTGGGGCGACCAATGATACGTCACCTGCCAAGCGTCCTGGCGAAGCCGACGGCGGCGACCTCGACCGAATGTCCAGTCCTCAGCGCGGCGGCGCAGGCGCCGAGCGTGGCGCCGGTCGTGACCACGTCGTCGACGAGCAGGATGCGCCCGGCCGGGCCTCGCTCGGCGCCCTCCCGCAGCACGATCTCGCCCGCGGGACCGGTCCGCCGCTCGGCACGGTCGCGGCCCACCTGCGTGCGGGCCGAGCCGCCGCGCACGAGGCAGTCCTCGACGGCCAGCCCCGTGCGCACGCCGAGCGCCGCCGCGATCAGCGCGGCCTGGTTGAAGCCGCGCGAGCGCAGCCGCCGCGGGTGGAGCGGAACCGGGACGAGCACCGGAGCGCCGCGCCCGGGCTCCGCGGCCGCCTGCGCCAGCCGGCCGAACGGCTCAGCGGCGGGCGGGTGCGCCAGCCAGCCGGCCGGCGCGTTCGCCGCGATCTGGGCGGCCATCGCGTCCGCCGCGCCGCGTGCCCCGTGGAACTTCAGCGCGTGGACCAGCGCTCGGGCGGCGCCGGAGTACGCGACCGGTGCCCAGACCGGCACGCCGCAGAGCCGCACGGGCTCCGGCGCCGGCCGCTGCAGCGAGGCGCGGCAGCGCGCGCAGAGCGGCTCTCCGCCGCGCGCGGGTCGCCGGCAGCCCCAGCACAGCGGCGGCGCGACGAGCCAGCCGAGCGCGGCGCCGAGCGGCCGGCCGAGCGCGGCGCCGAGCGGCCGGCCGAGCGCGGTTCGGGGCGGCATCCGACCACGATCGCGCTGGTCGGGCGACCTGTGGGCGCGCCATTGCGACAATCTCGTGACAGTGGGGCACCCGCGCATTCACTGGTTCGCCGACCCGGCCGTCCTCGCGCCGATCCTGCTGATGGTCGGGATCTACGTCTGGCGCTTCCGCGAAGTGCGCCGCGACGCGGCCGGCTCGGCCCGACCGGCGCGCGGCGCCAGCGGCCTTCATGCGCTCGCCTTCGCCGGCGCGGTGCTCGCCCTGCTCGGCGCGCTCGTGAGCCCCGTCGACGACCTCGGCGAGCGGTACCTCTTCTCCGCGCACATGTTCCAGCACGTCCTCCTGGGTGACATCGCACCGCTGCTCCTCCTGCTGTCGCTCTCGCGCGTGATCCTGCGGCCGCTCACGCGCCGGCTGATGCGCATAGAGCGCGCGCTCGGGCCGCTCGCGAGCCCACCCGTGGCCATCGCGATCTGGCTCGGGACGATGTACGCCTGGCACGTCCCCGCCTTCTACGACGCCGCCACCCAGCACCCGCTCATCCACGTGTTCGAGCACTTCTCGTTCTTCGCGGCCGGGCTCGCCCTGTGGTGGCCCCTCGTGCAGCCCATTCCGATGCGGCGCGGCCTCACCGGGCTCCAGCCGCTCGGGTACATCGCAGCCGCCAAGGGCGGCCTCGCCGCGCTCGGCCTGTTCCTCGCGTGGAGCGCGTCGGCGCACTACCCGTTCTACGAGCACGCGCCGCGGATCTGGGGCCTCAGCGCCGTCGAGGACCAGAACGTGGCGGGCGTGATCATGATGGTCGAGCAGTCGCTGACGCTCGTTCTGGTGATGGTCTGGGTGTTCGTCCGGATGCTCACCCGCTCCGAGGAGGACGAGCGGCGGCGGGAACGCCTGGACGAAGCTCAAGTTCCCGCCTCGAACGTCGATGTGCTTAGCACCGGCTCCTGACCGGCAGCAGCCCCCTGCCATCCAGTCGTGCTCGACCACAACACCTCACCCGAGGTCTCATCGGAGACCCCGTCCGGCTCGCCGGGCAACTGGTCGATCCAGCAGCTGACCGGCTTCCTCGCGATGGTCTCCTCCGCCGAGGACGAACGCTTCGCGAGCCAGGTGGCCGTCGACCGGGCCGCGGAGGCGCTCAACGCCGACGCCGCCGCGCTGCTGCGGAGCGGTGAGGTCGTCGCCGCGGTCGGCTTCCCGGACGACCCCGGCATCGACGGCATGCTCGCCCGGGTCGCGGAGGGCGACACCGCCCAGATCGACCTGCCGGGGCTCGCCTCCTGCCCGGCGCTCACGATCACCGTCGAGCCGGATGCGCCCTCCCACCTCGTCTTCGCACGCGGCGCACTCGGCGAGTTCACGCAGGACGAGGTCTACCTCGCGCGCGGCATGGCGCATGTGCTCAGCCTGTCGCTGCGGATGTTCCGGCTCGCCGCCGAGGAGCGCCGCCAGCGCCACGAGGCGGAGACGCAGTCGGAGCTGAACCAGCGTCTGCTCGAATCGCTCCAGGAGCGCCAGGAGCTGCTCGAGCGGCTCGCCCGCATCCAGCGCTCGATCACGCACGGAGCCGTGCGCGAGGACGTGCTGGACGCGATCTGCGAGGGCGCGGCGGAGCTGCTCGGCGACGAGGTGGCGGCCCTCCAGCTGATCCCGCCCGACGACCCAGAGGTGCTCGAGCTCGTGGCGATCACCGGCCGCGACGCGAGCGACCTCCAGGGCCAGCGCGTGACGCTGGACAACGGGGTCAGCGGGCGCGCGATCAGCGAGGGCAGGCTGATCGTCTCGGAGAACTATCAGGCAGACGCCAGGGCGGTCACGCCGTTCCGCGAGCGCGGCATCCGCGCTGCGATGTCCGCACCGGTGCACGAGTCCGGGCGACCGGTGGGCGCGCTGATCGTGGCCTCCTACCAGGCCGGCCGCCGCTACAGCTCGATCGAGCGCGACATGCTGCTCGCCTTCGCCGACCACGCCAGCCTCGCCCTGTCCGACGCGCGCAGCATCCAGGCGATGCGCGAGGCCGACGCCGCCCGCATCCAGGCGCGCTTCCGCTCGCTCGTGAACAGCTCGTCGGACATGATCACGGTGATCGACTCGGCGGGCCAGATCGTCTTTGCCAGCCCCTCGCTCGAGCGCACGATCGTGCTCCCGGACAGCGGCTACGCCGGGACCCCGCTGGCGCTCCTGATCCACCCCGACGACCGCTCGCGCGCGATCGACTTCATCGCCGCGGTGGCGCGCGACCGCACGCCTGGCGAGCCCGTGGAGTGGCGCATGCGCTCGGTGGACGGGAGCTGGGTCGAGGTCGAGACGATCGCGACCGGCCAGCTCGACGACCCGGACGTGCAGGGCATCGTGCTGAACAGCCGTAACGTGACCGAGCGCAAGCGGCTCGAGGCGCAGCTGCGCCAGTCGCAGCGGCTCGAGAGCGTCGGCCAGCTCGCCGGCGGCATCGCGCACGACTTCAACAACTTCCTGTCGGTGATCCGCGGGTATGCACGCTTCCTCGTGGACGGGCTCGGTGAGGACTCTCCGCTCCGCCCCGACGCCGAGGAGATCGAGAAGGCGGCCGAGCGCGCCTCGCGCCTCACGAGCCAGCTGCTCGTGTTCAGCCGCCACGAGATGGTGCAGCACCGCGCCGTGGACATGGGCGCGGTCCTGCGCGGCCTCAGCTCGCTGCTCGCGCGGACGCTCGGCGAGGACGTGGCCCTCTTCACCGACGTCGAGCGCCCGCTCCAGTGCGTGGAGGCGGACCCCACGCAGATCGAGCAGGTGCTCGTGAACCTCGCCGTGAACGCGCGCGACGCGATGCCCTCCGGCGGCGAGCTGCACATCGGGCTCGCGAACCTGCCGACCGGACTCGAGGGCAGCCCGGCGGTGAGGCTCACGGTGCGCGACACGGGCACCGGCATGACGCCGGCCGTCGTCGAGCGCGCGTTCGAGCCGTTCTACTCGACCAAGCCGAAGGGCGAGGGGACCGGGCTGGGGCTCGCGACCGTCTACGGGATCGTCACGCGCGCCGGCGGCACGATCGAGATCGACTCGACGCCGAGCGTGGGCACCACGATCCGGGTGCTGCTGCCCGCGACGAAGGCGCTGGCGCCCGCGGAGAAGAAGCCCGAGGATGGCGAGGCGGCGGCCTCGAACGGCGAGACGATCCTCGTGGTCGAGGACGAGGCCGCGGTGCGCCGGCTGACGAGCCGCATCCTCACGCGCGAGGGGTACCACGTGCTCGAGGCGCCGAACGGCAAGCTCGCGCTCGAGACCTGGGACGAGCACTCCGGCGAGATCGACCTGCTGCTCACCGACGTCGTGATGCCCGGGATGAGCGGCAAGGAGCTGGCCGAGGAGCTCGGAATCGAGCCGGTGTTCATGTCGGGCTACACGGACGACGTGATGCTCCGCCACGGGGTCGAGGGCCTCCGCCTCGTGCAGAAGCCCTTCGATGCTCAAACGCTGCTGGGCGCCGTGCGAAGCGCCCTCGACGCCTAGCCCTCGAGCAGCGCCCCGTCCGGGATCTCCGCCGGGCCCTCCACGCGTGCGCGGCCGCGCACGGTCACGTCCGCTCCGAAGCGCACGTCGCCCTCCACCTCGAGCCGCTCGCCCTCCACCAGCGACGGCGCGCCGGCCGGGAAGCGCGACTCGAAGTCGTCGAGCAGCTTGAACTCGGAGGACAGCTCGACGATCGGCGCCGCGTCGCGTCCGGCCGCGAGCCGCACGGTCCAGTCGTCGGCCAGCTCGTAGGCGTCCGAGCGCACGACCAGCAGGTTGTTCGTCGTCTTCACGGGCACGAAGCGGCCGCGCGGCACGTGCACCGCGCCGGCGCCCTCGAACGCGCCGATGGCCGCCCCCATCGCCGTCTCGAGCTGAACCACCTCGGGCGAGGACGAGTCGGAAGGGTCGACCGTCTTGCGGTTCACGATCATCGGCAGGCCCAGGACGCCGCCGCGCTCGTCGAGCGTGGAGCGGAGCGCGCGCAGGTTCACCCAGATGTTGTTCGCGTTGAAGAAGCGGTGGCGCTCGGTGTCCTCGAACGCGTCCCGGTCCTCCTCCGGGACCTGGGCCGTCTCGCGCAGCACGAGGCCGTGGCCGTCGCGCCGGCACGCCAGATGTCCGCCCTTGCGGTCGGCCTCGGTGCGGTCCACCGCCTCGGACAGGAACGGCAGCTGCTCGCGCGCGAACCACGCGAGGATGCGCGGCTCGAGCGCCGCGCCGAGGTTGTCCGAGTTCGACAGGAACAGGTACTCGTAGCCGCGCTCGAGGAGGGTGTCGAGCACCCCGGAGGTGGCGAGCGAGGTGAACACGTCGCCGTGGCCGGGCGGCGCCCATTCGAGCGCCGGGTCCGCCTCCCAGGTCACGGGCTCGAAGCCGTCCGCCAGCAGCTTCGGCACCTTCCCCTGGACGAAGTCGAGCGGCACGCCGTCGAGCTTCAGGTCGGGATAGCGCTCGAGCGCCGCGAGCGTGTCCTCGCGCGTGGCGAAGCTGTTCATGAGCAGCAGCGGAATCGCCGCGTCGTGCCGCTCGCGCAGATGGAGCACCTGGCGCACGATCACGTCGAGGAAGCTGTGGCCGTCCTTCACCTCGAGCAGCGACTTCGCCTTCGTCATCCCCATGCTCGTGCCGAGTCCGCCGTTCAGCTTCAGCACCACGACGCGCTCGAGCGACTCGCGATCCGGCTGCGGAAGGCCGTCCGCGCTCGGCAGTTCCGTGAGCGGCTCGAGCTCGGCTTCCGGCAGCGTGCCCTCGTCGCCCTCGCGCAGCAGGCGCTCGTAGTGCTCGAAGGTGCCGATGGCGATCTCCGGGAGCCCCTCCGCCCGCATCTTGTCCGTGGCCGCGCTCACGGGGCCGGATGCTAGAGCGGTTAGGGTCGGCGTCGTGATCGCCCAGGTGACCGAGGCCGACCTGCCTGAGCTGCTGCCGCTGATGCGCGGCTACTGCGACTTCTACGAGGTCGACCCGTCCGACGACGCGCTCCTCGAGATGTCGCGCACCCTGATTGGCGACCCCGAGCGCGAGGGCGTCCAGCTGATCGCGCGCGACGCGGACGGCGGCGCCGTCGGCTTCGCCACGATCTTCTGGAGCTGGTCGACTCTGAGCGCGGCCCGGCTCGGCGTTATGAACGACCTGTTCGTGGCGGACAGCGCGCGCGGCGGCGGCGTCGCGGACGAGCTGATCGCCGCCTGCGCGGAGCGCTGCCGCGAGCGCGGCGCCACGGAGCTCGCCTGGCAGACCGCCCACACGAACGGCCGTGCGCGCGCGGTCTACGAGCGCGTGGGCGCCACGCGCGACGAGCGCTGGCTCGATTACTCGCTGAACGTGGCTCCGTAAGATCCGGCGCGTGCCGGAGCGCCTCTATTTCACGGAGTCGGACGAGGCGAATGCCCTGATCGCCTCCGATCCGATGGCGCTGCTGGTGGGCTTCGAGCTCGACCAGCGGGTCACGGTGATGAAGGCGTTCGCGGGACCGCTCGCGCTGAAGGAGCGCCTCGGCGCCATCGACGCCGAGACGCTCGCCTCCGCCGACCTCGAGCCGGTCTTCTTCGTCAAGCCGGTGATCCACAGGTACCCGCGCTCGATGGCGAAGCGGGTGAAGGAGCTCGCCGAGCACGTGCGCGACCGCTACGACGGCGACGCGGCACGGGTGTGGACCGACGCGAGCACACCCGAGGAGCTCCGCTCGAACCTCGCGGCGCTACCCGGCTTCGGCGAGATGAAGATCTCCTCGCTCGGAGCGGTCCTCTTCAAGCACTTCGGCGTGGAGGCCGCCCGCGAGCTCGCGCCCGGCCACCCGACGCTCGGCGACGTGGACTCCCCACAGGCGCTCGCGGACTACCAGGCCGAGAAGACCGCCCACAAGGCCGAGTGGGCGAAGATGCGCGCCGGCTCCTGACGGCCCTCCGGCCAGACCGTCAGGCGGTCGCGGCGGGTCGGTAGTGGCGGCGGAGCGCCGTGGCCGAGAGCACGAGGAGAGCCGCCGCAAGTAGCGCCATCGGGAGCCACGGGGTGCCGCCGTCGTTGGCCGGCGCGTCTGCGCCCGCGGCCGCCTTCGAGGGCGCCGCGCCGGCGCCGGGAATCACCTTGTTCGTCACGGTGTCCACGGCGGCGAGCAGGTTTCCGCGCGCGCCCACGACCCGGAGCGTCGGGCCGCGCAGGTCGAGCGTCGCGCCCCACGCGCTCTTCACGTCGTCGAGGTCGATGCAGGCCGCGGTGCGGCCGCTCGTGTCGAGCGCGTGCACGAACGGGTGCTTCGGGTTGTCGTAGAGCGTGTAGGCCCAGCGCCCGTCCGGGCTCGACTCGCGCGTGACCGGCACGCCGTACATCTGCTCGTCCGGCTCGCGCGGGTCCACGATCGGCTTCGCGATCAGGCGCTCCGCGCGGAGGTCGTATGCGCGCACGTCGTACTCGCCGAAGTTGCGTGGGTCGTACTTGACCAGGTACATGGTGCGGCCGTTGGGCGCGATCGCATCGAAGCTGAAGTCGCCCTCGAGGCCGATCTCGCGGCGCACGGTGAGCCGCTTCGCGTCGAGCACGGCGAGCGTCGTATGACGCCGCGGGTAGCGCGTTCGCGGGCTGATCAGGACGAGCGTGCGGCCGTCCGCCGAGAGGCCGGCGGGCGACCCGTCGTAGGCCACGGCGGGAAGCGAGAAGACACCGTCGATCCGGCGCTCGCGCAGGACGCCGCCGTGGCGGGAGCGCTCGACCACGCGCGTGCTGTGCTTGCCCGCGTTCGTCACGTAGGCCACGTCTCCGCCCGGGGCGGAGAGGGGCGTCGCGTCGATGCCGACGGCGGGAAGCCCGTCGGCCGAGGCGGCCGCCGGGAGGAGCGCGAACAGCGCCAGGATCATCACGACGGCGATGGGGAACATGCCCCATATACGCCGCAGACGGCGTGCGGGGTCCCTCAGGCGGCTATCGCGGCGCCCGCCGGCAGCTCGAAGCGGTCGGCCGCCTCGCTGAGGATGTCGAGCATGGCGTTCGCCGCGGGCGAGCGGTAGCGGCCCGCGAGAGTCGCCGCGGCGATGCGCCGCGTGGGCGCGCTCTTCCCGAGCGAGCGCACCACGATGTCCTCGCGCACGTTCGTGAGCGACAGTGCCGGCAGGAGCGAGACGCCCACCCCCGCGGCGATGAGTCCCTGCACCACGTTGTAGTCGTCGGATTGGAAGCCGATGCGCGGCTCGAACCCGGCCGCGGCGCAGGCGGCCAGGTGCAGGCGCCCGCAGGGCCCGGTGGTGTCGTTCTGAATCCAGGTGTCCTCGGCCACGTCATGAAGCCGTATGCGCGGCCTGCGCGCGGCCGGATGATCGCGCGGGATCGCGAGGTACATCGGGTCGTCGATCAGGTGCCGGAGCTCGATGCCCTCGTAGAGCCGGTCGAACTCGGGCTGTGACATGTCCCGGTACTCGAAGACGAGCGCCACCTCGAGCTCGGCGGCCCGCAGCATCGGGACCGCCTCCTCGGGCTCCTGCTCGACGAAGCTCAGCTCCACCTCGGGGTGCCGTTCGGTGAAGAGCGCGATCGCGGGCGGCAGAAGTGAGGCACCCGCGCTCGGGAACGACGACAGCCGCACGCGCCCGCCGCGGATCCCCGCGATGGCCTCGAGCTCGGCCTCGGCGGCGGCGAGCCGCGCGATCACCACCTCGGCGTGCTCGACGAGCGCCCGCCCGGCGTCCGTGAGCCGCACGCCGCGGCTGCCGCGGTCGACGAGCGTGGTGCCGGCGCGCTTCTCAAGCGCGGCGATCTGCTGCGAGATCGCCGGCTGGGTGTACGAGAGGGAGTCCGCGGCGGCGGAGAACGAGCCGTGCTCGGCGACGGCCCGAAGCACGCGTAGCTGCTTCACGTCCAACATAAGGTCAGCTTATCGCAGACCTCACAACTCTGTATTTGATCTTATGAGCGAAGTAGCCGATCATTGTTCGTAAGGAATCGAACTCTTAAAGGAGCCCAGGATGAACCTCACCATTCGCCGCGCCACTTCAGAAGACACCCTCGCCGTCCGTCGTCTTGCAGTCCTGGACAGCTCGTTCCCGCCGACGGGAGACGTCCTTCTCGCCGAGATGGGCGACGAGCTCTGGGCCGCTCTCTCGGTCGACACCGGCTCCGCGGTCGCGGACCCGTTCCGCCCGAGCCGCGACGTGCTCGACCTGCTGCGCTTCCGCGCCGCGCGGCTGAGCGCCGGCTCGCGCGAGCATGCCGGCGTGCTCGCACGCGTGCTGCCGCGCGCGGCCTAGTCGCTACAGACTCGCTCCAACCACGCCGGCGGCGGCCATCCCTCAGGTCGCCGCCGGCGTTCGCCTTTCCGGGCTAGACCGCGGGCGGACGGGCGGGCGCCACCGCGTCAGGCGTCTCGGCGTTCGTGCGCCAGCCGCCGTAGGCGACCGCGGCAGCGCCGATCAGCGCGATGAAGATGCCGAGCTTGCGGCTGAGGTCGACGCCATCCGGAACGTCGCCGCCCGGGATGTCGACAAGCCGGAACAGCACGAGCAGCACGGCGAGCGCCCCGAGCCCGAGCAGCACGACCGAAGCCGGCACGTCCGCCGGCAGCCGGCCGGCGGCACGCGCGGCCACGACCGCGATCGCCACGACCGCGATCAGGAACAGGAGGATGTCGATGAAGCCGAGCACCTCCCAGCCGCTGCCGGTGACCGAGACTCCGCCCGCACTGGCTCCGTACCAGGGCAGGAACAGCGATATCAGGAGGACGATGCCTCCAACGCCGGCGACGATGTCGCCGGTCGTCAATCTGGTTGTATCCATGGCGCGAAGGTACGGCTCGCGTCGGCGATTTCCTGCCTCTAGGTCCCGCTTCCCCACGAGCTGAGGTAATCGCGCTGCTCGGGCGTGAGCGCGTCGATGCCCACGCCGAGCGACTCGAGCTTGAGGCGGGCGATCTGCTCGTCGAGCTCCTTCGGGACAGCCAGCACGCGGTTGTCGAGCTCCGCACGGTGCAGGTTGAGGTGCTCGACCGCGAGCGCCAGGTTCGCGAAGCTCATGTCCATCACCGCGGCCGGATGGCCCTCGCCCGCGGCGAGATTGACCACCCGGCCGCTGGCCAATAGGTGCACTCGCCTGTTGCCGAGATCGTATTCCTCGACCAGCGGCAGGACCTGGCGCACGCGCTCGCCCGCGAGCTCGCGCAGGGCGTCGAGGTCGATCTCCACGTCGAAGTGCCCGGCGTTGGCGAGCACGGCGCCGTCGCGCATGCGCTCGAAGTGCTCGCGCCGCAGGACGGCACGCGACCCCGTGACGGTCACGAACAGGTCGCCGCGCTCGGCGGCCTCGAGCGAGGGCATCACCTCGAAGGCGTCCATACGCGCCTCGAGCGCTCGCAGCGGGTCGACCTCGCAGACGATCACGGTCGCCCCCGCGCCGCGAGCGCGTTGGGCGATGCCCTTGCCCGTCACGCCGTAGCCGAACAGCACGAGCGTGCGCCCGGCGAGCAGCAGGTTCGTGGCGCGCAGGATGCCGTCGAGCGCCGACTGGCCGGTGCCGTAGCGGTCGTTGAACGTGCGCTCGGTACGCGACTCGTTCACCGCCATCACCGGGCAGGTGAGCCGCCCGTCCGCCTCGAGGCGGCGCAGGCGCAGCAGGCCGGTGGTCGTCTCCTCGGCGCCGCCGCCCACCTCCTGGCCGCGCTCGTGGATCAGCATCAGCAGGTCGGCGCCATCGTCGAGCGTGATGTCCGGCTTCCAGTCCGCCAGCGCGGCCACGTGCCGGGAGTACGACTCGATGTCCTCCCCACGCGCCGCCAGCACGGGCACGTCCAGGTCCACCAGCGCCGCCGCCACCTCGTCCTGGGTGGTGAGCGGGTTCGCCGAGCAGAGCGCGACGTCGGCGCCCCCGGCCGTGAGCGCCTGCATCAGGTTGGCGGTCTCGGCCGTCACGTGGAGGCAGGCGGCAACCCTCACGCCGTCGAGCGGCTGCTCCTCCCTGAAGCGCTCGCGGATCGAGCGGAGGACCGGCATCTGGCCCTCCGCCCATTCGATCCGCCGCAGCCCGGCCGGGGCCAGGGAAGCGTCGGCGATGTCCTGTGCGGGCCGGCCAGACATAGGCGCGGGGCCCGGGGGGCGTGCGCCCCCCGGACTAGTACCGGTAGTGCTCTGACTTGTAGGGGCCCTCGAGCGGCACGCCGATGTAGGCGGCCTGGTCGGGCGTCAGCTCCGTGAGCTGCGCGCCGAGCGCGTCCAGGTGCAGGCGCGCGACCTTCTCGTCGAGGTGCTTCGGCAGCACGTAGACCTGCTTCTCGTACTCGTCGTTCTTCGTGAACAGCTCGACCTGGGCGATCGTCTGGTTCGTGAACGAGTTCGACATCACGAAGCTCGGGTGCCCCGTCGCGTTGCCGAGGTTCAGGAGCCGGCCCTCGGAGAGCACGATGATCGAGTGGCCGTCCTCGAAGCGCCACTCGTCCACCTGCGGCTTGATGTTGTTCCGCTCGATGCCGGGGAGGCGCTGCAGGCCCGCCATGTCGATCTCGTTGTCGAAGTGGCCGATGTTGCCGACGATCGCCTGGTGCTTCATGCGGGTCATGTGATCCGCCGTGATGATGTCCTTGTTGCCTGTGGCGGTGATGAAGATGTCGGTCACCTCGACGACGTCCTCGAGCGTCACCACCTGGTAGCCGTCCATCGCGGCCTGAAGCGCGCAGATCGGATCGATCTCGGCGATCAGGACGCGCGCACCCTGGCCGCGAAGCGACTGAGCGCAGCCCTTGCCGACGTCGCCGTAGCCGCAGATCAGCGCGGTCTTGCCGGCGATCATCACGTCGGTGCCGCGGTTGATGCCGTCGATCAGCGAGTGACGGCAGCCGTACAGGTTGTCGAACTTCGACTTGGTGACCGAGTCGTTGTCGTTGATCGCCGGGAACAGGAGCGTGCCGGCCTCCTGCATCTCGTAGAGGCGATGCACGCCGGTGGTGGTCTCCTCGGTGACGCCCTTCACCTGCTCGCCGATCCGGGTCCACTTCTGCGGATCCTCGGAGAGCGTGCGCTGGAGCAGGCGGAGGATCACCTGGAACTCCTCGGAATCGGCCGAGTCGGGATCCGGCACGGCGCCGGCCTTCTCGAACTCGGTGCCCTTGTGCACCACCAGCGTGGCGTCGCCGCCATCGTCGAGGATCATGTTCGGGCCGTCGTTGTCGGGCCAGGTGAGCGCCTGCTCGGTGCACCACCAGTACTCCTCGAGCGACTCGCCCTTCCAGGCGAAGACCGGGATGCCCGCCTCGGCGATGGCCGCCGCGGCGTGGTCCTGGGTCGAGAAGATGTTGCAGGAGCACCAGCGAACATCGGCGCCGAGAGCAACGAGCGTCTCGATCAGCACCGCGGTCTGCACGGTCATGTGGAGGGAGCCCATGATCTTGGCCCCCTGGAGCGGCTGCTCCGCGCCGTACTCCTCGCGCATGGCCATGAGGCCGGGCATCTCATGCTCGGCCAGCTTGATCTCCTTGCGGCCGAACTCTGCAAGTGAAAGGTCTGCGACCTTGAAGTCCTGGTGGGTCGTCGCGTCGGTGACGGTCATGCGGCAGTGGTCTCCGTAAGTCTCGGGGGCGTGTCCTGTGCGAGGAGGCGCTCGTGCTTTCGCTGCTCCCAGGAGAGCCAGTCGCCTGAGGCGACGCCCTCCGGACGCTCCGCCCGCCGCTCGAACCAATGCTCGAGGGCGGCGCGCAGCTCCTGGTCGGAGGCGTAGCGCCGGGCAAACGCGACGTCGGAGAGCGCGCAGTCGAACCGGGCGAGCAGCTCGCGCAGCGTACGCAGACGCTGCAGCTCGCCGGGTCCGAAGATGCGGTAGCCCTTCGGCGTACGCAGAGGCTCGATCAGGCCGGCGCTCTCGATGTAGCGCAGCATTCGAGGCGACCAACCGGTCGTCTCAGCAGCCTCGTTGATGGTGAGCCCCTCCATCGCGACAGCAAAGCTTAACACGATCGTGTCAAGGTTGCGCGCCGGGCCCCCGCGACGACAATCCTGCCTGGAGGGCGTATAGGGAACCCTATCCAGGACTGTCGTCGAGCTAGAGCTGGCTTTTGATCCGCGCGAGCGCCGGCGTCGGCGTCGGGTCCACGCCGGCGAGGGCGGCCATGTAGACGCTCACGAGGTCGCCCAGGAGGACCGCGGAGAGCACGCGTTCGAGGCGGCTGTCGCCGCGGGTCTGGACCTTCACGGCCGGGGCGCCCGCCCGCTCGAGCTCCTCGGCGGCGAGGTCCATGTGGCGCTTCACGCGTGGGTGCTGGTCCGGGTCGCAGAGGAAGACGCCCGAGAGCGGCGCCAGCCGGCGTCCGCGCTCCCAGCCGCAGATCTGGTTGTGGTTGCCCTCCGGCAGCTCGCTCCAGAAGGCGGCCGCATCGGCGTTCTCGTTGATCTGCGTGCTCCAGCGCCGCGCCGGGGCCACCGTGCTCGCCGCTCCGTGGATCACGGGAAGAGTGCCGTCGAGCGACCGCGCAACCGACTTCGCGAGCGAATCCTCAGCGGCGGCCGGACCCCACTCCTCGACGAGCCGCTCGAGTAGAGCAACAGCCGTATCGATCTCGGAGTGAAGCCCGGGTGCGGCGCCACAGAGCGCGGCGCACTCCAGGGCGGCGATCGTCATGTAGACGACGGCCGCGCGCGGCTGCATCCCGGCGGGCACGCCGATCACGGGCACGCCCTCCTCACGAGCCAGAGCGGCAAGCGTGCCGCCGGTCGTGAGCACCACGCGCTGCGCTCCCGCCGCCCCGGCCGCCTCGAAGCAGGCGAGCGTCTCCTCGGTCTCGCCCGAGTAGCTGGCGCACAGCACGAGCGACTCCGGGGGTGTCCAGGACTCGAGCGCGTAGCCGCGCACGATCGTTATCTGGCGCGTGGCGCGGTCACCGAGGGCGGCCTTCGCCAGGTCGCCGCCGATCGCCGAGCCGCCCATCCCACAGACGACGAGCCCGCCGGGGCGGTCGTGTGCGCCGATGCCGGCCGACTGCGTGCGCCACAGAGCGTCACCGAGCTGAAGCGGCTGAGCGAGGACGTCCCCGAGCATGCCCTCCGGGTCCACCGCCTCGATGCTGTCCTTATCGAGCGACAACGACCCTCTCCCCCGGTTCGATGCGAGCGTCGGACGGCACCACGGTGTCTGGCGGAACCACCGCACCGGCCCCGACCATGGCCCCTGGAAGCACACGCGCGCGCTCGCCCACGCGCACGCGCTCGCCGAGCACCGCCTCGGTGACCGAGGCGTCCGCGCCCACGTGGACGCGGTCGTGGAGCACCGAGCGCTCCACGCGGGCGTCGGTGCCGACAGAGCAGTGGCGCCCGAGCACGGTCTGGGGACCCACGTGCGCGCCCGCCACGAGGCAGCCGGGGTAGATCAGGGAACCGGTCTCGTCACGCGGCGGAAGCGTCGACTCGACCCGCCCCGCGAGCAGGTCCCAGGTCGCCTCGAGGTAGCGCTCGGGCGTCCCGATGTCGATCCAGTAGCCGTCGGCGGCGAAGCCATAGAGCCCGTCGCCCACGAGCGCGGGGAACACCTCGCGCTCGAACGACACCGCGCGGCCGGCCGGGATGGTCTCCACCACGTCCCGCTCGACCACGTACGCGCCGGCGTTGATCCGGTTGGTCGGGGCCTCGCCGCCGCCCTTCTCGATGAATGCCTCCACCGCGCCGTCCTCGGCGGTCGGCACCACGCCGTAGCTCGAGGTGTCGTCGACCGCGTAGAGAGCGAGCGTCGCGCGCGCGCCGCGCGCCTCGTGCTCGCGCAGCTCGGCGCTGAGGTCGATGTCGGTGAGCACGTCGCCGTTCAGCACGAGCAGCCGGTCCTCGAGCACGCCCTGGTCGTACGCGAGCCGGACCGGCCCTGCCGTGCCGAGCGGCTCCTCCTCGACCACGTAGCGCAGGCGCATGCCCTCGTAGATGTCGCCGAGCACGAGCCTCACCGCGTCCGACATGAAGCCGCAGGAGAGGATCACCTCGTCCACGCCGTGCGAGCGCGCCCAGGCGAGCATGAACGACAGGAACGGCCGCCCCGCCAGCGGCATCACGGGCTTGGGCGTGGTGTAGGTGAGCGGGCGCAGCCGCGTACCCTCGCCGCCGGCGAGCACCAGAGCCTGCACGGCTACCGGCCGATCCCCTCGTAGGTGAAGCCCGCGGCCACCAGCTGCTCGCGGTCCAGGAAGTTACGTCCGTCCACGACGAGCGGCACGCGCATGCGGCTCTTCACCTCGCCGGTCCAGTCGAGCTCGCGGAACTCGGGCCACTCGGTCACGAGCACCGCGGCGTCCGCGCCGTCCACGGCCTCGAGCGCCGAGGACTCGAAGTCGATCCCGGAGATGAGCTTGCGCGCCTCCTCCTCGGCCACGGGGTCGTAGCCGGCGATGGACGCGCCGTCGGCGAGCAGCCGCGCGCTGAGCACGAGGCTCGACGCCTCGCGCATGTCGTCCGTGTTGGGCTTGAAGGCGAGGCCGAGCAGGCCGATCCGCCGCCCGACGAGCGGGCCGAGGTGCTTCTGCAGCTTCTGCATC
>DASYMP010000306.1:0-2039 GCA_036009005.1 Thermoleophilaceae bacterium | reverse complement strand
ACCGAGCTGCTCGCGCTGATCGAGGACCGCGTGCCGCCGAACCACCCGTTCGCGCGCCTGACCGCCACGCTGCCCGGGCTGCCGGAGCGGCCGGAGCCGTGGCTGCTCGGCTCGTCGCCGCAGAGCGCGATCTGGGCGGCCGAGCTGGGTCTGCCGTACGCGGTGGCCGACTTCATCAACCCGAACGGAGCGTCGCTCGCGTCGGACTACCGCAGCCGCTTCCTCGATTCCGAGCGCCTGCCCACCCCGCGCGTGATCGCCTGCACGATTGCGATCTGCGCCGAGACGGAGGAGGAGGCCGAGCGGATCGCCTCGAGCGGGCGCATGATGTTCTCGCTCCTGCGGATGGGCCGCCTGATCCCGATTCCGCCACCCGAGAAGGCGCTCGCCTACCTCGCGACGCGCGAGCAGAGCGCGAGCGGGGCCGGCCGCCGCGCCGTGGTGGGCACGCCCGCGGTCGTGCGTGAGGGCCTCGAGGCCGTGGCCGCGGAGTACGGGACCGACGAGCTGATGATCCTCACGATCAGCTACGACCACCAGGCCCGCAGACGGTCGTACGAGCTGGTCATGGAGGCGTTCGGCGGCGCGTAACAGCCTCCCGACGTGGAAGTCTTTGTGGTGTGGAAGCCACAACGACCGACGGAGAGCGCTTCACCGAGGAGGAGCACGCGTTCCTCCTCTCCCGTGTCCAGCCCGCGCTGATCGGCCTGATCGACGGCTCGCTGTCGACGCTCGCCCCGATCTTCGCGGTCGCGCTCTCGACTCACGACCCGCACATCGCCTTCTTCGCCGGGCTCGCCACGGCGATCGGCGCGGCGGTGAGCATGGGCTTCTCGGAGGCGCTCTCCGACACAGGCGAGCTCACCGGGCGGGGCGCGCCCTGGGCGCGCGGCGCGATCACGGGCGGCGGCACGTTCCTCGGCGGCGTCTTCCACACCCTGCCGTTCCTGATCAACCACTACCACGCGGCGATCGTGGTGGGGATCATCACGGTGGCCGTGGAGCTGTTCGCGCTCGCGGTCATCCGCGCGCGCTTCTTCCGCACCGGCTTCCTGCGCTCGTTCGCGACGGTCACGCTCGGCGGCGCGATCATCGTGGGCGTGAGCGCGGCGCTCGGCAGCGCGGCCTAGGCCGCTCGCGCCGCCTCGAGGGCCTCGTCGACCGAGAGGAACATCTGCCAGCGGGTCAGGGTCGCGCCGCGGAAGGTCACCAGGAACACGACCTTCGCCTCCACCTCGATGTCGATCGAGTGCGGGCGGCCGTGGTGCAGGGAGACCATCACGATCTGCTCGTCGCCGGCCGCGAAGATGCGTCTCGGCTCCATGCGGAACTCGTCCCATTGCCGCGGCCAGTCGAGCAGCGCGTCGACGAGCGCCTCCTCACCCGTGTAGGTCTGGGGATCCGGGAACTCCGGAGGCTGCGTGATCACGAGGTCGGGGGCGCACTGCGCGAGCAGGAGGTCGAGGTCCGCCCGCTCGTAGGCGCGCAGGATGCCGTGCGTCAGGCCGAGCAGCCCCGGCGGCATGCCCGGCTCGATCACCGCCTTCCAGTTCTCGCCGATGCCGAGCTGCCTGATGACCTCGCGGGCGGCGGCGTGGCGGTCCTCCGTCGTGTGCGTCATCAGCTCGTCGGCCCGAAGCGCTCGGTGCGGACGGCGACCGGGTCCATCCCGAGCTCGACGAGCAGGTCGCTCGCGGTCTCCACGAAGCCGGTCGAGCCGCATACGAAGGCGAGCCGCGCCCCGGCCGCGGGCCCGCGCAGCAGCTCCGCGTCGATGCGGCCGGTGTGGCCGCTCCAGCCTTCCGGTGCCGCGCGCGTGTAGGTGAGCGCGGCGTCGTCGCCGAGCTCACCCGCGTAGATCACGTCCTCGGGATGGCGTACCGAGTAGACGAGCCTCATGTCGAGCTCCGGCATCGTGCGGCGCTTGTGGCGGAGCATCGCCATCAGCGGGACCACGCCCGAGCCGCCGCCCACGAGCAGCACCGGCGACTCGCCGCGCCACACGAAGTACGAGCTGAACGGCCCGCGCAGCTCCACCT
>DASYMP010000305.1:0-3795 GCA_036009005.1 Thermoleophilaceae bacterium | reverse complement strand
GACGTTGCCGGCGGCGGCGGCCGCGAGCATCGGCGCAACCAGGTGGGAGCCGCAGCGGTCGTGCTCCTTGTCGGCGGTCGCGGCGTCCTCGCCGTCCTCGTATCCGGCGATCGCCTTGTGCTCGACCCCGTGGTACGCGGCCAGGTCGCCGCTGCGCAGCGCGAGCAGCGCGGGCGCCAGGCTCACGAGCGCCACCGCGGCCTCGCGGCCGGCCGTGCGCCGTCCCGGGGTGCGGGCGCCCGCGGTGCGGATCGCCTGACCCCCGAGCGCCGCGGCGCCCATCGCGCCGAGCGTGCGCAGGTCCTGCATCGGCAGCCGCGCCTCGGGGAGCGCGCGCTTGACCAGCGGGATCACGGCCATGGCCTCCGCGAGCTTCACGACGCCGCGGATGCCCGGCAGGCGCTCCGACGCCTTCCCGCCCAGATCCGGCTTGCGGCCCGAGGCCACCTTCAGCTCGCCATCCTCGGTGCGCACCGCGGCGGCCCAGTGCGTGGGGCCGTGCACGAGCAGGCCGTTGCGGAGCGCCATCCCACCGAGGCGCAGTTTGTCCTCAGGAACCGGGGCAGTCATATTCCAAGGGTAGATGCTGGCCGCCGGACTCTCATACCGCGAAAGCGGTCCTGCCGACGGTCCGGTGGCGCTGCTGCTGCACGGCTTCCCGGAGTCCTCGTTCATGTGGAACGACGTGCTCCCCGCGCTGGCGGGGGCCGGCTGGCACGCGGTGGCGCCCGACTTCGCCGGCTACGGCGACTCCGAGCCCGATCCTCCGGGCACCTGGGAGCGCCACATGGAGTCCGTCGAGCGCTTCCGCCGCGAGCTCGGGATCGAGAGCTGCGTGCTCGTGGTGCACGATTGGGGTGGCCTGATCGGCATGCGCTGGGCCTGCGAGCACCCCGAGGCCGTGCGCGCCCTCGTGATCAGCTCGAGCGGCTTCTTCCCGGACGGCAGGTGGCACGGCATGGCGAAGGCCTTCCGCGAGCCCGGGACGGGCGAGCAGGTGATCGACGCGATCGACCGCGACGGCCTCGCTTCGGTGCTGCGACAGCAGTGCCCCGCCATGACCGACGCGGCCGTGGACGAGTACTGGAAGGCATTCGCGGACGAGACGCGCCGCCGCGGGCAGCTCGAGCTCTACCGCTCGGGCGACTTCTCGAAGCTCGAGCGCTACGACCTGGCCGCTCTCGGGGTGCCGGTGCTGCTCGTGTGGGGCGAGGACGACGAGTTCGCGCCGGTCGCCGGCGCGCATCGCTTCGAACGTGAGCTGGCGGACACCGAGCTGGTGGTCGTCGACGGCGCCCGCCACTTCGTCTGGGAGGACGCTCCCGAGCGCTGCGCCGAGGCGCTCACGCGCTTCCTCGCTGCGAGAATCGCCTAGATGGAGGGGAAGCTGTTCGAGATGGAGGAGCCGCCGTCGGGGCCTGACTCCGGCGACTCCGCCGCGCAGCCGCTCGCGGCGCGGATGCGGCCGGCCTCGCTCGGCGAGTTCGTGGGCCAGGAGCACCTGCTCGCGCGCGGCACGCCGCTGCGCACGGCGATCGAGGACGGCAAGCCGCACTCGATGATCCTGTACGGGCCGCCCGGCACCGGCAAGACGACGCTCGCGCGGCTGCTCGCGGTGAACGCGCGGGCCGCGTTCGAGGAGGCGTCCGCCGTGAACGCCGGGCGGGCCGAGGTGCGAGCCGTGATCGAGCGCGCCCAGCACCGCCTCCAGACGAGCGGCGAGCGGACGATCTTCTTCCTCGACGAGATCCACCGTTTCAACAAGGCGCAGCAGGACACGCTGCTGCCCGCGGTCGAGGACGGCACGGTCGTGCTGGTGGGCGCCACGACCGAGAACCCGTACTTCGAGGTGAACTCGGCGCTGCTCTCGCGCTGCCGCATCTACGAGCTCCAGTCGCTCGACACCGAGCACGTGCTGGCGCTGCTGCGGCGGGCGCTTGGCGCCGAGCGCGGCATCCCGGACGCCCCGCGGGTGGATGACGACGCGCTCGAGTTCCTCGCCGCGCGCTCGGCCGGCGACGCCCGCACCGCCCTGTCGGCACTCGAGCTCGCCACCGAGACCGTGGGGCCGAGCGGCGCCGTGACGCTCCGCGTGGCCGAGGACGCGCTTCAGCGGAGCGCGATCCTCTACGACAAGGGCGGCGACCTCCACTACGACCTCATCTCCGCCTGGATCAAGTCCACGCGCGGGTCGGATCCGGACGCGTCGCTGCTCTACCTCGCGGCCATGATCGAGGGTGGCGAGGACCCGCGCTTCATCGCGCGCCGCATGGTCGTGCTGGCGAGCGAGGACATCGGCAACGCGGACCCGCGCGCGCTCGAGGTGGCGGTGGCCGCGGCTCACGCCGTCGAGCACGTGGGCATGCCCGAGTGCGCGCTGAACCTCGCGCAGGCGGCCGTCTATCTGGCGCTCGCGCCGAAGTCGAACGCGTCGTACGAGGCGATCAAGCGTGCGCGCGCCTGGGTGAGGGAGCACGGCACCCCCGCGCCGCCGGCGGCGCTCCGCAGCGCCGCCTACCCCGGCGCGAAGAAGCTGGGCAGGGGCCTCGACTACGACTACCCGCACTCGCACCCCGAGGGCGTCTCGGACCAGGAGCTGATGCCGGACGAGGCGGTCGGCGAGCGCTTCCTCGAGCTCACCGGGCACGGCGAGGAGGCCGAGCTCCGCGAGCGGCTCGAGCGCATCCGCCGGGCACGCGGCCGCGACTGACAGAATCCGGCCGATGGAAGCTGCGCTGCGGCCGGCCGAGGCCATCGAGCTCGAGTCCTTCAGCCCGCTGGACGGCAAGCGCCTCGGAGCGGTGCCGACGATCACGCCGGAGCAGGTGCAGTCTGTGGTCGACGACGTGGCCAGCGTGCAGCCGTTCTGGGCGCAGCTGCCGCTCACCGACCGCGCTCGCTACATGCGGCGCGCGGGCCAGGCGATCATCGACCAGATCGACGAGCTCGCGGAGCTGCTCACGCGTGAGCAGGGCAAGCCGCGCAACGAGTCGTACGTGATGGAGCTGCTCCCGACGGTCGACTCGCTCCGCTGGCTCGCGGACGCGGGGCCGGAGATCCTCGACGACGAGCGCATCCCGCTGCCGATCTTCCTTAAGCAGAAGCGCGCGCGCTTCACGTACGAGCCGCTCGGCGTCGTGGGCGTGATCGCGCCGTGGAACTACCCGTGGTCGATCCCGTTCGGTGAGGTTGCGATCGCGCTGATGGCGGGCAACGGCGTGGTGCTGAAGCCCGCGTCGCTCACGCCGCTGATCGGCCAGCGGATCCAGGAGATCTTCGAGCGCGCCGGACTGCCCGAGGGCCTCGTGCGCACCGTGCACGGCGGCGGCGCGGTCGGGCACGCGCTGGTCGAGTCGACCGCCTCCAAGATCTTCTTCACGGGCTCCGTCGAGGTGGGACGCCAGGTGGGCGTGGAGTGCGCGCAGCGCATGAAGGGCTCGGTGCTCGAGCTGGGCGGCAAGGACGCGATGATCGTCTGCGCCGACGCCAACCTGGCGAACGCCGTCTCCGGCTGCCTGTGGGGCGGCTTCGCCAACGCCGGCCAGACCTGCTCGGGGATCGAGCGGGTCTACGTGGTCAGGGAGGTGGCCGACCGCTTCGTGGAGGGCGTCGTCGAGGGCGCGAAGGCGCTGCGAGTGGGCGACCCGATCGAGTGGGACACCGAGGTCGGGCCGATGATCTCCGGCGAGCAGCTCGAGCTCGTGAAGGAGCTGGTGGACGACGCCGTCGCGAACGGCGCCACGCTCCACTGCGGCGGCGCCGAGGAGCCCTTCTTCCGGCCCGCGGTCCTGACCG
>DASYMP010000304.1:0-2857 GCA_036009005.1 Thermoleophilaceae bacterium | reverse complement strand
CGGCGCGACATCGCCAAATCGCCCACGCCCGACGAGCGCCGCGAGAAGCTAATCTCCGACTACAAGGCGCGCTTCGCGAACCCCTACAGCGCGGCCGAGCGCGGCTACATCGACGACGTGATCGTGCCCCACGAGACGCGCCCGAAGCTGATCCGCGCGCTCGAGACGCTCCAGACGAAGCGCGTGCAGGGCCCGAAGCGCAAGCACGGGAACATCCCGCTCTGAGGAACCTCCTGGTCGCAGTGGTTCTGCTGGCCGGGTGCGGCGCGAGCGGGTACGGGACGGACGTCAAGGGCTTCACGCAGCAGGCCGCCGCCCCCGCGGACCAGCAGGTGCTCCGCTCGATCGCCACCTACCGCACGACCAAGGACGAGAAGGTCGCCTGCTCGCTCGCCACCTCCCACTTCATCAAGATCCGATTCGAGGGCAAGCTCGAGCTGTGCCAGGCCGTATCGCGGCACCAGAACAAGCACGAGCTGCCGAAGTCCGCCAAGGTCGAGAGCATCGCCGGAAACAGCGCAGTAGTGCGTATCGCCGAGCCCACCGCCACCAGGTCGCTATACAAGATGAAGCGAGAACGCGGCACCTGGAAGATCGACGACATCGTGGAGGCACCGTAGGCATGTCACTCACCCTCGGCACAGCACCCTTCAGCTCGAAGCGGCGCGGCCTCCTCAACTCGAGCATCGACGGGCCCGCCCACCTCCTCTACTTCGAGCCCTACGAGCGCCGCATGCGCGCGACCCTCAATGGCGAGACCGTGATCGACACCACCGGCGGCATGCTGCTGTACGAGTCGAACATCGGGCCGGTGCTGTACGTCCCGGAGGCCGACGTGCGCGCCGATCTGATCGAGCGCAGCGACCACACCACGTACTGCCCGTTCAAGGGCGACGCCACGTACTGGAGCGTCGGCGACGCCGAGAACGTCCTATGGGGCTACGAGCAGCCGATCGAGAGCGCGGCCTTCCTGCTCGGCTACGTGGCGCCCTGCTGGGACAGGTTCGACGCGTGGTACGAGGAGGACGAGGAGCTCGCCACCAAGTTCCGCGATCCCTACCACCGGATCGACGTGCGGGAGACGGCCGCCCACGTGACGGTGCGGGCGAACGGCGAGACGATCGCCGAGTCCGATCGCGCGCTGCTCCTGTTCGAGACCGGCATCCCGGCCCGTGCCTACCTGCCACTCGAGGACGTGCGCCAGGAGCTCCTGACGCCGACGGAGAAGGAGACGGTCTGCCCATACAAGGGGACTGCCTCCTACTGGTCGGTCGGCGACCTCGAGGACATCGCCTGGAGCTACCGCAACCCGATCCCGGAGGCAGGCGCGATCGAGGGCCTGGTGAGCTTCCTGGGCGAAGGGGTGGAGGTCGAGGTCGACCGCGCCTAAGCGGCGCTCTCGATCATCGCGGTGACGAGTGCGAGCGCCTGTGCCCGCTGCAGGCCAGCGTCGCGAACGAGTGAGCGCCAGGTTCGGAAGTCGACGGCGTGCTGGATCGCCGCGGTCACCAGTCGTCGCCGCGGGAGACCGCGAGCCAGGGAGCGTCGCGCGGCGTCGAGGAACTCGAGCATCGGCTGCATCGCGTCGGGAACGGCGTCGACCAGCTCGGCGTCGCGGAATATGTTCGTGAGCATCCCCTCGGTCTGCTCGTACCAGGCGTAGAGCTCGTCAAGCCCATCCGCCAGGCCCTTCCAGCGGGTCGGGTCCGGCCACGGATGCAGTGTCGCGAAGTGTGCGCTGCACGCGGCGAATAGGTCCTGGTCCGTCGGAAAGTGTCTGTACACCGTGTGGCGCTGCACTCCGGCGCGCTCGGCCACGGCGCTCACCGTCGTCCGCGCCGGCCCGACCGTCCCGTGCAGCTCCACCGCTGCCTCGGTGATGCGCAGGCGCGTGTCCGCCATGTCGGCGGCTCGCTTCTTCAGCTCGTATTTTCGTTTTCCATCGACCATATGTGTGCAACCAATCTTGACATACGCCGACCGGGGGCGTAAGCTGCGCGTTCACTACACACCACTGTACCACCAAAGGAGGTACCCCTCAATGCTCACCGCCTCAACAACCAAGCTGGACCTGATCGAGACCTCTCAGGAAGGCAACCCCGAGCACCGCGTGGACGTCGAGTTCCCGATCAACATCCATACCGGCTCGGCCGACAGCGCGGTCGTCTACTTCGAGATCCCGCCTGGCTACCGGCTTGCGACGCACACCGACAGCGAGGAAGAGGTCCTCTACATCGTGCAGGGCGAGGGTGAGGCCGAGGTCGGCGACGAGCGCGGCCACGTCTCCGCCGGTGACCTCGCGGTGATTCCGGCGATGGTTCCGCACGGCGTGCGCAACACGGGTGAGGAGCGCCTCAAGGTCGTGGGCTTCTTCTCCGGGGCGAAGATCGTCTCCGAGTTCACGGAGCCACTGCAGCCCGTGGGCGCGGCCGTGCTCGAGATGGGCGCGCCGCCGCCGGCGCTCGCCTCCGCCTAGAGGCGAATCGAGGCGGGCTTCACCGCGCCCGCCTCGTGCGCCTGGAGCACCGCGTGGCAAATCGCCAGGTCCTGGATCGCGAGGCCGGTCGAGTCGAACAGCGTGACCTCCTCGTCCGATCCGCGGCCTGGCGACATGCCGGTGAGCACCTCGCCGAGCTCCGTCACGTCGGCCTGGGTCACCAACCCGGCCTCGATGGCGCCGGTCAGCTCGCCCCCGTGCGACGCCTGCTCCCACTCGTCGCAGAAGACCCGGCAGCGGGCTACGGCGTCGACGTCGGCTTCCGCCTTGCCGGGGCCGTCGGCGCCGAGCATGTTGAGGTGCACGCCCGGGCGGAGGTCGGCCGCGTGGACCACAGGCTCGTGGCCGGGCGTCACGCAC
>DASYMP010000303.1:0-5671 GCA_036009005.1 Thermoleophilaceae bacterium | reverse complement strand
CGCAGCGCCCTGACGGCCGGCGCGGCGGCGCCGTGCGGATAGGCCACGATCGCGGACTGGGCGCGCTCGGCGATCCGGTCGGCGTCGAACTCCTCGAGCTCGAGCGCCACGCGGTAGCGCGGATAGAGCGCGTCGTGACGGCGCCCGGCATCGGAGCGCGCGGTCACCGCGGTGAGCTCGAGCGACGGGTGCCGCCGCAGGATCGAGGCGGCCACCGCGCCGCCGTAGCCGGCCGCGCCGATGACGGCCACGCCATCAGTCACGCGGCGGCCCTCCGATGCGCGGCGCCGCCTCAGGCACGGAGCTGGCCTCCGATCGCGCCGAGCTCGCGCTCGATCGCGGCGCGGCGCTCGGCCACCTCGTCGTCGGTGAGCGTGCGGTCCGGTGCGCGGAACTCGAGGCGCAGCGCGAGCGACTTGTTGCCCTCGCCCACCTGCTCACCCCTGTAGAGGTCGAACACCCGCAGCGAGGCGAGCAGATCCCCGGCCCCGGCACGCACCAGCTCCGCGAGCCGCGCCGCGGGCACTTCCTCCGGAACGATCACGGCAAGGTCCTGTAGCACCGCGGGGAAGCTCGTGACGTCGCTGTAGGTCGCGCTGCGGCCCCGGGTGAGCTCGTGGATCACGTCGAGCTCGAGCTCGAAGCCCGCGACCGGCCCCTGAAGCTCCCAGTCACGCAGCACCAGCGGATGCAGCTCACCGAGCCAGCCGAGCTCGACCCCCTCGCCGCTCACGACCGAGGCGGCGCGCCCCGGGTGCAGGAAGGGGCGGCCGGAGCCGCCGGCCGCGGCGTCCTCCACACGCCAGTCGCGCACGCCGGCGGCTTCGAGGAGCGCCTCCAGGAGTGCCTTCGCCGCGTAGAAGTCCGCCTCGCGGGCCGGCGTGCGCCAGCCGGCGGGGCTCGCCTCGGTGATCAGCGCGGCCAGGTGGTGGTGCTCGTCGGCGGGCGTGGCGCCGCGCGGCGAGCCGTCGGCCGCCGGCTCGAGTGGACCGGCCGGCAGGTAGACGTGCGCGGATTCGAACAGCGCCACGCCGGCCCGGCCGTGGGCGGCGTTGTGGCGCGCGGCGTCGAGCAGTCCTGGGAGCAGCAGCGGGCGCATCACGCTCAGGTCCTCGCTCAGCGGGTTCTCGATCGAGAGCGTCTCGACATCGGTGAGGCGCAGCCGCCTGAGCGCCACGGGCGACGTGAAGGTGTACGAGATCGTCTCGAGCAGCCCGCGGTCGCGCAGCGTGTCCTCGAGCCGGCGCCGCAGCGGCAGGCTGCCGGTCAGGCGGCCGATCGCCTCGCCGCGCGCGGGAAGCGTCGTCGGGAGCTTGTCGAGGCCGTGCACGCGCGCGACCTCCTCGATCAGGTCGGCCTCGCGCTGGACGTCGCTGTCGCGCCAGGGCGGCACGCGCCAAGCCGTCGCGGGGGGCGCGCCGGTTTCGGCTTCGAACCCGAGCCGCTCCAGGATCGCGCTCGCGGCGTCCTCCTCGATCCGCTCGCCGAGCAGGCGCTCCATCCGCTCGCCACGCAGGGGAACCACGCGCGGCTCCGCGGGCGTCGGGTACACGTCGATCGTGCCGGGCACCATCCGCGCGCCGCACAGCTCCACCATCAGCCGGGCGGCGAGGCGCTGTGCCGCGATCGCCTGCTCCGGGTGGAGCTGCTTCTCGAAGCGCGCGGACGCCTCCGAGCGCAGGCCGAGCGCCTTCGAGGTGCGCATGATGTTCGGGCCGACCCAGGTGGCGGCCTCCATCAGCACGCGCGTGGTCGAGTCGGACACCTCCGAGATCAGGCCTCCCATCACGCCCGCGATGCCGCTCGGGCCCTCCGCGTCGCAGACGAGCGCCATGTCGGAGCTGAAGCTGCGCTCGACGCCGTCAAGCGTGGTCATCGTCTCGCCATCCTGCGCGCGCCGCACCACGATCCGCCGGCCGCGCACCTCGTCGAGGTCGAACGCGTGCAGCGGCTGCGCGGTGGTGAGCATCACGTAGTTGGTGATGTCGACCACGTTCGAGATCGGCCGTTGGCCGGCCGCGATCAGACGCTGCTTCAGCCACAGCGGCGACGGGCCGATCTGCACGTCCTCGAACACGCGCGCGGTGAAGCGCAGGCAGATGTCGGGGTCGGCGATCTCGACGCTCGCGTGGTCCTCGGCGGCGTCGCTGCCCGACGGCTCGGCGTCCGCGCCGGTCGGGTCGGGGGCGAGCGGCGCGGCGGTCACGGCGTGCACGTCGCGCGCCACGCCGTACACGCCCATCGCGTCGGGCCGGTTCGGCGTGATCTCGAGCTCCAGCACCTCGTCGACGATGGGCAGGTGCTCCGACAGCGCCGAGCCCACCGCGAGGTTCTCGTCCAGGACCATGATGCCGTCGTGGTCCTGGCCGATGCCCACCTCGTCCTCGGCCAGGATCATGCCGCTCGACTTCACGCCGCGCAGCTTCGCCTCGCCGAGGCGGGTGCCGTCCGGCATCACGGCGCCGGGCCGCGCCACGGCCACGACCTGCCCCGCCGCCACGTTCGGCGCTCCGCAGACGATCGTGCTCGGGTCACCCGCGCCCACGTCCACGCTGCAGACGGTGAGCCGGTCCGCATCGGGGTGCGGCTCGGCGCTCAGCACCCTCCCGACGACGAACTCGGCCGCGTCGCCCACGCCCACGCGGTGCAGGCGCTCGACCTTGATGCCGGCCATCGTGAGCGTGTCGGCGATCTGCTCGGCCGGGACGCCGGGGTCGCAGTACTCGCGCAGCCATGCCACGGGCACCCTCATGCGCCGAACTGCTCCAGGAGGCGCGCGTCGTTCTCGTAGAGCATCCGCAGGTCCGGCACCTCGTGGACCACGCTCGCGATCCGCTCGATCCCCATGCCGAACGCGAAGCCCTGCACGCGCTCCTTGTCGTAGCCGGAATCGGCGACGTAGTCGAGCACGTTCGGGTCCACCATCCCCGAGCCGAGGATCTCGATCCAGGCCTCGCCCTTGCAGGTGCCGCAGCGCTGCGAGCCCTCGTAGCCGGTGCCACCGCAGCGGAAGCAGGACACGTCCACCTCCACGCTCGGCTCGGTGAACGGGAAGTAGCCGGGACGCAGCCGCACCTCGGTGTGCTCGCCGAACATCTGGCGCGCGAAGGCGAGCAGCACGCCCTGGAGGTCGGCGAGCGTGATGTCCTCGTCGATCGCGAGGCCCTCGAGCTGGTGGAACATCGGGACGTGTGTGGCGTCCGGCGTGTCCGGGCGGTACACGCGCCCCGGCACCACGATGTAGATCGGCGGCGGCTGGGCCTCCATCGCGCGCACCTGCATCGGCGAGGTGTGCGTGCGCAGGAGCACGTGCTCGGAGAGGTAGAAGGTGTCCTGCGGCAGACGCGCCGGGTGCTCGGGCGGGTGGTTGAGCGCCGTGAAGTTGTAGTACTCGTAGTCGATCTCGGGGCCCTCGACGACCTCGAAGCCGAGCCCCACGAAGATGTCCTCCATCTGCCGCCTGATCTGCGAGACGAGGTGGAGCCGGCCGGCCGGCAGCGGCGGGTCGCCCGGGAGCGTGATGTCGATCCGGTCCTCGGCGAGGCGGCTGTCGAGCTCCGAGGCCTCGAGCTCGGACGTGCGCTCGGAGAGCAGCTCCTCGAGCGCCACGCGCACCTCGTTCGCGGCCTTGCCGACCTGGCCGCGCTGCTCGGGCGGCAGCTCGCCGATCGAGCGGAGCGTCGAGGTGAGCTCGGACTTCCGCCCGAGGTAGCGAACGCGCAGCTCCTCGAGCTCGGCGCTCGACCCGGCGGAGCGGATGGCGGCCTCGGCGTCGCTCCGCAACTGGTCCAGATCAGCCATCGGCGGCCATCCTATGTGCCACCTCGTACAGGGCCACGGTCGCCGCCATGGCGACGTTCAGCGAGTCGGCGTGAACCGGAATGCGCACGGCCTCCAGGCCGCCCTCCGCCGCAGCACCCTCCGGGAGCTCTCCGCGCTCCGACCCCATCACGAGCACGACCGGCCTTGTCACCTCGACTTCACCGAAATGGCGCTCGGCCGTTGCACTGAGGGCGATCTTGTGGCCATTCAACGCGTCGAGCGTCGCGCGGGCGGGCGCCTTCGCGAAGATCGAGCCCATCGACGCGCGCACCGCCTTCGGCGAGTACGGGTCCGCCGTTCCCGGCCCGAGCACCACCGTCGCGTCCGCGAGCGCATGAGCGGAGCGGATGATCGTTCCCACGTTCCCGGGGTCCTCGACGCCGTGGAGATAGACGAGCAGGTCGCCGCTCGGGTCCGCCCAGCGCTGTCTGTACACGCCGATCACGCGCGTGCCGGATCCAAGCGTGCTCACCGCAGCGAGCAGCTCGGGCTCCACGTCGATCCCCGAGCGCAGCACGAACTCGGGCTCGCGGCCCGCGGCGGCGGCGGCCGCGATCAGGTCCTCCCCCTCGGCGCTGAACAGGCCGAGCTTCGTGCGCCAGCGCTTCTGCTGGAGCTTGCGGATCGTCTTGAGCTTGTCGTTGTCGGCGGAATTGATCATAAAAAAGGCGCCTCCTAAGAGGCGCCCGGGAGAAGTTTGGTGTTCCGCGATCGCCTAAGCGGCCGCGGCCTCCCGGGCTTTCTCGGCAAAACGTCGGAACGTCTCGGGGTCGCGGACGGCGATGTCCGCGAGCACCTTGCGGTCGAGCTCGATCTCGGCCAGCTTCAGGCCGTGCATGAACTGGCTGTAGCTCATGCCCTCCTGGCGGGCGGCTGCGTTGATGCGCACGATCCAGAGCTTGCGGAAGTCGCGCTTCTTGTTGCGGCGGTCGCGATACGCGTAGGTATCGGCCTTGAGGAGAGCCTCCTTGGCCCTCTTGTAGCTCGAGTGAGCCTGACCGCGAAAGCCCTTGGTCCGCTCGAGCGTGGCGCGGCGCTTCTTGCGCGCGTGAACTGAACGCTTGACCCGGCTCACTTGTGAAGCAGCTCCTGGACGCGCTTGTGGTCAGCCTTCGAGACGACCACCGGCCGGCCCAGGTGGCGCTTGCGCTTGGCGCTCTTCTTCCCGAGGTTGTGGCTCGTGAAGGAGTGCCGCGCGATCAGCTTGCCCGTGGCGGTCTTCTTGAAGCGCTTCTTGGCGCCGGAATGCGTCTTCATCTTCGGCATGCGAACGCTGTATTCAAGCAGAAGCCTGGTCGGCCTCTGCTGAGGGCTGCTCGGCCTCGGCGGCCGCGCCTTCCTCGTCGTGTTCGACCTGCTTCTTCGACGGCGCCAGGAGCATCGTCATGTTGCGGCCGTCCTGCTGGGGCGACTGCTCGACGGTCCCGAGCTCGTTCACGTCCTCGGCGAGCCGCATCAGGAGCCGCTCGCCGCGCTCCGGGTGGGTCTGCTCGCGGCCGCGGAACATGATCGTGACCTTCACGCGGTCGTCGCCCTTCAGGAAACGGACCACGTGGTTCTTCTTCGTCTCGTAGTCGTTGGTCGCGATCTTCGGACGCAGCTTGATCTCGCGGACGTTCACCTGCTTCTGGTGGCGTCGCGCGGCCTTGGCCTTCTGCTCCTGCTCGTACTTGTACTTCGAGTAGTCGAGCACGCGGCAGACGGGCGGGCGCGCATCCCTGGCCACCTCCACGAGATCGAGGTCGCGCTCCTGCGCGTACCGGAGGGCGTCGTCGACCTTGAGGACGCCGACCTGGTTCCCGTCCTCGCCGATGAGGCGGACCTCCGGCACGCGTATCCGCTCGTTGAT
>DASYMP010000302.1:0-8418 GCA_036009005.1 Thermoleophilaceae bacterium | reverse complement strand
TCCCCGGCCTGCCCGCGCGGCCCGACCCGGCGGCGATTCGCCGGATGCGGCCGCAGCCGCTTGGCCGCCGGCTTCAGCGAGCGAACCTTCACATCGCGCTCGCGCCCAGCCCGGAACAGGGCGAGCTGAAGGCCGCGCTCGCGCACTCGCTCCGGCGCAGCGCGCGTCCCGGGCCGGCGGAATGGGCGCGCGCGGCGCGCGAGTGGCGTGGAGGCCTGCGCACTCGCCTGAACCCGGCGTACCCGCACCACGGAAGCATCCTCGTAAGCCACTGGATGGACCGGTTGCTGGAGGTGCTCCGCTACGGGCCGCCGCCCGACCGCCACACGCCGCCCGAGCCGCCCGGCCCCGCCGCCGCCTGGGAGGCGGCCGGCAGCGAGCGCACCGGGCTCCTGCGCGGGCTCGACCTCGGCGCGCGCCGCCACGTCTACGCCGTGGGCGCGGCTCCGCGCGGCCAGCTCGTGGGCGAGCTCGGCGCGCTCGAGCGCAGCGAGCTGGCCGGCACGCGTCCGCTCTGGCTCACGGCCGACCGCCGCGTATCGCTCGCCGCGACGCCCTCCCCCCCGCCTGCCGCGACGCTTCCGGCACGCCTCCGCTGGGCGCTCGCGCCGCTCGGCTGGCGCGAGTCCGGCGTTCGAATGCGAGCGTCGGCGCTCGCGGCTCGCCTGGCCGAGCTCGCACGGAAGCACCAGGCGCCGCTGGCCACGTCGCCGGGCTTCGAGCCGCGCACGCCCGCCGGCTGGATCCACGCCGAGCCCGGGCTCGAGCGGGTGCCCCTCTACGCCGCGGTGCACGCCGCGACCGGCGACCAGCTGCTCACCCGCGACCCCGGTGAGGCCGCCGACATGGGCTTCGGCCCCGCAGAGCTGCTCGGCTACCTGGCGGCGGACGCGCCGGTCACCGGCCGGCTCGCGATGCAGCGGCTCGACGTGCCCTGGGCCTCGCGCCTCGGCAGGCACGCGCGCGACATCTGAGCGGCCCCGGCGCGCCCCTATACGGCCTGGCGACTGCCCTCCAGCGAGCGCAGCAGGGCCACGAGCCGCTCGGAATAGCGGTCCGGGTCGTGCCGCTCGCGCACGTGCTCGGAACCCGCGCGCGCGACCGCGCGCAGCTCGCCGGGGTCCATGCCGAGGACGCGGTCGAGTGTCGAGGCGAGCTCGCCGAGGTCGTTCGGCTCGAACATGAACCCGCTGCGGCCCTCCTCGATCAGCTCGGGCAGCCCGAACACGCGCGATGCCACGACGGGCGTCTCCAGCGCCATCGCCTCGATCACGGACAGCGGCGACGACTCGACGTCCGACGCGAGCGCGAACACGTCCGCGAGCAGGTGCCACGCATACGCGTCCTCGGTGGCCGGCTCCAGCTTGATGCGCGACTCGAGCGACGTGGACGCCACGTAGTCCCGGATCGCATCGGGGTACGGGCCGGGCGTCTCGCCCACCAGATACAGCTTCGCGTCCGGGTGCTCGTCCGCGACCAGCCGGAACGCCTGCGCAAGCAGCGCCTGGCCCTTGCGCGAGCTCATCGTCGCCATGCAGAGCACCATGCGCGCGTCCGTCGGGATGCCGCGCACGTGCCGCTCGGCCTGGTAGTCGAACGACCTGCGATAGGCGTCGAGCGCTTCGAGCTCGATGCCGTATGGCATGAGGACCGCGCGGTCGAGTTCCACGTATGAGTCGTACATCTGGCGCGTGGCCTCCGCGGCGAAGATCGTGGCGCCGGCGTCCTCGAGCGCCCGCTCCAGGCGCTCGAACACGTAGCCGTGGTCGGCGCTCCAACCGTGGCCGACGCTCCACCAGGTGGCCAGGTCGAAGCTCTCGTGCAGCGCCCACGCCGTGGGGATTCCGAGCCGGTGCGCGAGGTCCGCGCCCATGAAGCAGTCGAGCGTGTTCACGAACGCGACCGAATGGTCGCGCGGACCGAACAGAGCGCGCAGCTCCTCGAGCCGGCCCTCGTACTCGGCCGGGCCGAGCCGGGGGTATGCCGAGGTGACGTGGACCTCCACACCGGCGCGCTCGAGCGGCTCGCGCCAGGGGCCGTCGGCGAACGCAACGACCGTGCAGCTCGGGAAGGCGGACCGCCGCAGGCGCAGCACCTGGTCGACGAAGTAGCGCTGCGCGCCGCCGATGTCGAGCCGGTGAGTGAACGCGAGGAGCCCGCCCGCGCCTCGCCGGCGGCGCGGCGCTCGGCCGGGACCGAGGGCGGGACCGTCGTCGCCGCGACTGTCGGAGCCGTGACGCGTGGGCTTCAGGCGCACGTCGTTCGACTCGAGGACGACCGTCGCGCCGCCGAGACTCGTGACCAGCGCGGTGATCGTCACGGTGTCCCGCCGCCGCGGCAGGTGGCGGCGGGACGGCACGAACTCGAAGCCGGCGAGCACCGCGTCCGGCACGTCCGCCACGGGGCTGTGCCGTACGAGATCGCGGCGCGCGAGGCCGTGCCGAGCCCGGCCGACCGGAACGCCGTCCACCAACACGTCGATGTGGCGCACCGCGTCGGCCGCGCCCACCGCCCAGCCCGCGATTCGAGCCGTCTCGACGGCCCACTCCTCGCCGGAGCGGGGCAGTTCGAGCGCTCCCAGAAGCAGCCCGCTCCCGCTCGCGAAACCAAGCCCGAACTCGCGCGCCCAGGGCACGTCCGCAGGCCTAAGGCCGAGCGCTCCGGTGATCGGAGCGGCGGCCCGCAGGTGCCCGAGCAGCGTCGTGCGCGCGTAGCCCAGCGCGTCGGGCTCCGCGGCGTCGGTCGTGAGCAGCTGGTCGCCGTTCGCGGGGTGGAGCGCGGAGAAGAGCGGGCGCGTGCCGGGCTCCGCGTCGCCGTAGAGGTAGCCCGCCGGCGCTCCGCCTGCGGCCTGCGGATCGCCGCGCCGCGCCTGCGCGAGGCCCGCCACACGCCGCGTGACCGCACGCGCACGCGTGAGCCGTGGATGCGTCGACCAGCGGATCGGCTCGAGCGCCGACGCCAGGGCCGCGAGCGACCTCGCGCGGCCCGGCCGGGCGTCGTAGCCATTCGTCACGATGCGGCCGTCAGCGGTCTCCCACACCGGGATCCCACCCTCGGGCGCCTGCGACGCGAGCGCTCCAAGCTCGCCGGTGAGGTGCCCCTCCGGCCGGCTGCCGAGGCCGTAGACGTGCCGGCGTGCGCTCCTGTCGAGCGCCCGCACGACGCCTATATACGGACCTCCCGAATGGATGAGAGAACCATAAGCGATCCCGCTCAGGCGCCGGGGTCGCGGGCCGCGCATGCGTGCAGCCAGCGGCGCAGCTCCTCGGAGGAGCGCTCCGGGAGGTGCTCACGCTCGATCGTCCGCCTGGCGGCGCTGCCGAGCCGCTCGGCGAGCTGCGGGTCGCGCCGCACCCGCAGGAGCGCGTCGGCGAGCGCCTGAGGGTCGTCCGGCGGCACGAGCATCCCGTTCTCGCCGTCCCGGACGAGCTCGGAGATCCCGACCACGTCGGTCGCGATCACCGGCAGCCCTCGGCCCATCGCCTCGAACAGGACCGTCGGCAGCCCGTCCCGGTCGCCGTCGGGGGCGATGCGCGAAGGCACGACCACGACCGAGCAGCGCGCGTACGCCTCGGACACCTGGTCGGGTGGGCATGCGCCCCTGAACACGACGTTGCTCTCCACGCTGCGCGACGCCGCGAGCTCGCCGAGCCCGACGAGCTCCGGACCGTCGCCGAGCACCTCCGCGTGCACGGGCTCCCCGCCGCGCGCGGCCAGCGCGCACGCCTCCACCAGCGTGTCGATGCCCTTCTTCGGCACCGCACGGCCCACGGCGAGCACGGGCCCGTCGCGGTTCACGGTCTCGAGCGGCTGGGCGTCCACGATCGCGTTGAGCCGCCGCACCGCCAGGCCCGGCACCCGGGCGCGCACGGCCTCCGCGTTGTACTCGGTCGGCGTGGCCACCCCGGCCGCGCCCTCCAGGCGGCGCCGCAGGTGTGGAGCGTTGAAGTCGCTCCAGATGTCGTTCGCGTGGCACACGACCGCGAACGGGATGCCCGTGAGCTCGGACGCGTCGCGGGCGTACTCGGCCGAGTAGTAGGCGAAGTGCACGAGCAGCAGATCCGCTCCGTCGTGCGCCGCCCTCGAGGCCACGAGCCCGGCGCGCAGGAAGTGCCGGAAGCGCCGCTCGCGCCAGGCGCGCAGCGCCGCACGAGCCCAGCCGGCGGGCCGGCGCAGCGCGAGTGGCGCGTGCGCCGCCACGAGCGCGATCCAGTCGGGATCGTCCGGCACGCGCCGCACGGGCGCGCGCAGCTCGGCCACTCCGGGGTCGCGCGGCTCGTCGAGCGGGTCCTCGAGCGTGTCGACCGACAGCGCCCAGCCCACGCGCTCGAGCTCGCGCAGCTCGCGCAGCACGAAGGTCTCGCTCAGCTTCGGGAAGCGGATCAGCACGTAGTGCACGCGCAGTGCCATGGGCGGCATGGCCCGCCATAGTAGGCGCGTCGATGGCCGCCGCGACCGCGAGGACCTCCGTGCTCATGCCCGCCTACCGCGCGGAGGAGACCGTACGGCAGGCCGTCGAGAGCGTGCTGGCGCAGACGGTGAGCGACTTCGAGCTGCTGGTGGTGGACGACGCGTCGCCGCTGCCGGTGCACGACGTGCTGGCCGACATCCGCGACCCGCGCCTGCGCGTGATCCGGCGCGCGCGCAACGGCGGCCCGTCCGGCGCGCGCAACACCGCACTGCGCCACGCGCGCGCGCCGCTCGTCTCCCAGCTCGACGCCGACGACATGTGGGAGCGCGACTACCTGGAGCACGTCCTGCCGCGCTTCGAGAATCCCGAGGCGGGGCTCGTGTACGCGAACGCGACGATCCTGGGCCACCCCACGGGCCACGACACCTACATCTTCGACCCGTCGCCGCACCCGATCGACCGCTTCCCGAAGCTGGCGGAGCAGAACCCGGTGCCCGCGCTCACTGCCACGATGCGCACGGCGGCCGTGCGCGCGGTGGGCGGCTACGCAAGCTGGCTGCCGATGGCGCAGGACTACCACCTCTACCTGAAGCTCGCCGCCGCCGGCTGGCGCTTCGAGTACGTGGACAAGAAGCTCGCTCGCTTCCGCTGGCCCGAGCCGAGCCGGGGGCGAACCTACGACCGCCGCCGCCACGAGCAGTACGAGCTGCGCATGTGGACGGCGTTCGCGCTCCGGCACCCGCTGACCCCCGGACCGCGGCACCAGATGCGCGTGCGGCTGTGGCGCGAGCTGAAGCGCCTACGATTCGGCCGGTGACGGGCCCGGCCTCAAACACGCCTGTCGTTGCCGTCGACGACGTCTCGAAGGTGTTCCGCATCCCCCACGAGCGCGTCTCGACGCTCAAGGAGCGGGCGCTCCATCCGTTTCGGCGCTCGACGCACGAGCGCTTCGAGGCGCTGCGCGGCGTCTCGTTCGCCGTCGAGCGTGGCGAGTTCTTCGGGATAGTCGGCCGCAACGGGTCCGGCAAGAGCACGCTGCTCAAGTGCATGGCGGGCATCTACCGCGCCGACAGCGGCGCGATCTACGTGAACGGGCGCATCTCCACGTTCATCGAGCTGGGCGTGGGCTTCAACCCGGAGCTGGCCGCCCGCGACAACGTGCTGATCAACGGCGTGATGCTGGGCCTCTCGCCGCGTGAGGCGCGCGAGCGCTACGACCGTGTCATGGACTTCGCGGAGCTGCGCGAGTTCGAGGACCTCAAGCTGAAGAACTACTCCTCGGGCATGCAGGTGAGGCTCGCGTTCTCGGTGCTGGTCCAGGTGGACGCCGACATCCTGCTGATCGACGAGGTGCTCGCGGTCGGCGACGTGAGCTTCCAGCAGAAGTGCTTCGACGTCTTCAACCGGCTGCGCGACGAGGGCAAGACGATCCTGTTCGTGACGCACGACATGGCCGCGGTGCGGCGCTTCTGCCACCGCGCCGTGCTGCTCGAGCGCGGCAGGGTCGTGCACATCGGCAAGCCGAGCGAGGTGGCCGCCTCGTACGTGGACCTCAGCTTCGGCGAGGGCGACGGATCCGCCGTGCAGCGCGAGGACGGCCGCAGCGGCGACGGGTCGGCCGAGATCCTCGAGGCCTGGTGGGAGGACGAGTCGGGCGAGCGCCAGGGGATGCTCCATCAGGGCCGGCCGTGCTCGTTCCACGCGCGCGTGCGCTTCACGAACGACGTGCACAACCCCGCGATCGCCGCGCTGTTCGGCAACGAGCGCCACGAGCCGCTGATGGCCACCTCCACGGACTGGAAGGAGAACGGCACCGGCAGCTTCCGCGCGGGCGAGGAGGTCGAGTTCTCGGTCCGGATGGACATGGCGTTCGCGCCCGGGCGCGTGTTCGCCACGCCCTGGGTCGTGCACGGCGGACACCGCGTCATGGACAGGCGGCCCGAGTTCTCGTCGGTGGTCGTGGCGGGGAGCCATGTCTCGGGCGGCCTCGTGGACCTGCCGCACGACGTGCGGCTGGAGGCCGGCGAGCGCAGCTTCCAGAGCCAGGGAGGCGCGGTATGAGCACGCTCGACACCGCGGCGCTCGGCAAGCCGATCAAGGGACCCTCGGCGCTCGGAACCGACTTCCGCCGCCTCGCCCACCTGTCGGTGACGCTCGCGGTCCTTGAGTTCAAGCTCCGCTTCTTCGGCTCGGTGCTCGGCTACCTCTGGCAGCTGATGCGCCCGCTGCTCCTGTTCGGCGTGCTCTACACGGTCTTCACGCACTTCGTGCGGCTCGGCGCCGGCGTGCGCTTCTACCCGGCGATCCTGCTCACCGGCATCGTGCTGTTCACGTTCTTCTCGGACGCCACGAGCAGGTCGGTCACGTCCGTGTCCGACCGCGAGAACCTCGTGCGCAAGATCGAGTTCCCGCGGCTGGTCGTGCCGCTGGCGGTGCTGCTCGTGGCCTACTTCAACCTGATCCTGAACCTGCTCGCGGTGATGGTGTTCGTGCTCGCGACCGGCGTCGAGCCGCGCGTCGAGTGGCTGGCGCTCCCGCTCCTCCTCGTTGCGCTCGGCCTCTTCGCCGGTGGCCTCGCGATGCTCCTCTCCGCCCTGTTCGTGCGCTTCAGGGACGTGCAGCCGATCTGGGAGGTCGTCCTCCAGATGCTGTTCTACGCATCGCCGATCCTCTACGTTCTGGACGCGCTGCCGGCCGACGTACGCCCTCAGGTCGTACGGTTCAACCCGCTCGCCACCATCCTCGTGCAGTCGCGCCACTCACTGATCGACGACACCGCGCCGAACGCGTGGGACGCCGCGGGCGGCATGGTCTACCTGCTGATTCCGGCCGCGATCGCGATCGGCGTTGTCGTGCTCGGCTTCTGGGTCTTCAACCGCGAGGCGCCGCGGATCGCGGAGGAGCTGTGAGCGAGCCCGGCATCGATTCCGAGGAGCGTGCGCGGCGCGCCGAGGAGGCGCTCGCAGAGGTGACGCGTGAGCGCAACCGGCTCTGGGCGGAGCTCCAGAGCCGCAACGCCGCCGAGGCCGACATCGAGTACTGGCAGAACCGCGCCTCCGACATCGAGCGCTCGCGCTGGTGGAAGGCCGGCTTCCCGCTCCGCTACGCAAAGCGCTTCGTGAAGGACCCAGCGGGCATGCTCGAGGGCCGCGCCGCGGCCATCCGGCGGCGCCGGCGCGGCGCGTGAGCGTCGTCACGGTCGCCATCCCGGTGCTGAACGGCGCCCGCTACCTCGACGAGGTGCTCGAGGCGGTGCGCGCGCAGCGCCACGACCGCGAGCTCGAGATCCTGATCGTGGACTCGGGCTCGACTGACGGATCGGTCGAGATAGCGCGCCGCCACGGCGCGGTCGTCCACGAGATCCCGAAGAGCGAGTTCTCGCACGGCGGCACGCGCAACCGGATGATGGAGCTGGCGCGCGGCGACCACGTGGCGTTCCTGACGCAGGACGCCACCCCGGCCCACGACGGCTGGCTCGCCGCGCTGCTCGAGGGCTTCGCGCAGGCGCCCGACGTGGCCGCGGTGTTCGGCCCGCACGACGCGCGCCCGGACGCGAGCCACATGATCAAGTCGGAGATGGAGCGCCATTTCGCGAGCTGGGGCGAGGGCGGCACCGCGATCGACGTGCAGCGACTCGACCGCTCCCCCGAGGGTCTCGCCGAGTACAGGCGCTTCCCGGGCCAGCTCACGTTCTTCTCCGATGTGAACGGCGCGGTGGCCCGCTGGGCCTGGGAGAGCGTGCCCTACCGCGAGGTCCCGTACGCGGAGGACCAGCTGCTCGGACGCGAGCTGATCGAGGCCGGTTACGCGAAGGTCTTCCACCCCGGCGCGCGCGTGCTGCACTCGCACGACTACCCGCCCGTCGCGTTCTTCCGCCGCTACTTCGACGAGTTCCGCTCGCTGCGCGAGGTGCTCGGCTTCACGCAGCCGTGGGGCCCGCGCCAGACGCTCCGCGACATCCGCGGGCTCGTGGGCGCGGACCGGCGCTGGCTGCGCGAGCAGGGCGT
>DASYMP010000301.1:0-4571 GCA_036009005.1 Thermoleophilaceae bacterium | reverse complement strand
CGCCACGTTCGACGCTCGCGTGAGCGTGATGCCCTGCGAGGCGGCCTTCAGCGAGCAGACGATCAGCTGCGGGCCGTCCTCCTCCTGGAACGCGTCGACCGCGCGCTGGCGCGCCTCCGAGGAGTCGCTCCCCAGGATGTGTAGTGCCTTCGGGAAGCGCTCGCGCACGGCCTTCTGCGTGGCCACGTGCTCGGCGAAGACCACGAGCGCCTCGCCCGACTCGAGAAAGTCGCCCACCCACGCGAGCGCGGTCGGCAGCTTGCCGCGCGCGGCGAGCTGGCGCAGGTTGTTCAGCCGCACGAGCTGCTCCGCGCGCAGGGCCGCGGCCACCTTCGCGTCGATCGTGCGCAGGTCGAGCGGAAGCGTCTGGAGCCAGGCGATCACGTCGCGCTCGGCGAGCCGGTACTCGTGCTCGTTCGAGAGCAGCACCGGAACGGTGTCGTGGCGCTTCGCGGGCAGCTGCGGGAGCACCTGGGCCTTCGTGCGCCGCACGTAGCAGTGGGCGCGCAGATTCCAGTGCAGGCGGTCGTCACTGCCCGCGGCGCGGAAGCGGCGCGTGAGCCGAGCGCCGCTGCCGAAGTCCTTCAGCCGCCCGAGCACGCGCAGCTGCGAGACGAGCTCCTCCGCCCGGTTCAGGATCGGCGTGCCCGTCAGGGCGAGCCGCAGCGCGTCGTCGGGGAGCTGGTTCGCGAGCGCGAGCGCGGCCTTGGTGCGCGCGGCGCGAGCGTTCTTCACGTAGTGCGACTCGTCGAGGATGAGGCAGCGCGGCTGAAGCTCGATCAGCCGCTCGGCGTGCCAGTCGAGGATGTCGTAGTTGAGGACGACGATGTCCGCGGATGCGGCCTCCTCGGTCCAGGTGGAGGCGGTGCGGCCGCCGAGCACCGCCACGCTGCGGTTCGGCAGCCAGTGGTTGGCCTCGCGCTCCCAGACGAGCTTCATGCTCGCCGGGCAGACCACGACGGTCGGGAAAGCGTCGTCCGACTCGATCGCCGCGAGCGCCTGGACCGTCTTCCCGAGCCCCTGCTCGTCGGCGATGAAAGTGCGCCTGCGCTCGAGCGCGTAGCGCACGCCGGCGCGCTGGAACGGGTGGAGCTCGCCGCCGAGCTTGAGCTCCAGCTCCTCGTCCAGATCCGCGTCCTCGGCGTAGGAGAGCGCGACGGTCGCGGACGCGCGCGTGTGCTCGGCCGTGAGCTCCTCGAGCAGCTCGCTCGCGGGCTCCTCCACGTGAACCTCGGGGTGCGCCGCCACGAACTCGGAGAGCTGCGGCGCGAGCGCCGGGTCGGCGGGCACCGCGACCCCCCAGGGAGCGTCGCGCAGGAAGAAGCGGCCCGGCCGGTGCACCGGGTGGGCCTCCGAGAGCTCCCGGAACGCCGTGGCGGGCGCTCGGTCCCAGATATGGAAGACCGTGAAGTGCGGCTCGCCGTCCTCCCCCATCTGAATCGTCAGCTCCGCGGCCGGCGGCGTCTCGCCGTGGCGGAGGAGGCGCGCGCACACGCGCGCGAGGTCGTCGAGCCGGACGCCGTCGAGCTGCTGGAGGAGCGCGGCGCTGTCGTCGTCGAACGGGAGCAGCACACGGCCGTCGCCCGCGTCGATGGCGTTGTCGAGCTCGTCCGGGCGCTCGCCCTGGAGCGTGCGCAGGAGGAAGTGGCCGCGGCCCTCGCGCGCGACCACGGTGCAGACGGCGCGCCAGCGGTCCGAGTCGCTCAGCCACGCGAGCACCTCGGGGCTGGGCACGAGGTCCGGGAAGCGCGCGAGCAGCGCCTCGATCGGCTTCGCCACGCGCGGGTGCGCGGGCACGCGCCAGTGCTTGCGGCGCCAGTCGAACCAGCGCCGCGGCAGCTCCTTGACGGCCTCGTTCAGGTCCTCGTCGAAGGGGAAGTCGAAGACCAGCTCGGGCTCGCGAGGATTGTCCTCGAGGAGCCACACCCGGCCCGAGGCGGGCACGGGCTCGTTCTGATGAGCGTCAACGGACAAACAGTTGAGCTTAGCTGCGATCGAGGCGTTTCAACAGGGGTGGCACCGATCGCCCGCCCCTCGCGGCCGCCCGCCGTCACGGGGGTGGGGCATAAATCAGGCGCATACGGTCAGATTTATGCCCCACCTCGCCGTAGGCTTGCCCCCGTGGCCGCCGAGATGATGCGCTACCTGAGCCGTGTGGACGTGGAATCGGTCGGTTTGGCCGGTACCGACGTCGTCGAGATCCTCGACGGCGTTTTTCGCGCGAAGCGCGCCGGCGCGGTCGAGCTGCCGCCGAAGATCGGCGTGCACCCGCGCGAGGACGCGTTCATCCACGCGATGCCGGCTTACCTCGCGGAGGGGGACGCGGTGGGCATCAAGTGGGTGGCGGGCTATCGGGACAACCCTGGGCTCGGGCTGCCGTACATCCATGGCCTGTTCGTGCTCTCGGACGCCGGCACCGGGCGGCCGCTCGCCGTCATGGACGCCACCTGGATCACGGAGGTGCGCACTGCGGCCGCGAGCATGCTCGGCATCCGAGCGCTCTCCGAGCGGCCCATCGAGACGATCGGCATCATCGGCTGCGGTCGGCAGGGCCACGGCCACCTCGAGCTCGCCGCGGACGTCTTCCCCGGGCTGCGGCGCGCGCTGCTGTTCGACCGGAACCCGGAGCGCGCGGCCGCGATGGCGGCGGCCCACCCCGAACTTGGCGCCGAGCCGGCGGAGGCGGCGCAGGACGTCGCGGCCGCGGACGTGGTGATCACCTGCGCGGCGATCGTCCGCGACCCGGCGCGCCCGCTCCGCCGCGCGCACCTCGAAGGTGCGACCGTGGCGTGCGCGATCGACTTCGACGCCTCCCTCTCCGAGGACGTGTTCGAGGACGCGGCGGCGTTCGTGGTGGACGACGTGGCGCAGTACCGCTACTACCGCGAGCAGGGCTACTTCGCGGGCTACCCGGACGATCCGATCGAGCTGTGCGACGCGCTCGACCCGGGCGCGTCCGAGCTCGGGCCGGGGCTCCGCGTCTACGTGCCGCTCGGCATCGCCCTGGAGGACGTGGCCGTGGCCGCGGAGATCAACCGCCGCGCAGCCGACGCCGGCCTCGGCACCGAGCTGGCGCTCTAGTCGCAACTTCACCGCTGTGGAAGAGTTGGAGCGGCATGGCGAAGCGCTCAAGACTCGTCCTCGGTGTCGCGCTGGCGCTCGCGCTGCTCGCGGCGGCACCCGCCCACGCCACGTTCCCCGGCCGCAACGGCGAGATCGTCCTCACGGAGGTGAGTGGCGGGAAGCAGGGCGAGGAGCGCATGCGTCTGTACCGCTTCCCCCCGCCGCCTGGAGAGTCACTGGGACGGCAGGTCTGCAGCAGGCACGCGGAACCGCCGGCGTGCACCCACCTGGGCCGGCCGGCGTTCACGCCCGACGGGTCACGCTTCGCAGCCGTTGCGAACGAGTCGCAGAGCTACTCCACGAGCGCCTGGGCGCTCTGGCTGCTGACCGCGGACGGGCAACGAGTGGAGTCTCATCCGCTCCCGTCCTACTACTCGGAGCTGCGCTGGAGCCCCGACGCGTCGGCGCTCGTCGCGTCGGGCGCGCCCGACGGCGCCGTCGTCGTGCTCAACCCGGACGGCTCCGAGCGCGGGCGTGTCGCCACGCACGCATCACAGGCCGACTGGTGCGCCAACGGACGCATGATCCTCGTAAAGCACGGCGAGATTCGCGTCCTGCGAGCGGATGGCAGCCTCCGCCGCCTCACCTGGCACGGCGGGTCCGAGCCGTCCTGCTCGCCCAACGGCCGCCGCGTGGCGTTCACGCGAGCGGGTGCGGTCTGGACCGTCCCACTCTCCGGCGGCCGGCCGCGCAAGCTCACGACGGGTTACCGGCCCGTCTGGTCTCCGGACGGACGCCAGATCGCCTACCTGCACGACCGGCTTCACCCCGGCGTCGAGACGCTCACCCACCTACACCGGATCGGGCTCAGGCGGCAGCGCGTGCGCCTCGTTTCGAGTGAGTGGACGATCACGGACGATGCATACAGCGACGCCTTTGCCTACGGCCCCGAGTGGCGCCCGCTGCCGCCGCGCTGATCAGTCGATCAGGCGTCTCTCCATGCGCCTCACGGCCACGCGCCAGAGCGTGACCGCGAACACGATCAGGAACGTGATGCGGAGCAGGTCGGTCGCCTCGTAGCCGAAGGCGGCGTGGCGCACCAGCTCCACCAGGTGGTGCAGGGGGTTCAGCTGCGAGGCCACGCGCACGCCCATCGGGAGCTGGTCGATCGGGAAGAACGTGCCGGCCACCAGGAACAGCGGGGTGATGAACAGCGTGGTCACGTAGTTGAACTGGTCGATCTTCGCCACGCTCGCGGCCACCGCGATCCCGAAGGCGGCGAAGCCGAGTGCCGTGAAGAAGCAGAAGAACGGCACGAGCAGCATCCCGAACGACGGGTCGAGCCCGAAGATCATCGACACGATCAGCGGAAAGCAGCCGAAGAACCCCGAGCGGAGGCCGATCCAGAGCATCTCGGCGGTCACCAGCTCCTCCACGTCGACCGGCGCGGCCAGGATCGCGTCGTAGGTCCGCTGGAAGCGCTCCTTCACGAACGTGCCGAACATCGC
>DASYMP010000300.1:0-4175 GCA_036009005.1 Thermoleophilaceae bacterium | reverse complement strand
GGCTCCGGCAAATGAGCCGCAACCTCGCGACCGTCCTGACCGACACCGCGGCCGAGCATGGCGATCGGGTCGCGCTCAAGCTCGACGACGTGGAGCTCACGTACGCGCAGCTCGACGGCGCCAGCGCACACGTGGCCGGGCTCCTGAAGTCGAAGGGCGTCGAGCCGGGCGACCGCGTCGGCATCATGCTGCCGAACGTCCCGTACTTCCCGGTCGTCTACTACGGGGCCCTGCGAGCCGGTGCGGTCGTGGTGCCGATGAACGTGCTGCTGAAGGGGCGCGAGGTCGAGTTCTACCTCAAGGATCCCGAGTCGAAGGTCCTGTTCGCGTGGGGCGACTTCGGCGAGGCCGCGGAGAAGGGCGCCGAGGACACCGACGCCGAGGTGATCCTCGTCAAGCCGGGCGAGTTCGAGGACATCGTGGGCGCTGCGGATCCCGTCACCGAGGTGGCCGACCGCGACGGCGACGACACCGCCGTGATCCTCTACACGAGCGGCACCACCGGCACCCCGAAGGGCGCCGAGCTGACGCACGACAACCTGATGAGCAACGTCGAGACGATCCTCGACACGCTGATCCAGATCGAGCCCGACGACGTGGTGCTGGGCGCCCTGCCGCTGTTCCACTCGTTCGGGCAGACGTGTGGGCTGAACGCGTGCATGAAGGCCGGCGGGACGCTCACGCTGCTGCCGCGCTTCGACCCCGACAAGGCGTTCGAGATCATCCAGCGCGACAGGGTCACGATCTTCGAGGGCGTCCCGACGATGTACGTGGGCATGCTCCACTCAGACAAGGCGGACGACGCCGACACCTCATGCCTGCGTCTGTGCGTGTCGGGCGGCTCCGCGATGCCGGGCGAGGTGCTGCGCTCGTTCGAGGACAAGTTCTCGTGCAAGATCCTCGAGGGCTACGGGCTGAGCGAGACGTCGCCCGTCGCGTCCTTCAACCACCCCGACCGCGAGCGCAAGGTCGGCTCGATCGGCACCCCGATCGCCGGCGTCGAGATGCGCGTGGTCGACGAGGACGGCAAGGACGTGCCCGAGGGCGACGTGGGGGAGATCGCGATCAGGGGCCCGAACGTGATGAAGGGCTACTGGCGCAAGGACGACGCGACTGCCGAGGCCATCAAGGACGGCTGGTTCCACACGGGCGACATGGCGAAGGTCGACGACGAGGGCTACTACTTCATCGTCGACCGCAAGAAGGAGCTGATCATCCGCGGCGGCTACAACGTCTACCCGCGCGAGGTCGAGGAGGTGCTGTACGCACACCCGGCAGTGCAGGAGGCCGCCGTCGTGGGCGTGCCCGACGACAAGATGGGCGAGGAGGTCGGCGCCGCGGTGGTGCTGAAGCAGGGCGAGGACGTGTCCGTGGACGAGCTGCGCGACTTCGTGAAGGGCGAGGTGGCGAGCTACAAGTACCCGCGCAAGATATGGATCGTCGACGAGCTGCCGAAGGGACCGACGGGCAAGATCCTGAAGCGCGAGGTCGAGGTGCCGTCGGAAGTCACGTCCTAGCCGCCGCCCCCGTTGTGGAGGCGGCGGCGAGGCAGGCCGTCAGCCCGCGTTGGTCGGCACGGCGACGCAGCGGAACGGCTTGGTGAGCGCGGCGTAGGTGCCTTCGAACCGGTCGCCGGCGGAGGAGATGCCGACCACGGTTTCGCCGAGTCCACCCCCGCCGGAGTTCTTGTAGTACGTCGCGGTGAGCTCGTAGTCGTTCATCCCCGAGCCCGTCGTGAAGCCGTTCTGGCGCGCAGCTTCGAGCTCGGGAAACGTCGGGACCCGCCGGCCGGCCGCCCCGCACTCCTTGAGCGCTAGCGGCAGGGTGGCGGCCGCGCGCAGGTTCGGCTCGAAGCACTCGTCGAGCAGGCGAATCGTGCCCCCCGGGCAAGCCACGCGGTAGGACTCGGGCGTCGCGCCGCCGAGCTTGGTGGCGTTCGCCGCGTTGGTGGCCCCGGCCGCGGTGTCTGCGGTGGCAGCGTTGTCGGCCTGGGTCGCGCTAGGCACCTTGCCGAGCTTCGACTCGCGGACCTCCGCGCCGGTCACCGTGTTCTTCTTCAGCTTCTTCCCGGCGATCGTGCGGTTCTTGATGTTCTTCCCGTTGATCGTGACCGCGGCATACGACGTGCCGCCGATCGCGAGCACGAGCGCAAGCGTGGCTGTGACGTTCGCATATGAAAGGCGGGGACGGAATCGGTGCCGCATCGGGCTGCTCCTCTGTCGTTGGTGAGGGAGGTGCGAGCCTAAACCGAGCGCGTGCCTTGTGTTCTGGCGCGAAAGGCGTATCGTCGGGGCCTCGACTTGGAACCGGACGGTCGATCTCCAGCGCTGGAGAGCGGCGGACGGGTCCAGGAACACGACTGGGATGACGGCGTGTGCGGGAGCGCGGGTCGGCAGACCGGAAGGAGACCCCGTCCCAATGCCGCACTACACGTGCCCCAATTGTGGGACGTCGGTGTCGAGCGCCGCGCACCCGGCCCCCGCCGCGTGCCCTGGCTGCTGCGCACTGCTGCAGCCGAGCGACAACGTCGTGCAACTCACCCCGCGGCGCGAGCGTCGCCCCGCGCCGGTGGTGCGGATGCCGCTCGACGCCGGCGACTACTCACCCGCGGCCGCGCGGCACACGCTGCGCGAGCTGCGTCCGGAGCTGGGCGAGGACACCTTCCGGCTGTGCGAGCTGCTGGTCTCCGAGCTCGTGACGAACGTCGTGCGCCACACCACGGCTGCCACGGCACTCGCGCGCGCCGACATGCGCGTGCGGATGTACCCGGACCGCGTGCGGGTAGAGGTGCGCGACGACGGCCCGCGCTTCGCCGCGCAGGACGCCATCGCCGCAGTCGAGGACCCGCATTCGGGTTGGGGCCTGCAGCTCGTGGACGACCTCGCCCACTCGTGGGGCATCGAGCCCGGCGCCCAGAAGTGCGTGTGGTTCGAGTTGCTTACCGAGAGTCGCGTGCCCGCCGCGCAGCTCTAGGAGTCGTCCTTCGACTCCTCGTCGTCGGAGCTGTCGTCGCCGCCCTTCTCGCTGTCGAGCTCGCGGCCCTGGTCCTCGCGGATCTTCTGCGTGGTGAGGTCCTGCGGAGCGTCCTCGTCGGTCGGGCCGCCCGGGATCGGCTCGCTCTTGTACTCGTCCGGGTCGTCGACCTCCTCGCCCTCGATCGTCACCTCGCCGCTCTCGTGGTGGCGCAGCGAAGACGGGCCCAGCTTCGTCTCGGGGCCTTCCTCGTATGAGTGCTCGCCCTCGGGGCCGCCGAAGGTCTCGTACTTGGCTGCGTCGTCCGGCCAGTCCTCGAGGTCCTTGGGCGGATCCTCCTCGATCTCCTTCATCTTCTCCTTGGCGGACTCGCGCTCCTCTTCCTTCTCCTGAGCCTTGCGCGACTCTTCCGACTTGTCCTCGCCACCCTCGGGCGCGGCGGGCTCGCCCTCCTCGCGCTGCTCAGCCTTGTCCTGCGCGGAGTCGGCGCCGCCGGCGTCCGCGTCATCCTCGTCACGGTCGCGGTTGTTCTGCTCGATCGTGTTTTCCTCAGCCATTCACAGCCTCCCCTTGTGTGCTCTCTGGAAGCCGTACCCGCCGGGGCGCTCGCCTATGCGCTTATGCGATGGTCCCGCCCATGGCCGAGGCCGCAGGAATGGCATACCGAGAGGCGGGCGACCCCGCCGCACCGCCCGTGCTGCTCGTGCACGGCTACCCGGAGTCCTCCTACATGTGGCGCCACGCCCTCGCGGCGCTTGCCGACGCCGGCTGGCGCGCGATCGCGCCCGACCTGCCCGGCTTCGGTGACTCGGAGCCCGGCGAGCGCCCCGGCACGTGGGAGAGCCACGTTGACGCGCTCGAGCGCTTCCGCTCCGCACTCGGGCTCGACGACCTTGTGCTCGTCACGCACGACTGGGGCGTGATGATCGGGTTGCGCTGGGCGTGCGACCACCCCGGCGTCGCGCGGGCGCTCGTGATCTCGGACGGCGCCTTCTTCGCCGACCGCCGCTGGCACGACTTCGCCAACTCGCTGCGCACCGAGGGCGAGGGGGAGCGTTTGGTCGAGGGCTTCACGCGCGAGGGCCTCGGCGCGCTGATGCAGCAGCTGTCGAGCGGGATGGACCCGGACGCGGTGGATGAGTACTGGAAGGGGTTCGCCGACGAACGACGCCGCCGCGGCCACCTCGACCTCTACCGCTCCG
>DASYMP010000299.1:0-1566 GCA_036009005.1 Thermoleophilaceae bacterium | reverse complement strand
ATGTAGGCCGAGAGCTCCTCGCTCCAGCGCTCGTGGTTCGTCTCGCTCATGCCAGTCCCTCCGCCAGCTCGGTCCGGATCTTCCGCAGGCCGAGCCGCATCCGGCCCTTCACGGTGCCGATCGGCGTATCGAGCATCGTCGCGATCTCGCTCTGGGTGAAGCCGCCGAAGTAGGCGAGCTCGATCACGCGGCTCTGCTCGGCCGGCAGCGCGGCGAGCGCCGTGCGGACCTCGCGCGCCTCGTCGCGGCGGGCAGCCTCGACGTCGGTGCGCTCGCCCGACTCCAAGCGCTCCTCGATCCCCTCGTCGCTCGCGCGGCGCCGGTCGTGGACCATCGAGCGCCGCAGCGCGTCGATCGCGCGGTTGTGGACGATCCCGAGCACCCACGTGCGCACCGACCCGCGCGTGCGGTCGTAACGGGCGCCGGAGCGCCACAGGCTCAGGAACGCCTCCTGCACGACGTCCTCGGCGACGTTCCGCGTGCCCGTCATCCGCCAGGCGAGCGAGAACGCCGCCGTGGCGTGGCGCTCGTAGACCACCTCGAACGCGAACGTGTCGCCGCGGCGGACGAGTTGCATGAGGTCCTCGTCGGCGAGGGCTTGAAGCGACATCCCGAACCGACCCTACGCCGCCGGGCCACGATCGGATCAGGAATCAGCGGCGAACGATCCGGCGCACCTCGACCGCCGCGCCGCGCACGTTGCGCTGCCGGCGGTGCTGGTGGCGCCAGCCCAGGAGAACGAGGCCGACGCCGGCCGCCGTGCCCACCGCGACCGCGGCCACCGGCCGCACCCAGTTGCGCGGGTCGCGCATGGAGGACAGCTCCCAGCCCTCGAGCTCGTCGGCGGCCAGCTCGGTCAGGCTCCAGAGCGTCGTCTCGACGCGCTGGGCGAGGTCCTCCGGCGGCTCGACGGGCGCGAGCGCGCGACGGATGATCTCCTCGAAGTTGTCGCCTGCGTGCTCGCTCACTTCAGTGCCTCCCTGCCTGCCGGACGTTCACGATCTCCTCGAGCTGCTTGATCGCTCGATGGATCAACACCTTGGTCGCACCGTCGCTGCGCCCCATGGCGCGCGCGATCTCCCGGTTGTCCATCCCCAGCGCGAAGCGCATGATCAGCGCCTCCCGGCGATCGACCGGAAGCTCCTCGATGCCCTCGAGGATCCGCGACAGCTCGTCGCGGCCCTCCACGAGGTCCTCGGTGGTGTGCATGGCTGAGAGAGTCGTCGTGTCCTCGATCGGCGTCTGCGGGCGCCGTGCCCGGTCGCGGTAGAGATTCGCCGCGAGGTTGTGGGCGATCCGGATGAGCCACGGCCGCAGCGGCCGGCCGTTGCTCTCCCCCACCGCCCGCTCGAAGTGCCGGTAGGCCTGCAGGAACGTCTGCTCCGTCAGGTCCTCGGCGTCGTGGTGGTTGCCCACCCGGTAGTACGAGTAGGAGTAGACGTCCCGCAGGTGGGCCCGGTAGAGGTCCGAGAACTCGCGGTCGAGCTGCTCCTTGTCCACGCACGGCAGCCTACTCAGGCGGCGCGCGAGCGCTGCGGTCGGGACGTCCGGACGGTGGCGAGCCGC
>DASYMP010000298.1:0-2875 GCA_036009005.1 Thermoleophilaceae bacterium | reverse complement strand
CCGATCACCACCGCGGCGGCGCGGAGCGGGATCGTCCCACGCAGGAGCGCAGCCGCCGCTGCCACGGGTCCGGCGGCGAAGCAGCGCAGATCCGCGTCTGTCGCGCCGGGGGCGCGCTCGACCCGTGCCGGACCCTCTGCTCTCACGAGGAATCTCCCGACGAGCGGCAGACGGATCAGCACCGTTTCCGGCGCCGCCTCCACAACCGGTCCCCGGACCACGGCGCCGGGCAGGCGCTCGGGCACACTCGCCTCGACGAGCCCCGGAACGGTCAATCGCTGACGGCGAGGAACTCGAGCACGCGCTCGCGGATGAGCTCCGGCTCCTCCTCGGGCAGGAAGTGCCCGGCGCCCTGCACGTGCTCGAGCGTCATGTCGTCGGCGTGGTCGAGGTAGCCGTCATCCGCGCTGCCCGACACGCGGTCCTCCGTTCCGACGATCCAGCGTGTGGGCACCGACAGCCGCTCCTCCTTGAACGCGCCGCTCAACGCGGGTCCGATCTCGTGCAGGAGGAACTGGCGGTACAGGCGCATCGACGCCTCGGTGGCGTCCGGCTGGCGGATCACGGACAGGTACGTCTCGAGCTCCTCCTCGGTGAACGAGCCCTTCGCCCGCGCCTTCGTGAGCACCACCTTCGGGAAGCCGAGCCGCCCGATCGCGAGCTTGCCGAGCAGCGGCGCGGACAGAACGACCTGGTACCACGCGCTTCCCGCCACCTCCAGCAGGCTGCGTTCCCTCTGCCACGGGTGGGGGATCGACATGCATACGAAACGGTCGATCCGCTCCGGGTGCCGCAGCGCCGCCAGCATCCCCGCGTAGCCGCCCCAGTCGTGCCCGACCCAGCGAACGCGCTCGATGCCGAGCTGGTCGAGCAGGCCAAGGATGTCGCGCATCAGCGTGTCCTTGCGGTAGTCGCCCGCCGGCTTCGAGGACCAGCCGTGGCCGCGCAGGTCGGGGGCGATCACGTGGAACCCGCGATCGCTCAAAGGCCCGATCAGCTCGCGCCAGATCCACCAGTGCTGCGGCCAGCCGTGCTGCAGCAGGACCACATCGCCGTCGGCGGGTCCTGCCTCCGCGTAGTGGATGCGCACACCGTCCACGAGCGCGTAGTGGTGCTCGACGCCGGCTAGATGAGGCATGGGCGGAGCCACTCCGGGCAGCATAGAGAGGCGATGGACGGGCTGATCTATGTGGAGGACTTCATCACGCAAGGCGAGGAGCGCGATCTGCTCGCGCAGCTCGAGCAGCTCGCTCTCGAGCCGGTCGTGATGCGCGGCCAGGCATCTCGCCGCACGGTGCGTCACTTCGGCCTCGACTACGACTACAGCGACCGCGGCGCGGTCCCGGGGGAGCCGTTGCCCGAGCCGCTCGAGTGGCTCCGCGAGCGCGCGGCGGCCCTGATCGAGCGCGAGCCCGAGGAGCTCGCCCAGATCCTGATCTCGCGCTACCCGCCGGGCGCCGGGATCGGCTGGCACCGCGACGCGCCGATGTTCGGGTCGAAGATCGCGGGGGTGTCGCTGCTCGCTCCGTCGCGCATGCGCTTTCAGCGGACCGTCGACGGTGAGCGCGAGACCGACGCAGTGGAGCTGGCGCCGCGCTCGGCGTACGTTCTCTCGGGTCCGGCACGCTGGTCGTGGCAGCACTCGATCCCCGCGCAGAAGGAGCTGCGCTACTCGATCACCTTCCGTACTTTGCGGCGCGGATAAGTGCTGGCGCATTCGCCTTACCCGGGTTAGGTTCGGGCCTTACCTCAAGCAAGGAGCCCCCCCGAAAATGCGTCGTACCACCTGCGCCATCGTGCTCGCTTTCACGGCGGCTGCCGTTCCCGTGATGCCGGCAGGCGCCAAGACGAAGAAGCCGAAGCCGCCCACCACGGCGACGATCAAGAGCCTGCTCGCCAAGACCTACTGCGCGCCGAGCAAGAACGCGCACGGCGAGGACACCCAGAGCGTGAAGGTGACCTTCAAGAGCATCAAGCGCTCGAAGAGGCGCGTCGGCGACCCGCTTTTCGACGGCACTCCCACGAGCCGCAAGACGTACGTCTTCCCGATCCGGGCGAGCTACTTCTGCGACTTCACGTACACGAACGGCGTGTCCGGGCTCAAGGCCTACGACAGGCGCATCAGCGGCGACTACTCGTTCTTCCGCGACACGTTCGGGAAGTGGACGCAGACGAACCACAACCACAAGGTGGAGACGGTCCCGGGCAACGGCTAGGCCGTAGCGGCGCCCACGCTGCGGGCCATCGCCTCGGCCCCGTCGCGCTCGAGCCTGGCGATCGCATCCATGTGCGGCCGCCCTGCCTCGTGCGCCGCGGCCGGGTCGCCGTCGCGTGCGCCGGCGGCGGCCCCCGCGAGCGCGACCCACTCGCCTGCCAGCTCCTCGTAGACGTCGGCGGCGAGGCCGAGCCGCCCGTCGCCGAGCAGGTCCGCCGACTCGCGCAGGAAGCCGGCCTGGAGTGAGCGGAACATGGCCCCGCCGGTGCCCGCCTTCACGATGAAGACCCACAGCCCGCCCATGGCGCGGGCGAGCCGCTCGCCGTAGCGCTCCGGCCACTGCGCGTAGCTCTCGGCGAGCCGCGCCACGTGGTCGAGGCCACAGCCTGGGTCGAGGCCGGCGAGACCCTCCGCCCCCTCGGTCATGTTCGCCGCCGACCGTCGCACGGCCCGCTCGATGGCGGCGCGCGCGTCGGGCAGCGCCTCCGGGAAGCGCATCACCCAGGTCGCGTGGTGGTTCGGCCCCGGGAAGCCCTGCGAGCCGCGCGCCCGCGCGAGCGACTCGAGCGAGCAGCGCTGGATCTCCTCGCGGTCGTTATCGGCGATCAGCGCCACGCCCTCGTCCGGGTCGTAGCCGGTCACCACGATGTCGTGCATCGT